>NZ_JBVKAK010000012.1:0-190548 GCF_055639435.1 Streptomyces sp. NPDC039430 | reverse complement strand
GTACTCACCCTCTCGGGCTTTCCTCCGGGCTTTTCCCTTCGGTCTTGCGTTTCCGACTCTATCAGACTCTTTCCTGTCCGATTCCCCGTCGGAGCAGGGCCGCCTTCCAGTTTTCCGCTTTCGCGTTTCCCTTTCCAGCGATTCCGACTTTATCAGAGTGATCCGAGTCGGATTCCCACCCCCATTCGGAAGGTCCCAGGCATGTGATTAACCCGGGTTCCCGGCGGGGTGGAACCGTAAACGTACTGGAGCGGGGGGCCTCGAAGCAAATCGGGGCCCCCCGCTCCGGGTGACGCATCGGACGACGCGTCAGATGGCTCAGACCTCGACCACCACGGGCAGGATCATCGGACGCCTGCGGTACGTGTCCGAGACCCACTTGCCCACCGTGCGGCGCACGAGCTGCTGGAGTTGGTGCGGCTCCGCGACGCCGTCCGCGGCCGCCTTGCCGATGGCCTCTTCGACCTTGGGCAGTACGGCGGAGAACGCGGTGTCCTCGATGCCCGAGCCGCGGGCCTGGAAGTGCGGGCCGCCGACGACCTTGCCCGTGGTGGAGTCGACCACCACGAAGACCGAGATGATGCCCTCGTCGCCGAGGATGCGGCGGTCCTTGAGGGAGGTCTCGGTGACATCGCCGACCGACAGGCCGTCCACGTAGACGTAGCCGGCCTGGACCTTGCCCACGATCCTCGCCCTGCCGTCGACGAGGTCGACCACCACGCCGTCCTCCGCGATGACGATGTGGTCCTTGGGGACCCCGGTCAGCGCGCCCAGTTCGGCGTTGGCGCGCAGGTGGCGCCATTCGCCGTGGACCGGCATCAGGTTCTTGGGCTTGCAGATGTTGTAGAAGTACAGGAGCTCGCCGGCCGAGGCGTGGCCCGAGACATGGACCTTGGCGTTGCCCTTGTGGATGACGTTCGCGCCCCACCGGGTCAGGCCGTTGATCACACGGTAGACCGCGTTCTCGTTGCCCGGGATGAGCGAGGACGCCAGGATGACCGTGTCGCCCTGGACGATCCGGATCTGGTGATCGCGGTTGGCCATGCGCGAGAGCGCGGCCATCGGCTCGCCCTGGGAGCCGGTGCAGACGAGGACGACCTCGTGGTCGGGAAGGTCGTCGAGTGTCTTCACGTCGACGACCAGACCGGCCGGGACCCGGAGGTAGCCCAGGTCGCGGGCGATGCCCATGTTGCGGACCATCGAGCGGCCGACGAAGGCGACTCTGCGCCCGTACTCGTGTGCCGCGTCGAGGATCTGCTGGATGCGGTGGACGTGGCTCGCGAAGCTCGCCACGATGATCCGCTTCTGCGCGTTCGCGAAGACCTGACGCAGGACGTTCGAGATGTCGCGCTCGGGCGGGACGAAGCCCGGGACCTCCGCGTTCGTGGAGTCCGAGAGCAGCAGGTCGATGCCCTCCTCGCCGAGTTTGGCGAAGGTGGGCAGGTCGGTGAGCCTGCGGTCCAGCGGGAGTTGGTCCATCTTGAAGTCGCCGGTGTGGACCGCCATGCCGGCGGGAGTACGGATGGCGACGGCCAGGGCGTCCGGGATGGAGTGGTTGACCGCGACGAACTCGCAGTCGAACGGCCCGATGCGCTCGCGGTGGCCCTCGGTGACCTCAAGGGTGTACGGGCGGATGCGATGCTCCTGGAGCTTCGCCTCGATCAGCGCGAGGGTCAGCTTGGAGCCGATCAGCGGGATGTCGGGCTTCAGCCGGAGCAGGAACGGGACACCGCCGATGTGGTCCTCGTGGCCGTGGGTGAGCACGACCCCGTCGATGTCGTCGAGGCGGTCCCGGATGGTGGTGAAGTCCGGCAGGATCAGGTCGATACCGGGCTGCTCCTCCTCGGGGAAGAGGACGCCGCAGTCGACGATGAGCAGACGGCCGTTGTACTCGAAGACCGTCATGTTGCGGCCGATCTCGCCCAGACCTCCGAGCGGGGTGACACGCAGGCCGTTCTTGGGCAGCTTCGGCGGCGCGCCGAGTTCAGGATGCGGATGACTCAAAAGACTCTCCTCACCACACGCGCCACGTGCCGCAGTGGCACGTGGCGCGCATGACATTCGTGCACTTGCTGTTGTCTGTATGGACCGATGTCCGGGGTGAAACCGATGTCTCGGTTTGTCTCGATGGGTTATGTCTTCGCGTATTCAGTTGTGAAGTCTGTGACTAGAGCTGTACCCCGCCGGCCGCCAGATCGATCTTGAGCTGAGCGGTTTCGTGGTCCGACAGCTCGACGAGCGGGAGGCGGAGCGGTCCGGCCGGCAGCTTCTGCAGCGTGAGCGCGGCCTTGGTGGTGATGACGCCCTGGGTGCGGAACATGCCCGTGAACACCGGGAGCAGCTTCTGGTGGATCTCGGTGGCCTTGTGGACGTCACCGGTGAGGTGGGCGTCGAGGAGTTCGCGCAGCTCCGGGGTGACGACGTGGCCGACGACGGAGACGAAGCCGACCGCGCCCACGGAGAGCAGCGGGAGGTTCAGCATGTCGTCGCCGGAGTACCAGGCCAGACCGGACTGGGCGATGGCCCAGCTGGCGCGGCCGAGGTCGCCCTTGGCGTCCTTGTTGGCGACGATGCGCGGGTGCTGGGCGAGACGGACGATCGTCTCGGTGTCGATGGGGACACCGCTGCGGCCCGGGATGTCGTAGAGCATGACGGGCAGGCCCGTCGCGTCCGCGATGGCGGAGAAGTGCCGGAAAAGGCCCTCCTGCGGCGGCTTGTTGTAGTACGGGGTCACCGCGAGCAGTCCGTGCGCTCCGGCGCGTTCGGCTGTGCGGGCCAGCTCCAGGCTGTGGCGGGTGTCGTTGGTGCCGACGCCGGCGACGATATGGGCCCGGTCTCCGACGGCCTCCAGGACGGCCCGTACCAGCTGCTCTTTCTCCGCGTCACTGGTGGTCGGCGACTCACCGGTGGTGCCGTTCAGGACCAGGCCGTCGTTGCCCGCGTCCACGAGATGGACGGCGAGCCGCTGGGCACCGTCGAGGTCGATTGCGCCGTCCGCCGTGAAGGGCGTGACCATGGCGGTGAGGACCCGGCCGAAGGGGGTCTGCGGAGTGGAGATCGGAGCCATGGGTAACACGCTACTCGCTGCTCAGCTCACCGTGTCCCTTTGGGGGACGGGACAAGAGGAGCCCGGCACTGCCTGCTCGGGGGTTCAAGCAGTGCCGGGTCCGTTTGATCAGCCTAGATGAACTTCTCGAAACGCCGCAATCCGGACACTTCACTCGGCCGACCGTACATCTGTGCCCCGGACAGGCCCGGAGTGCCTTCTAGGGCGCGACCCGGCCATTGGCATTGAAGGCCGCGTGGGTGAGGGGCATGAGCTTCGCCCAGTGCTCCTCCATCCGCTCTCCGACCATTTCGATCTCCCGCTGCGGGAAGGACGGGGTCCTCGCCTGTTCGTGCTGGGTGCGCAGGCCGAGGAAGTGCATCAGCGAGCGCGCGTTGCAGGTGGCGTACATCGACGAGAAGAGCCCGACGGGCAGCACGGAACGGGCCACCTCACGGGCCACGCCCGCCGCCAGCATCTCCTGGTAGGCCTCGTACGCCCGCGTGTAGGAGTCCTCCATGACGCGGCCGGTCAGCTCCTGCTGCTCGCGGGTGCCGTCGACGAACACGTACTTCCCGGGACGGCCCTCCTGGACGAGCTTGCGCGACGCGTCGGGCACGTAGAAGACCGGCTGGAGCTCGCGGTAGCGGCCCGACTCCTCGTTGTACGACCAGCCCACGCGATGCCGCATGAACTCGCGGAAGACGAAGATCGGGGCGCTGATGAAGAACGTCATCGAGTTGTGCTCGAAGGGGCTGCCATGGCGGTCCCTCATCAGGAAATTGATCAGTCCCTTAGACCGCTCGGGGTCCTTCGAGAGCTCTTCCAGGGACTGCTCGCCGGCGGTGGAGACGCGCGCGGCCCACAGCACATCGGAGTCACCGGCGGCGTGCTTGACCAGCTCGACGGTGACATCGCTGCGGAAGCTCGGTTCGGTCTCGGCGGGGGTGTCGCTCACCGGCGGGGTCCTTCCATTCGCATCGCACGGGCGGCGCCCACTCTACGGCTCGGCACCGACAGCGACGGACGGGCCGGCGCCGGGCGCCGTTCGTTGGTCAATTCGGGGAATTCGGGCACCGAATGGGGCTGTTGTTCGTCTCACTGAGTAGCAGCTGACACACCAGCGGCGTTCCATCACGAGATCGCAAGGAGAGTCCCTCCATGTTCCGCCGGCGAGAGGCCGTCCCGTTCGCATTCGTCGCCGAGGCCGACAGCTTCCGCAGTAACGTCGCGCCCCCGCCCAAACACCGGGCCAGCACATCCGAGGTCGTCAGCCGTGCGCTGATCGGACTGACCGTCGTCGCCGGGTTCACCGGCGCGCTGCTGTTCGGACTGCCGTCCCTGGACACAAATCAGTCGGCCGGCCACACGCAGCAGTCCGAGGCGTCACAGGGCCGCTGACTCGTCCGGCCCCCCTGGGGTGGTCCGGTCGGGCCAGGGATCGATAGCCTCACCGGGCACAGCAATCGAGCGTGCTTGTGAGTGAGGATCAGTCGTGCCCCTGCCCTTCTTGACGGCCGACCGGGCTTTTGACGCGACCGATGACGTCGCGCTGCCCTTCGACGATCATGATCATTGGCGGCGTCCGTACCGCCCAGGCCCCTGGCGCGTGGTGGCGGCGGCGCTGCTTCTGCTGCTCGCCTCGTTCGTTCTGCTCGCGGCGATGATCATCGCGTTCGCGGGCGCGCTGTCCGGTGCGACGGTGTGTCTGGTGGTCGCCGGGGTGGTGATCGCCGCGGCCCTGCGCCTGCTCCGCGTGGGCGCGTGGGTCAGCCGGCACGGCGTACGCCGGGTGGGCCTGCTGCTGACGAAGACCATGTCCTGGGACCAGGTCACGGCCGTACGCACCGTCCAGCAGCCGGTTCGCTGGCTCGGGCTGCCGCGCACCGTACAGGGGCAGGCGCTCGTCCTCGTACGCCGGCAGGGTGAGCCGATTCAGCTGCTCACCGACCACAACGCGGACTTCCTGTCGCGTGGTGAGGCGTTCGACCGGGCCGCCGACACGGTGGAGGCCTGGGGCGACGAGTACCGCGGCGTCTGACGCCGTCGTACGGACAGGAGAGCGGTACCGAGCGGGGTCCGGCCGTGGCAGGCCGGGCCCCGCTCTGTCGTGCGCGCTCCCGGGGTGCCTGGGGCGGCCCGGGTGGTCAGGCCCGTACGGGCTTGCCGTCACGGAGCGCGATGGCCCGCTGCATCGCTTTGCGGGCCCGGGGGGTGTCCCGGGCGTCGTGGTAGGCGACCGCGAGCCGGAACCAGCAGCGCCAGTCGTCGGGGGAATCCTCGGTCTCGGCCCGGCGCTCGGCGAAGACGGCGTCCGCGGAGTCCCGGTCGATCCGGCCCCCGGCCGTACGCGCCAGGGTGTCGACCGGCAGGCCGCCCTCGGCGTCCAGCTCCGCCGCGAGCCGGTTGGCGCGGGCGACGAACTGGGTGGTCTTCCAGAGGAACCAGACGCCGATGAGCGGCAGGACCAGCACGGCGACACCGAAGGTGACGGTGAGTGCCGTGCCGTGTTCGATCAGCAGCACTCCGCGGCTGCCGACCAGGACGAAGTAGACGACCAGGACGGCGGCCGTGACGCAGTAGGTGATCTTCGCACGCATGGGCTCAGCTCAGGTCGAGGAAGTGTTCCAGGCCGAAGGTGAGGCCTGGGGCGGAGACCACGCGCCGCACACCGAGCAGGACGCCCGGCATGAAGCTGCTGTGGTGCAGGGAGTCGTGCCGGACGGTGAGGGTCTCGCCCTCGCCGCCGAGGATGACCTCCTGGTGGGCGAGGAGGCCACGGAGCCGTACGGAGTGCACCGGCACCCCGTCGACATCGGCGCCGCGCGCGCCGTCCAGCGCCGTGACCGTGGCATCGGGCTGCGGGGCGCTGCCCGCCGCCGTGCGGGCCGCCGCGATCAGCTGGGCCGTACGGACGGCGGTGCCGGAGGGCGCGTCGACCTTGTTCGGATGGTGGAGTTCAACGATCTCGACCGACTCGAAGTAGCGGGCCGCGGTCTCGGAGAACTTCATGGTGAGGACCGCGCCGATGGAGAAGTTCGGCGCGATCAGCACGCCGGTCTCCGGGGAGGCGGCCAGCGAGGTGTTCAGCTGTGCGAGCCGCTCGTCGGTCCAGCCCGTGGTGCCGACGACCGCGTGGATTCCGTGGCGCACACAGAAGTCGAGGTTGCCCATCACCGAGGCCGGGGTGGTGAGTTCCACCGCGACCTGGGCGCCGGTCTCCACCAGGGTCTCCAGCTTGTCGCCCCGGCCGAGGGCCGCGACCAGTTCCAGATCGTCCGCGGCCTCGACGGCCCGTACCGCCTCGGCGCCGATACGGCCCCTGGCTCCGAGAACGGCCACGCGCAGCTTGCTCATTGCTCTGTTTCCTTCAGCGTCGGGGGTGCGGCCCGGTCAGGAGACCACGTCGTCGAGGCGGTCCGCCTGCTTGTCCTTGAGGGGTCCGATGACGGACAGCGAGGGACGGTGTCCCAGTACGTCGCGGGCGACCGCCCGTACGTCGTCGGGGGTGACGGCGGATATCCGCCCCAGCATGTCGTCCACGGACATCTGGGCGCCCCAGCACAGCTCGCTCTTGCCGATCCGGTTCATCAGCGCGCCGGTGTCCTCCAGACCGAGGACGGTGGAGCCGGAGAGCTGGCCGATGGCGCGGCCGATCTCCTCGTCGCCGAGTCCGTCCTCCGCGGCCCGGTCGAGCTCGTCGCGGCAGATCTTCAGGACGTCGTGGACCTGGCTGGGCCGGCAGCCCGCGTAGACCCCGAAGAGCCCGCAGTCGGCGAAGCCCGAGGTGTACGAGTAGACGCTGTAGGCGAGCCCGCGCTTCTCCCGTACCTCCTGGAAGAGCCGGGAGCTCATGCCGCCGCCGAGGGCGGTGTTCAGCACGCCGAGCGCCCAGCGGCGCTCGTCGGTGCGCGCCAGGCCCGGCATGCCGAGGACGACGTGGGCCTGCTCGGTCTTGCGGTTCAGCAGGTCCACCCGGCCCGCGGTGCGTACGGCGCGGCTGCCGTCGCGGGGGGCCAGGGGCGCGGCGTCCGTACGGGACAGGGCGCCGGCCCTCTCGAACGCCTTGCGGACCTGACGTACCACCGTGGCGTGGTCGATGTTGCCCGCGGCGGCGACGATGAGACGCGTCGGGTCGTAGTGCTTCTTGTAGAAGCGGGCGATCCGGTCGCGGTCGAGGTCGTTGACGGTGTCGACGGTGCCGAGGACCGGCCGGCCGAGCGGGGAGTCGCCGAACATGGTCTGCGCGAACAGGTCGTGTACGCAGTCGCCCGGGTCGTCCTCGGTCATGGCGATCTCTTCGAGGATCACCCCGCGCTCGGCGTCGACGTCGGCGGCCTCGATGAGCGAGCCGGTGAGCATGTCGCAGACGACATCGATGGCCAGCGGGAGATCGGTGTCGAGCACCCGCGCGTAGTAGCAGGTGTACTCCTTCGCCGTGAAGGCGTTCATCTCACCGCCGACCGCGTCGATGGCGGAGGAGATGTCGAGGGCGCTGCGCCGGGTCGTGCCCTTGAAGAGGAGGTGCTCCAGATAGTGCGTGGCGCCGTTGAGCGCCGGGGTCTCGTCGCGGGAGCCGACCTGCGCCCAGATCCCGAAGGTGGCGGAGCGTACCGACGGGAGGGTTTCGGTGACGACGCGCAGACCGCCGGGGAGGGTCGTACGGCGGACCTTACCGATGCCGTTCTCGCCCTTGAGCAGGGTTTGGGTACGGGCGACGGCCCGCGCCTCCGAGGAGGTGCGGGCCGTCGTCCTGGAGCTGGCTGTCACTTCGCGGCTTCGTCCTTCGCCTCTTCGGACTCTCCGGCCTCTTCACCCTCGATGACGGGGATCAGGGAGAGCTTGCCGCGCTGGTCGATCTCGGCGATCTCGACCTGGACCTTCTGGCCCACACCGAGGACGTCCTCGACGTTCTCCACGCGCTTGCCGCCGGCGAGCTTGCGGATCTGCGAGATGTGCAGCAGTCCGTCCTTGCCCGGGAGCAGCGACACGAACGCACCGAAGGTGGTGGTCTTGACGACCGTGCCCAGGTAGCGCTCGCCGACCTCCGGCATGGTCGGGTTGGCGATGCCGTTGATCGTGGCGCGGGCGGCCTCGGCGGCCGGTCCGTCGGCGGCACCGATGTAGATGGTGCCGTCGTCCTCGATCGTGATGTCGGCGCCGGTGTCCTCCTGGATCTGGTTGATCATCTTGCCCTTGGGGCCGATGACCTCACCGATCTTGTCCACCGGGATCTTGACGGTGATGATCCGCGGGGCGTTCGGGGACATCTCGTCCGGGACGTCGATGGCCTCGTTCATCACATCGAGGATGTGGAGGCGGGCGTCGCGGGCCTGCTTCAGCGCGGCGGCCAGGACCGAGGCGGGGATGCCGTCGAGCTTGGTGTCGAGCTGGAGCGCGGTGACGAAGGTCTTCGTACCGGCGACCTTGAAGTCCATGTCGCCGTAGGCGTCCTCCGCACCGAGGATGTCGGTGAGGGCGACGTAGTGCGTCTTGCCGTCGATCTCCTGCGAGATCAGGCCCATGGCGATACCGGCGACGGGGGCCTTGAGCGGCACACCGGCGTTCAGCAGCGACATGGTGGAGGCGCAGACCGAGCCCATGGACGTCGAGCCGTTGGAGCCCAGCGCCTCGGAGACCTGGCGGATCGCGTACGGGAACTCCTCGCGCGTCGGCAGCACCGGCACGATGGCGCGCTCGGCGAGCGCGCCGTGGCCGATCTCGCGGCGCTTCGGGGAGCCGACGCGGCCGGTCTCACCGACGGAGTAGGGCGGGAAGTTGTAGTTGTGCATGTAGCGCTTGCGGGTCACCGGCGAGAGGGTGTCCAGCTGCTGCTCCATGCGGAGCATGTTGAGGGTGGTGACGCCCAGGATCTGGGTCTCGCCACGCTCGAAGAGCGCCGAGCCGTGCACGCGCGGGATGGCCTCGACCTCGGCGGCGAGCGTACGGATGTCCGTGACGCCGCGGCCGTCGATACGGACCTTGTCCTTGATGACGCGCTCGCGGACCAGGGACTTGGTCAGCGCGCGGTAGGCACCGGAGATCTCCTTCTCGCGGCCCTCGAACTGCGGGAGCAGCTTCTCGGCGGCGAGTTCCTTGACGCGGTCCAGCTCGGCCTCGCGGTCCTGCTTGCCGGCGATGGTGAGCGCCTGGGAGAGCTCGCTCTTGACGGCGGCGGTCAGCGCCTCCAGGACGTCGTCCTGGTAGTCGAGGAAGACCGGGAACTCGCCGGTGGGCTTGGCGGCCTTGGCGGCGAGGTCGGACTGGGCCTTGCACAGCGCCTTGATGAAGGGCTTGGCGGCTTCCAGACCGGCGGCGACGATCTCCTCGGTGGGAGCCTCGGCGCCGTCCTTGACGAGCTGGATGGTCTTCTCGGTGGCCTCGGCCTCGACCATCATGATCGCGACATCGCCGTCGTCCAGGACGCGGCCGGCGACGACCATGTCGAAGACGGCGTCCTCCAGCTCGGTGTGCGTCGGGAAGGCGACCCACTGGCCCTTGATCAGGGCGACACGGGTGCCGCCGATCGGGCCGGAGAAGGGCAGGCCGGCCAGCTGCGTGGAGCAGGAGGCGGCGTTGATGGCGACCACGTCGTACAGGTGGTCGGGGTTGAGCGCCATGATCGTCTCGACGATCTGGATCTCGTTGCGCAGGCCCTTCCTGAAGGAGGGGCGCAGCGGGCGGTCGATCAGGCGGCAGGTGAGGATCGCGTCCTCGGACGGCCGGCCCTCCCGGCGGAAGAAGGAGCCGGGGATCTTGCCGGCCGCGTACATCCGCTCCTCGACGTCCACCGTCAGGGGGAAGAAGTCGAGCTGGTCCTTGGGCTTCTTGGAGGCGGTGGTGGCCGACAGCACCATGGTGTCGTCGTCCAGGTAGGCCACGGCGGACCCGGCGGCCTGCTTGGCCAGCCGTCCCGTCTCGAAGCGGATGGTGCGGGTGCCGAAGGTTCCGTTGTCGATAACGGCCTCGGCGTAGTGGGTCTCGTTCTCCACTAGTGTTTTCTCCTCGTGTTCGTCCGGTGCCCGTGTGGCAGGGGACGTGGCGGAGAAGCGCTCCTTGGTGCGGGCCGGTCTTCGATCGAAGCACCCGGGCCCGCGGCATGGGCCGCGCGCCTTCCGGGAGCCACTACCGAGGACCGGCGGCGGCGGAGTTCGCTTCTCCTCTTCAGTTGTGCTCGTGCGACCAGATTACTGAGCTTCGCCGCGGGATGACATTCCGGTTGTCCCGGGCGGGGCGCTCGTGGGCCCGGTACGGGGGTGGCCGGCCCACCCGTACCCCGGCGCGTGCGCGGCGGAACGTACGCGCGTACGCGAAAGGAGCGGTCCCCTGGAAGTGGGAACCGCTCCCTTCACGGTGTCTTACTTGGCACCGCCGGCCGCACCGCGGCGGATGCCCAGGCGGTCGACCAGCGTACGGAAGCGCTGGATGTCCTTCTTGGCCAGGTACTGCAGCAGCCGGCGGCGCTGACCGACCAGGATGAGCAGACCCCGACGGGAGTGGTGGTCGTGCTTGTGGGTCTTGAGGTGCTCGGTCAGGTCCGAGATCCGGCGCGACAGCATGGCGACCTGGACCTCGGGGGAGCCGGTGTCACCTTCCTTGGTGCCGAACTCGGTCATGATCTGCTTCTTCGTAGCGGCGTCGAGCGACACGCGTACTCCTCGTGGGTCTTCGTGGCCACCGAGTGCCCCAGGTCGAATACTCTGGGGAGCTTCCGTTACTCGGGAGGCGGGGATCCGTTGGGCGCTGTTCCGGACGGTTCCGGAACGCGTACACAAACGGCCGCTACGTAGCGTACCAGCCTCGTCAGGAGGTCAGCGCCCGGATGGAGTGGTAGACGTCGAAGACCGCCAGACAGAGCGGTACGAGCGTCAGCAGGACGAAGGCCTCCGCGATCTCCAGGAAGCGGCCCCAGAAGGGGGTCACGCCCTTGCTCGGCACGATCAGGCCGATGGCGGTGATCAGGGCGGCGACGGCCGCGACCGCGGTGGTGAGCCAGACCGTACGGATGTCGAGCGCCGTGCCGTCACCCCGCAGGGCCTCCTGGATCAGCTCCGAGGGCGGGTTGAGGCAGAGGCCCAGCACCAGCAGCGCCAGGGCGCCGAGGCCCGCGGCCAGGGCGCAGCCGACCTGGGCGGTGTAGCGGAAGAGGTGGGCGCGCATCAGCATGGCGATGCCGGTGGCGAGCGCGAGCAGCTGTCCCCATACGTTGTCGGAGAAGCCGAGCACCGCGGCGGCGCCCACGGCCACCAGCGCGCAGCCGCCGACCAGGCCGACCAGCAGTTCATGGCCGCGCCGGGCCTGGGCCGCGATGCGCTCGGCGTCGACCGGGCCCTGGGGGACCGGGTCGGCGCCGTAGTCGCCGACGGACGAGCGGGGCGGCTCGAAGCCGATGGGAAGCCGGGCGAAGCGGGTGGAGAGGCCGGGCAGGAACGCCAGGGTTCCCACGGCGAGCGGGGCGCAGACCCCGGCGGTCTCGACGGGCGCCATATCGGTCATGATCGCGGCGAAGGTCACCAGCAGGCCGATGGCGGCGGCGAACACGAACGCGACGAAGGCGCCGTCCCCGCTCGGGGTGACGATCATCAGGATCACCGCTGCGACGAGCACGGCGGCGCAGGCGAGCAGGAACTGCAGCCTGCCGGTGCCCTGGCCCTGCGCGGGCGACAGCAGTCCGGAACCGGCGACGGCCGCGTGGGCCAGCGATCCGATGCCCAGGGCGATGGACGAGCCCCGGTCGTCGTAGATCCGGGCGCGTACGCCGGCGAGCGCGAGCAGCAGGACGGCCGTGACGGCGGCCAGGATGCCGGGCAGGCCGTGCATGTCGTGCCGGGGGTCGGCCGTCCACAGGACGAAGGAGAGCAGGACCAGCAGGACCGAGCCGCCGAAGAGCCCGGCGCCGCGCATGAGGCCGTCGGTCCAGAGCGTGCTGTCGCGGGCGACTGCGGAGGCGACGGCGTCGGAGACATCGTCGAAGACCGCGGGCGGCAGGGACTCGGCGAAGGGCCGCATCGAGAGCAGCTCGCCGTCGAGGATGCGCTGGGCGGCCAGGGAGCGCGCGCTGTCGAGTACGGTGCCGTCCCGGCGTACCAGGTGGTAGCCGACGGGGGCGCCCTCGGCGGGGCTCTGTCCCGACAGCCTGAGGATCTCCGGGTAGAGATCGGCGATGGGGATGTCCTCGGGCAGTGCCACGTCGACGCGGCCGTCCGGCGCGACGACCGTGATCCGGCAGAAGCCGGTCCCGCCGCCGGCCGGAGCCACGGGACCGGGGTGACCGGTTCCCGCGGCCGCCGCTCGGGCCGTCTGGGCCGTCATGCTCACCTGCTGTTCCCCCTTGTGATTCCTTGCGACTCTGATGGATCGTGCGCGTCATTCTGCTGGATCGTGGGCGTGGACCGCGTGCGCGGTCCGGTGCGCGGATCCCGTGCCTGGATCGTGTGCGTGGGCGGGTCCTGGGAATGGATTGTGTGGATCGTGGGCCGCGTGCTGAGACCGGGCCTTGCGCTACGACCCGAATCACCCTGTTTTTTGCAGTAGTTCACGGGTGCGCAAACGCGTCGCGTCACCCTACCGCCATGCCTCCTCACGCCACGCAAGTAGGATCCTTCCCCGCGGATGGAACCCGTCGCCACGGGGGCGCCGATAGGAAACATTCCGTCCGGCAAGGGAATTGGTGAGCTGTGAGCCAGATCGTCGTCAAGCGCCCACCACGGGTCCTGCCCGCCGAAGTACCCGGCGAGCAGGTGCAAGTGCAACCTCCGCCCGAGCTGCCGCGAGGACAGCAGGAGGGCGCGCTGATGCAGCTGCTGCCGATGCTGGGCATGGGCGGTTCGGTCGTCTTCTTCTTCATGACCCCGAACCCGATCATGCGGATCATGGGCATGGTGATGATCGCGTCGACGGTCGCCATGGCCATCGCGATGCTGGTCCGTTACCGCCGGGGCACCCAGGGCCAGCTCGCCGACATGCGGCGCGACTACCTCAAGTACCTGACGCAGACGCGGCGTACGGTCCTGCGCACCGCGCGCCTCCAGCGTGACGCGCAGTACTACCTCCATCCGTCGCCGGAGCAGCTGTGGGCGCTGGTCGCCGAGGGCAGCCGGGTCTGGGAACGCCGGGTGGGCGACGTCGACTTCGGGCAGGTGCGCATCGGTCTGGGCAACCAGCAGCTCGCGACCCCGCTCATCGCGCCCGAGACGGCGCCGGTGGACGATCTGGAGCCGCTCACCGCGGGGGCGATGCAGCAGTTCCTGACCGCGCACAGCACGCTGGGCGGGCTGCCGATGGCCGTCTCGCTGCGCGCCTTCTACCACCTGACGGTCAGTGGGGAGCCGGAGTGCGTACGCTCCACGGCCCGCGCGGTGGTCTGCTCGCTCGCCTCGCTGCACTCCCCCGACGATCTGGTCATCGCCGTGGCCGCCGGGCGCGAGGCGGCCCCGCGGTGGGAGTGGGCGAAGTGGCTGCCGCATGTGCAGGTCCCGGACAGTACGGACGGCGCGGGCAGCAGGCGGCTGATCACCACCGACGCACGGGAGCTGGAAGAGCTGCTGGGGAGCCGTCTGGAGGGCCGTCCGCGCTTCCAGCCCGGCGGCCAGCCGCTGCTCGACCAGCCGCACATCGTCGTCGTACTCGACGGCCAGTCGGTACCCGCCATGTCGGCGCTCGCCGCGGCGGAGGGCCTCCAGGGCGTGACGGTCATCGAGGTCGTCCCCGGCGAGGTCACCGGCGCGCGCGGCGGCCTGTCCGTCGTCGTCCACCCCGATTCGCTGCAACTGGAGTCGGGGCACGGCCTGGTGTACGACGGCGCGCCCGACCAGCTGAGCGCCGAGGCCGCCGAGGCGCTCGCCCGCCAGCTGGCGCCGCTCACCGTGGCCTCGGGCGGGGACGACGACGAACCGCTGCTCGCCAACCTCGACTTCACCGATCTGCTGAATCTGGGCGACGCGGCCTCCGTCGACGTCACCCGCACCTGGCGCCCGCGCTCCCAGGCGGAGCGGCTGCGGGTCCCGATCGGGGTCGGCGAGGACGGCACGCCGGTGATGCTGGACCTGAAGGAGGCCGCGCAGGAGGGCATGGGTCCGCACGGTCTGTGCGTGGGCGCGACGGGTTCCGGCAAGTCCGAGCTGCTGCGTACGCTCGTACTGGGCCTGGCCGTCACGCACTCGTCGGAGACCCTCAACTTCGTCCTCGCGGACTTCAAGGGCGGCGCCACCTTCGCCGGGATGTCGCAGATGCCGCATGTCGCCGCGGTGATCACCAACCTGGCGGACGATCTGACGCTGGTGGACCGCATGGGCGACTCCATCCGCGGTGAGCTGAACCGCCGGCAGGAGATGCTGCGCGACGCGGGCAACTACGCGAACATCCATGACTACGAGAAGGCGAGGGCCGCGGGCGCGCCCCTCCAGCCCATCCCCTCTCTCGTCCTGGTCATCGACGAGTTCAGCGAACTGCTCACCGCCATGCCGGACTTCATCGAGATGTTCGTGCAGATCGGGCGCATCGGCCGGTCGCTGGGCGTCCATCTGCTGCTGGCCTCACAGCGGCTGGAGGAGGGCCGGCTGCGCGGTCTGGAGACCTATCTGTCGTACCGGATCGGTCTGCGGACGTTCTCCGCGGCCGAGTCCCGCGCGGCGCTGGGCGTGCCCGACGCGTACCAGCTGCCCAATGTGCCCGGCTCCGGGTATCTGAAGTTCGGTACGGACGAGATGGTGCGGTTCAAGGCCGCCTATGTGTCCGGTGTGTACCGCACGAACCAGCAGCGGGCGACGGCCCCCGGTGGGCCGCTCCCGGTGGACCGCAGGCCCGTGGCGTTCACGGCGGCTCCGGTGCCCGTACGGTACGTCGAGCCGAGCACCACCCGGCCCGACGTGCCCGAGGCGCGTACGAGTGAGGACGACGCGCTGGCCGACTCCGTGCTCGATGTGATCGTGCGGCGGCTGGAGGGGCGGGGCGCCGAGGCCCATCAGGTGTGGCTGCCCCCGCTGGACAACCCGCCGGCGCTCGACGAACTGCTTCCGGGACTCGCGGGGGTGGAGGGACGCGGGCTGACGCAGCCCGGGTTCGAGGGCGCGGGCCGTCTCGTCGTACCGCTCGGTGTGGTCGACAAGCCGTACGAGCAGCGCCGCGACACGCTCTACCGGGACTTCTCCGGGGCCGCGGGCCATATGCAGATCGTCGGTGGCCCCCAGTCGGGCAAGTCGACGCTGCTGCGGACGATCATCTCGGCGTTCGCGCTGACCCACACGCCGCAGGAGGTCCAGTTCTACGGTCTCGACTTCGGTGGCGGCGGTATGTCGTCGATCGCCGGCCTGCCGCATGTCGGCGGGGTCGCGTCGCGCCTCGACCCCGAGCGGGTGCGGCGCGCGGTCGCCGAGGTGTACGGGATCCTGTCGCGGCGCGAGGAGTACTTCCGCGCCGCGGGCATCGACTCCATCGTGACGTACCGCAGGCTGCGGGCGCGCGGCGACATCTCGCCGACGGAGCAGCCGTGGGGTGACGTGTTCCTGGTCATCGACGGCTGGGGCAACTTCCGTTCGGACTACGAGGGCCTGGAGCAGGCCGTCCTCGACATCGCGGCGCGCGGACTGGGCTACGGCATCCATGTGATCCTCACGGCCTCGCGCTCGATGGAGGTCCGGGCCAATCTCAAGGACCATCTGATGAACCGCCTGGAGCTGCGGCTCGGCGACACCATGGACTCCGAGCTGGACCGCAAGTCCGCGGTCAATGTCCCCTCCGGGGTGCCGGGGCGCGGGCTGACGCCGGAGAAGCTGCACTTCATGGCGGCGGTCCCGAGGATCGACGGGATCAACTCGGACAGCGATCTGTCCGAGGCCACCGCCGCGATGAACCAGGAGGTGTCCCGGCACTGGACGGCGCCTGGCGCTCCCGCCGTACGGCTGCTTCCGCGCGAACTGCCGGTGGCGGACCTCCCGGCGGGCTTCGCCCAGCCGGAGCGCGGCGTCGCCTTCGCCATCGACGAGAACAACCTGGAACCGGTCTTCGTCAATTTCGAACAGGACCCGTTCTTCCTGGTGTTCGGCGAGAGCGAGGCCGGCAAGACCAACATGCTGCGGCTGCTCATCAAGCAGCTGACCGAGCGGTACGACGGCGACGCGTGCAAGCTCTTCGTGATCGACAACCGGCGCGCGCTGCTGGACGCCACTCCGGCCACGCACCTGGCGGAGTACGTCCCCATGTCCAACAACATGGAGCACCACGTGGACGCCCTGGTCGACCTGATGCGGCGCCGTACGCCGTCGGCGGATGTCACGGCGCAGCAGCTGCGGGAGCGCAGCTGGTGGCGCGGCCCGGACGTGTACGTGGTCGTCGACGACTACGACCTGGTCTCGACATCGAGCGGCAACCCCCTGGGGAAGCTGACGGAGCTGCTCCCCTTCTCGCGCGACGTGGGCGTCCGCTTCATCATCGCCCGCAACGCGGCGGGCGCGAGCAGGGCCGCGTACGAGCCGTTCCTGCAGCGGATGACGGAGCTCGGCGCACAGGGCGTACTGCTCTCCGGCGACCCGCAGGAGGGCGAGGTGCTCGGCAACGTGAGGATGCGCCCGATGCCGGTGGGACGGGGAATCTTCGTCTCGCGCCGGCGCGGGAACCCGCTGGTGCAGACGGGCCTGATGCCCTCGCAGGAGGAGCGGTGACCGGGGCGGGGGTCTTCGCGGCCTCCTTCGCGGTGCTGTTCCTGGGCCTGGCGTTCGTGGACCAGCGCAAGGCGTGGTGGCGCTTCCAGGCGAGACGCTTCGAGAACCCTGAGGCGCACGAACCGTCGGACGGGCTGATCCGGGGGCGGAAGCTGGCGCTGATCGGGGTGGCGCTGTTCCTCGGGTGGCAGGCCGTGGAGATGTTCCGGCTGGCGGGGATGGCGTCGTGAGCTCTCGTGGGGCGGGCGTAGGGCGGGCGTGGGCCGGGCGTGGGCCGGGCGTGGGCCGGGCGTGGGCCGGGCGTTGAGCTTTCGTGCGGACATCCCGTGCGACCGCTACTGACGAGTGAACGAGGGCGCGTTGACGGGTCGAGTGGCTTGATGACCTGATGGCCTGATGGCTTGACCGGTCGACGGGCCGGTCCGGGCATGGCGCGATCCGAGCACGCGGCGATCCGAGCACGCGGCGATCCGAGCACGCGGCGATCCGAGCACGCGGCGATCCGAGCACGCGGCGATCCGGCAGTGAACACGGGGAGATGGACAGATGGCGTGGGACGAGTGGGAACAGCTGAAGGCGTCGGCGGCGGCGGCCAACCAGCCGGCACAGATGCGGCTCAACGGCATCCCGGAGGAAGACCGGCCCAACGCGGGCGGTCCGACCGGTGATCTTGAGGTGACGCAGAAGGACTTGGCGGCGATCGGCGACGAGGCGTTCAAGCTCTACAACCGGTTGTGGGAGGAAGCACGGGTCACCAGCACCGACACCGCCGCGACCGATCTGAAGAACCAGGGGTTCGAGCTCGGCGGCGCCCTGAGTCATGTAGCGGTGCGCTGGGACCGACAGCTCAACTCGCTCATGGACGCCTGCGCGCTCATTTCGAACCACATGGACTTCACGGACAAGGCACATCAGGGCGACGAGATCTTCATCGAGCGTCATGTGAGCAGCATCTCCACCCTTGACGCCGGCTTCGACGAGTCGTGGGCCGAGCCCGGCAAGAAGAACGAGATCTACGGCGAGGACAAGAAAGACAAGAAGGACTAGGGGGCGGGCCCATGGATTTCGAAGCTCTTCACTCTGCCAACTTCAAGCTGCTCGACGATGCGGTCGACGACTGGACGAAGATGCTCGGCAAGCTCGCCGACCTGAAGACGGACGCGAAGGACGGACTCCACGGCAAGGCCATCAAGGCCAACTGGGCCGGCGTCAACGCCACTGTCTCCCGGGAATTCATCGGCAAGACCGCCGGGGAGTTCGGCGACGCCCATACCCAGGCCGAGTCCATCCGCAACATCCTCCGTGACACCCAGGGTGAGTTGAAGACCCAGCAGCGCCTGCTCAAGGAAGCGGTCGAACGCGGCAGGAACAACCACATGTCCGTCAGACCGACGGGCAGCGGATTCACCGTCACCCCCAACCCCGACCCGGCGCCGGCGAACGGTCAGAAGGACGTCGACGCCCTGCGGGACGAGCTTGAGGGAATCCTCAGGACGGCGACGGAGATAGACAGCACCGCGTCCACGTCGCTCAAGGCACTCGTCGATCTCACCGACTACGGATTCTCGGGGCAGAAGTACGCCGATCGCGATGCGGCCGCCAACGCGATCAAGGAGGCCGAGAACCTGGCCCGTATCGCGAAGAAGAATCCGGAGGACCTGACGGTCAAGGAGTTCGACGCGCTCAACGCGGGCCTGAAGAAGTACTCGGGCGACGAACTCTTCGCCGAGCGTTTCGCCGAGCAGCTGGGGCCCAAGGGGACACTGGAGTTCTGGGCAGGTATCACCGATCCCAACAAGAACAGGGACGTATACCCCGCTCGGCGCGAAGAGCTCGCTGATCTGCAGAAGAATCTCAGCCTCACGCTCGCCACCGCGACGCAGGCGGACACGCCTGAAATGCAGCGGTGGAAGTGGGAGATGACAGATCTCGGAAGCCAGCCCGTAAACAAGAACAGCACCACTCAGGGTTTCCAGGTCATGAGCAACCTGATGCGCTGGGGCAACTTCGACGACCAGTTCCTCAAGAGCTACGGCACCGAGCTCATGGAGACCGAGAAGGCGGCCACCAGCAACGGCCGCCACGGGGCAACGGTCTGGACCCACATGGGAATGGCCCCGAACCTGAACCGCACCGGCGAGGACTCCGGCTCGGACCCCATGATCGGCTACCTGAAGGCGCTGTCGAACAGCCCCGACGCCGCGACGGACTTCTTCAACGACCCGTTCCTCTCGAAGGACGAGGACCACGACTTCAAGACCGATAAGGGCGCAAAGGAATCGCTCTCCAACTTCGACTATCTCTTCGAGGAGCGAGACTGGCCGCCGGAGATGGACGAAAACCGCGACAACAGCATCTCAGGCCGGAACAACCTGGCGCTGGCCCTGGAAGCTGCTACGACCGGCCACCCGGCGGGCGAAATGCCAACCGCTGACACGCCACCGCACAACGCGGATCAGGCGAAGCTGATGAAGAACATCGTCGAGTCCATCTCAGAAGATAACGAGCGCCTCACCAAGTATGGTTTCATGTCCGACAGCATGGGGCAGATCGCGTCGGAATACCTGCCGGATATCAACCGAGCGATGACTGATGACGTCGATAAGGACACGGACAGGCTCTTCCCGCTCGCCGGCGCGCAGGCTGAAATGGAGCATCGCGATGTGACGCGATTCTTGTTCACCGTGGGCCAGAACGAAGAGGGATACGCAGCGGTTGAAGTGAGCCAGCAAGCCTATATGGCAAACCTGATGGACTATCACCTGAACCCTGATCTTCCAGAAGATTTGCGCTACTCGAAAGATCCGCAGTTTGTCGTTGAACAAGTTGCTCATGGATCGGGCGAAGTCTCAGGAACCCTTGCGCAAGCGCGCGCCGAGGCCGTCGCAGGGGAGGCCGAAGAGAAGGACAAGGCTTACGAGCACTCCGTGGCCCAGTGGAAGAACGGGATATCGGGCGTGGTCGGCACCGGCGTCGGCGTCGGCACGTCCTTCATCGCCAGCCCAGCTGGAGGGGCCGCGGCCGGGGGGGCCGCAGGCACCGTAACCAGTACGGTCCTGGAAGAGCTGTTCAAAGACGCCGAGGGCAAGGCCAAGGACGAAGCAGGACCCGTCATGGGTGAGTATTGGGAAAGCGGTCTGCAGAAAAACACCAAGTACACCGAGATGGCGGCCGAACTCGCGGTAGCGGCGCATACGAGGGATGATCTTGCGGATGCGGGGGAATGGGCGCGTACTGGAGCACAGAGCGGGTTCAGGGCATCCGAAGCGAGCGTGAATTCCATGGCCCCGGACCTCAAGACGGATATCTGATGCCACACCGTCAGCAATTGATCTCCCACCTTGAGTAATTCGCACCCAGCCCAGAGAGGTCTTTAGTCTTGATATACTCCCAGGCCAGTCCCTCACTGACACCTCGGAAAATTGCATTCTTGGCGACAGCTATCACCTTCGGAACCGTACTGGCAGCCTGCTCAACACCAAAGAGCGAAGAGCGGAAGTATGCTGTCCCGGAATCCCTGTGCGGCGTAACCGTAGAATCCGATCTGCTGTCACCATTCTTGCCGCCCGGAGAGAAGATCTCCACGCAGAAAGAATCACCCAATGGCGGAACTACGCAATGCAACATTATCGTGGACGGAAAAATCGCCGTCATTGCGAGCCGCATATGGTGGGCGAGAGGGGGTGGCGTCAGCGACGTGGCCGCCGTACATGCAAAGGTGGACCCCGGACAAGTCACGGATGACAATATGTACCTTTACTCAGGTACCGGAGCCGTCGGTAGGACAGAGGATTGCACCGATTCGACACATCCCGATCAGAATCTCTTCACCGTCATCCAGGTATTCACATCCAACCGAGACGACAAATCCTCGATGAAATCTCTGATCCCCGCCTACACCAAGGCGGTCGAACAATCGGATGAGTGCCCTCACGATTCACGTGCATAGCATTAGCGGCTCCAGGAGTTCAAGAAGTACAACCTCTCTTCCGAGCTCCCTGAGTAGCCGTCCAGCCCCAGGTCACCGCTTTCGCTCCCGACTGATCTGCGCTTTGCCGCGATGTCGTCACCAAATAGAGGGATAATCGCGTGACTGTCATGTCGAAGAAGTTCCTGATTCCGATCGCGGCACTCTCGGCGGTCAGTTTGACGACCGCATCGCTGTATGCTCTCGAACTGCCTCGCCTGGTGGACACTGTTGCCTGGCACTGAGGGGAGAGAACACAAGGGAACGTATGAGAAGCCATGAGAACCGCCCGCACGCCGCATGCCGTCGGCTCACCGCGGACCTGGGGGTCCTCTCGTTCGTCCTGCTCGTCTCCGCGTGCTCGGAACCGGCACAGCCGTACGAGACCCCCACGGCGCTCTGCGGCGTCGGCGTGCCGGCGGAGGTGCTGGATCCGCTGCTTCCTGAGGGGGAGAAGGTCTCTGAGCGCTCCCGGACGGCCAGTGGCGTCAAGCGCTGCTACGTGTCGGTGGACGACAAGGTCGCGCTGTCGACGTCCGTCGAGTGGTACGAGGCCGGGACCCCGGTAGCGGAGATCGCCTCGAAGACAATCGGCGCGGATCCCGGTGACAAGGTCACCGCCGACAAGCGGTACAGCTACTCGGGCAAGGGCGGGGTCGGGCTGATGCGGTGCGAGGAGCCGTCCACGATCGACAAAGACGTCGACGGCGACCTCTACGCGACCGTACGGGTCGGCGGCGACCCTGCGGACGCTTCCGCGGTGCTGAAGTTGATCGAGGCATACACGTCCGCCGCTCCCGCGGCGGGTGAATGCAAAGTCGATCTCTGACGTGCACCACGACAGTGCCCACGCGGCGTCCGCGGCGCAGGTGGTGTCGCGAGCGAGCGTGCGTGCTACGGATCAGGCTCGGGTCGCGTAGCGCAGGAAGCTGTTCCAGGTCCCGGGGGCGAGGGTCAGTTGCGGGCCCTGTCGCACCTTGGAGTCCCGGACATGCACGGTGCCGACCTGTCCCGTGTCGTGGATGGACAGCGCCACCTCTACGCAACTGTCGCCAGAGCTGCCGCTGTAACTGCTCTTGAACCAGGCCAGTTCCGTGCTGCTCATGCCGCTCCTCGCATCTGCCGCAACAGGCTCACGGAGTCCTCCAAAGAGAGAGCCTGTGAACGCATCCTGGCATACCGCATCTGGAGCATGCTGACCACTTTCGGGTCAGAGATGAACTGCCCGCTCTCCTGTGCCTCGCAGTAGGCAAACCACCTGTTCTCGGGCGTCTCCAACAGCTGCACCGGGCCGTCCATGCCTGCGTGGCTCTCCCGCGCCAACGGCATGATCTGGATCTCGATGTTCCGCAGCTCGGCAAGTTCGAGGATGCGGTCGATGAGCTCCCTCACGGCCGCCGTCCCGCCCGTGCGTCGCCGGAGCAGGTGCTCCTCGATGATGAAGCTGTACGCGGTGTTGGGCCGTTCCCGCAGCAGGCGCTGCCTTTCCGTACGGGCGGCCAGTCGGGTCTCGATCTCGTCATCGCCCAGGGGCGGGAGCCGATCGGCGAACAGTTTCCGCGCATACGCTTCCGTCTGCAACAGCCCCGGGATCAACCGGCATTCGTAGGTGTAGAGGTTGACCGCCTCCGCCTCCAGCAGTGCCCACTGCCGAAACCAACTCGCCAGCCCCGGCTGCCGTGACAGATGCCGCGCCGCCCCACCGTCCGTGCCAGCCGTCACGTCCGGCCACCTTTCGCGTGTTCGCCCCGCCACGCACTCTCTCACCACACACGGTCACCGGGCGTTACGCGTACTGTTCACCTCACGGATCCGTACGCGGCCCGGCGTACGGATGATCGTCGTGGTGAACTGCCTCTCCAGCGCGTGACATTGGGCGCGCGGGCGAGAACATCCCGCATTTGCACCGCGCCCTGACCATGCGTATCGGTTTCGCAATCGGCGGGCCCATCGCATCGTCCGCGTGCGCGGCTCGACTGATCGCCGACCGGGCCGCCCAACGCATCTCGGACCCCCGGTCCAACCCATTCGCATCAACCGGAAGGCAGCCCTATGTCAAAACTGACCGACAGTCGAGGCAGCTGTGTCGCCATCGCTTGTGTCGCCCTGGTCCTCCTCGCCGGCTGCGGCGGGAACTCGGAACCGGAGGCGGGAGGGAGCGACGGCAAGCCCCTCAACGCGCAGGAGACACAGGCGATACTGCCGGACGCGAAGGCTATGCCCGGTTGGCGAGTCTCGCTCGCTCCCACGGCGTATCCCCTTGAGGAAGCCGTATCAAAGGGTGTGACGCGTTGCCCCGGAGAGGAAGGGAACTCCTGCGACAACGTCCAATTCACAGGTGCTTCAACCTTCCTGGCCGACAGGAAACCCGTTGTGTCGTTCCTTGCCTTCGCGTACAAGGACACGGCGTCCGCTGAATCGGCGTACGAATCGGTGTGGGAGGCGTGGAAGGAGAGGACGCCCGAGGCGAGGAAGCTGAACCTCGGTGCGATCGGCGAGCGCCGTGACGCCGTGCGGGGACTGAACGCGTCCATGGACGAAGGGTCGAAGGGGGCGATCGCTCAAGTGCGCGTCGGCGCCGTCATCGTGCTGGTCACGGGAGAAGCCGCTCCCAAGGTGGACATGGCTGACACTTTGATCACGAAGTTCGCCGCCACCTTCTCGGAACGCGCGCGGGAAGCGCAGGACGGCAAGACGCCGACGGCCACGCTCGGAGCCTGAAACGAAAAGTCCGTGCCAGTACGGGCAGCCATGCGTGCGGGGCGCCGGCGGCGATCACTCCACTTTGACGGTGTTGCCTGTCCCCGTGTGCCCGTGTGCCCGTGTGCCCTGTCGGATGTGCCGGCCGGCGGACGGTCGAGCCGGGCCGAGATGGTCAGTGGCCGGACGGTGCCAGATGTGCGCGCTCTCCCTGCGCGCCGAAGAGGGCGAGCAGCTCCGCGGGCCGGCTGTCGGCGCTGCCGATCCAGTGCGGTTCGCGGGTGTCGAACTCCGCGGCCTCGCCGACGCCGAGCCGGAACTCCCGCTCGCCGAGCACGAACCTGACGTGTCCGTCGAGGACGTAGAACCACTCGTATCCCTCGTGGGTCTGCGGGTTCATCGTGGGTGCCCGGCCGGCCGATGGATAGATCACCTTGTAGGCCTGGATACCGCCGGCCCGCCTGGTCAGTGGCACCATCACCAGCCCGGATCGCCGCACCGGCCGTAGATGGACGCGCGGGTCGCCGGTGGGCGGCGCCGCGACGAGATCGTCGAGCGGGACGTCGTGCGCCCGCGCCAGGGGCAGGAGCTGTTCCAGCGTGGGGCGGAGCTTGCCGTTCTCAAGACGGGACAGAGTGCTCGCTGTGAGGCCTGTTTCGTCTGCCAGCGCCGCCAGCGTGGCGCCCCGCGCCCGGCGCAGGGCGCGCAGACGCGGTCCGACTCCTGCCAAAACGTCTTCCGCGAGGTTCCCCATGAGTCGATAATGCGGATCCGCAACTTTTCTTGCAAGGGCGAAACGGTGGTGGCGATGCTGGCGGTACAACCCACCGGCGTCGAAGGTGCGTATCGGATCGCGCTCGGCATGCCGGCTGACGAAGGGGCAACCTCAGATGGATTCCACCCGACCCCAGCCACCCGCCGCCACCGCCGACGACGCGGGCGACCAGGGCGCGGCAGGCGAGGGCGCCGAGCAGCTCTGGGAGCGGCACTACCGCACCCGGCGTGACTGGGACGCACGCGTCAACCCGCTGCTCGCCGAGACCGCCGCCCCGCTGAGCCCCGGCACGGCCCTGGACCTGGGCTGCGGCGCCGGCGGCGACACCATCTGGCTCGCGCAGCAGGGCTGGTACGTCACCGCCGTGGACATCTCCGCCACCGCCCTCGAACGGATACGGGAACGTGCCCACGGTCTCGGCGTCGCGGACCGGGTCGCCACCGAGCGGCACGATCTGGCCGGCAGCTTCCCGGACGACCAGTTCGATCTGGTCTCCGCCCAGTACTTCCACACGCCGTTCCCGCTGCTCCGCGGCCAGGTCCTGCGCAGGGCCGCACGGGCTCTGCACCCCGGCGGTCTCCTGCTGATCGTCGACCACGGCTCCACCGCGCCCTGGTCATGGAACCAGAACCCCGACATCCACTACCCCACCCCCACCGAGATCGCCGCCGAGCTTGATCTCGACCCCGCTCACTGGTCCGTCCTGCGCGCCGACATGCCCCGGCGTCTCGCCACCGGGCCCGCCGACGAGACCGCCACCGTCGTCGACAACGTCCTGCTCGTCCAGCGCACCGCCGGATGACCGGACGACCGGATGACCGCCGTACGGCTTCCCGAACCACACGACGTCACATCGGAAGGGACTGATTCGATGCCAGAAGAACCTGCGCGACGATTTCGGACCCGGTCGCGGGACACCGGCCCGCCGAGGACCGGCGCCGACGAGAAGGCCACCCTGCGGGGCTTCCTCGACTATCTGCGGAACGCGATCGCGGACAAGGTCGAGGGCACGCCGGAACCCCAGGTCCGGACAAGTGGAGTGCCCTCGGGCACCAGCCTTCTCGGGCTGCTCAAGCATCTGGCGTTCGTCGAACGGTTGTACTTCCTCGGCGAGGATGCCGACCACTGGTCCGCGACCATGCGGCCGTCGGCGGAGGACACCGTCGACTGCGTGCTCGCCGACTACCGCGAGACCGTCGAGCGAGCGAACCAGGTCATCGACGCCTGCCCGGATCTGGCCCTTCCCGCCCCGCGCCCGCCGCACAGGGGGTCGGCACCGTCGATGCGATGGGTGCTGGTGCACATGATCGAAGAGACCGGCCGGCACGCCGGCCACGCCGACATCCTCCGCGAGCAGATCGACGGATCCACCGGTCGCTGAGGTCGTCGTCGGACACAGGTCAGGGTGGGCACCTCCCGTGCGTGCCCACCCTGACCTGTGACGGCTACCGCCGTTGTGCCTACTGGAAGTTCGCGGCGGACCGCTTGTCGCCACTCTGGTAGGCGGGGGCTGCCTCGCGGACCGCGGACGAGATCTTCAGAAGGTTGCTGTGGATCTCGGTGGCCCTCCGGTCCCAGTCGGCCTGGGCGACGTTGTACGCCTCACGCGCCTCGCCTTCCCAGAGATCGGACACGGAACGGATCTTCGCCTGGATGGCCTTGAGGCTCTGGTCGAGCTTGTCCGCCTGCTTCTTGATGTCGCCGGCGGCGGCCTCAAGCGAAGCGTAAGTGACGATCATCGTGCCGTCGTCATATGCCATGGTGTCCTCCAACTACTGCCTGGGTGTGGTGCGATGGCCGAGTTCGCGGGACGGCCATCAGGTATCAGAACTTGCTGAGGTTCGACGTCTGAGCCGTCGCGGTGGCGTCGCCGGAGTAGCCGTCGACCACGTCGATGCCCTTCAGGGCCGCCTCGACCTCATCTTCGGTGTTGCCGGAGATCGTACGAGCGGCCTCGATCGCTTCCTGGAACTTGAGCAGCAGCTTGCCGATGCCCACCATGTTGTTGTTGATCTGCGTCTGCTTCGCGTTGAACGCGCCGGCGCCGATACCACGCCAGGCGCCTTCGAGGCTGTCGATCGTCGCCTGCAGCGCGTGCAGCTGCCCCTTGACGTCGTCAAAGCTGTTGGTGAGCTCGCCTTGGAGCGACTTGAGGGCAACGCCATTGACCTTCTGGACTGCCATTGGTCTTCCTTTCTCGAAGATCCCGGTGGGTGTGTGTCTCCCCGGGCCGTGCGTGAGCCTCGACGGCGGGTGGATGCCGGGGCCGGGGCGGTGTGGTGAGGTAGGTGCGGGTCATACGGTCAGGCGGCGCGGCGCTTGCGGAGGATGAAGAAGGCTCCGCCCGCGAGGACCACCACGACCGCGGCCCCACCGAGGATCAGGCCCAACTGGCTGTCGTCCTCTGTGCTCTTGCCGGCGCCCGCGGCGACGGCCTTGTCCCCGTCCCCGTCGCCCGGGGCGCTCGAAGCCCCCGAGGCCGGTGCCGATGCCGACCCGGAAGGCTCGGAGGAGGCGGAGGACTCGGACGAGCCGGGCGCGCCGGGAGAGCCCGGCGTCCGCTCGTTGGTCAGAGGGCTGAGGTTGGGGTCACCGGGCTTGCCCACTCCACGGTTGATGTGGGCGCCGGGGCGCACGACGCCGTGGCCGGCATAGTTGCTGACCGTGCCCGGTTTCCAGTCCTCGCCTCGGCCGGCGGACTCGAACATGACGCGGAGGACCTGGTTCGCTGTCCAGTCAGGATTGGCGGACCAGATCAAGGCGGCGGAGGCGGACGCGATCGCGGTGGCCGCGCTGGTTCCGCCGTCACCGTCACAGTACTTGGTGAAATTCTCGTCGCACCAACGAGGAATGTCACTGCCGGGGGCGGCGATGTCGACGAAGTCCCCATGCTGGGAGTAGTCGGCTACGCGACCCTCGGGTTCTGTGGCGGCGACACCGACAACTTGCGGATAGCTGGCGGGGTACTCTCTTTTGTTGTCTTTCGCGCCGGTGTTTCCAACGGCCGCGAAGAACAGCTTCCCTTTGCTTTCAGCGTACTTCGCCGCCTCCCGTTCCTTCGGAGACGAGAACTCGCTGCCAAACGACATACTGATGATCTGCGCGTCACTGTCGGCCGCTGCTCGGATGGCGTCCTCTGAGTCAAAAGCATTGACCGACTGATTGTTCTGCATCTCAGTGTCCGCGATGCGCATTGGGATGATCTTCGCGCCTGGTGCCAGGCCTCGCAGCCCACCACCGTTTCCTGTACCGGCGATCAGTTCAGCCATGGTTGTTCCATGGCCGCTGTAGTCATCCGTGGCTTCGCCAGGAGTGCCCGTGGCATCGAATCCCTTGAGCACCTGTCCCTTGAGCGACGGGGTGGACGCGTTAACTCCGGAGTCGATGACGGCGATCTTTATGCCCTCCCCGGTGGTGGATTTCCAGATCTCCTCGGTGTTCATCGCGTCCAGGTACCACTGCTTCGACTGCACACCATCCGCGGCAACGGCGGCCGGGGCCACTCCGGTAATGCCCAAGGTGCACGCGCCGGCCACAGCCAGCGCGCGGAGCAGCGTACGCCGCACTTCATGAGGCGCTCCGTGCTTCCGGGCCCGGCTCATTCCTGCCGTCATCCTGACTTCCGCACCTTCCGTGTGCCTATTCGATGACCGGCGGCACGGCACCACGCCGTCGAGCCGCCCACGTCTCTTCGTCTTCCGTCAGATAGTCAGGACGCTCTGACCCCGTGCGCTCCTGCTCTTCATCCCTGGGCCGGTTCCGACCGGAACCACGTACGAGTCCGGAGCCACCCTGGGTGAAACCGCCAGCGCCGGGCCGTGAACCGGAAGCGCTGCCGCGTGGGGTGCCCACCACGCCGTTCGAACTGGCAGTGCCGCGGCCTCCGGGCCGAGGTGCGCCATTCGAGTTCGCGCCGATGACCCCGGGCTGGCCGACTCGCCCGGCAGGAGGGCGCCCCGCCGATGTCCCGCCGCTTCCGATGACGGTTCCGCGCGGAATGCGCGAGCCCGAGGAACCTGAGGTGGGGCGCTGCTGAGGCGTACCGCCCACGATGCCGCTCGTACGGCCCGCAGCAGGCTGACCTGTCGTTCCCGGTCTACCGGCTGTGGGTGTCTGGCCAGGGGCGCCGGCGCGCCCCACCGGGGGACCGCCGCCCGTCACTCCTGGACGCCCGGCCGCCGGAGAGCGGTCTCCTGCAGCGCCTGCCTGTGCCACCCTCCCCAGAGGCGGGCCGCCGGCTCTCGGTGCTCCGGTCGGACCCGACGCTCGCGACGTACCGCTTCGCGTGGGGTTGACCAGTCCGGGCGCCATCGGAGGGACGGGACCACCGCTGGGGGTTGGCGTCCCAGTGGGAGAGGTAACGGGTGTGACGCTGGGGGCCGTGGTGGGAGCCGGAGGTGCCGTGACGCTGTCGATCCGCATCGACGTGTCCGCAACCGGAAGGGGCGCGACGGCACCGATGGCCTCGGCCCGAGGACCGCTGCTTCCGTTCCCGAGATCCGCACGGCTCGACGGCGGCTGTTGCACGGTGGTGCCCTGTGCCCCTGTTTCCGTCCCAGTCCCGCCGGAGTCCGCCCCCACATCACGGTCTCCCTTCGGCCGCGGCACGGCCGCATTCAGCATCCCGGGGAATTTCGGCGGCTCCTGCCCGGCCAAGGACTCCTCGGAGACCGCGTAGAACGAGGCCAGGCGGTTCATCTGGTTGATGGCCTCCTGGCGGTCCTTCTCCACCTTCACGGCCTTGACGTACTCCGGGTTGTCGTCCGTGCGCTCCGGCAGAGGGAAGTCCTCCACCTTCTTCGGGACCGCCCGGCCGTCACGCGGAGGCGCCGAGTTGCGCACCGAGGTCAGGCCCGTGCTCGCGACCTTCATCTGCGTGCCCGCCGCGTTGGCGAACGTGCCCAGGGCCCAGGCGTGCTTCGCGAGTTCTCCCCCGAACCTGCGGAACTCGGTGCCGGACTCGCCCTTCCACTCGACGGACATGACGTAGTCGTTGAGTTCTTCAGCGGCCTTGTTGAGGGCGTCCTTGGCGGCGACAAGCGCCTCGCCCGCATCCTCCAGATCCGACGGGTTCGAAGCCTCGACCAAGTCGAGCATCGCGTTGAGCTGGGCGCCTTCGAAGCTCGTCTTGCCGAAGAACCCACCCGGGCCGCTGCCGCCGAACCCGAAGCCTTCCATCATCGCCGCGACCTGCTCGAAGGCGTCAGCCGCGGTGAACTTGCCCTGAATCAGGGCCGAGTCCTGCTCCTGCTGTTGCTCAGGGGTCAGTTCTGGCTGCTTTTCGCCACTCATCAGCTATTCACCCCATGTCCTTCGTGACGGTCGCGGCCTCGCCACGCGGCTGCCCGGATTCAGCGTTCTTGTCCCCGTGCGTCGTGTCCCGCTTCTCCCGCGCCGCAATCTCGTTGTCAAGCCGAGTCTGGATCGTGTGGAAACGCTGCCGAAGGTCTTCTTCCACGTTGTTGAAGCCGACCTCCGCCGCGTGCACCCCGATGCTCAGCATCTCGATCTGATCGCCGAGAGACTTGGAGAGCTTGACGATCTCCGCATGGACACGGTTGTACTGCGTGAAGAACCCGTCCGCCTCCGCGAACGGCAGGTTCCCACCGCTGAAGGAACTCCTCGAAATCCGGTGGGCGGCCACCTTCTTGTTGCCTGCCGCACCATTCTCAAGCTCCGTCAGCAGCGCGTTCACACGCGTCTGGAAGCGCTTCAGCGCTCCGACGCCCTTCTCCAGGTCGCTCCCGGCGATTGTTCCGCCCCCGCCACCGCTGCCTGCATCATTTGACACGATGCCGTACCTCCCCGTTTGCTCACCCCCCGCACATCGCGATCGCGGTGACGTGAACATCACTGATCACATGAAAGCCACTCTATCGACTGGGTCTGACAGCCCCAAGTGTCTTATCCATGACGTGACTTCCTCCTACGACGATCCTCACAACCCACACGGTTGCGATCCGCGCTGCGGCCCTTTCAGCGATATTTCCTCCGCGTTGACGACCCGCTAGCCGCCCGCCCCGCCCAACCGGCGGGTTCGCCGCCGCGCGTCGCGGAGTGCCACCGCGCCGCCCGCGATCGCGGCGACCAGGACGCCGCCGCCCACGACCACATAGGTCGCGAGACGGGCATTGCGCTCCTCCGCCGTTTCTCCCAGGTGGAGTTGGGCCGGAGTAGGCGCCTCCGCCTTGTCGAGGCCCTCGTGGGCGACCGGCTTCTCGATGGGCTTGTCGTCCTCCGTCAGGGCTCGCACCGGGTCGACGACTCCCCAGCCCACCAGCCTGTCAGGGCCGGCGACCGACCGTTCGGCGGTCTGCTGGATCTGCGCGACGATCTGTTCCCGCGTCCAGTCCTCGTGCTTGCTCTTGACGAGAGCGGCGACGCCCGCGACATACGGGGCGGAGAAGCTGGTGCCGTTGTCGGCGCAGTGGCCGCCGCCCGGGACCGTGGAAACCATGTCGACGCCGGGGGCCGCTATGCCGACGAACTCGCCGGACTGGGAGAAGGCCGCGCGTTCGTTGTTGCGGTCGGAGGCGGCCACGGCCAGAACGCCCTCGTACGACGCCGGGTAGGTCTCTTTGACGTTGCCGCCCAGGCCGTCGTTGCCCGCCGAGGCGACGACCACCACCTCCTTGTCGAGCGCGTTGTTCACCGCCTGCTCCAGCAGGGGTGTGGGCTTCACCGCGTCGGCCGTGTCCTGGGAGATGTTGATGATGTCGGCGTCCGCCTGGTCGACCGCGTAGTCGATGGCCTGGGCGAGGGTCTTGGCGGTGCCGTTGCCCTCGGCGTCGTTCTGCTGGATGGGGATGATCGTCGCCTCGGGCGCGAGCCCGACGAAACCCGTGCCCGCCGCGGGACGGGCCGCGATGATGCCCGCGATCTTGGTGCCGTGTCCCACCGTGTCCGTGGTGCCGTCCTCTTTGCCGCGTTCGAGCTTGTCGCCGTTGTCGTCCTTGAGGCCGGGGTCCATCATGTTCCTGCCGCTCTTGGTGTCCACCGCGTCCTTCAGCTGCGGGTTCTTGACGTCGACACCGGTGTCGATGACCGCGACGCGTACCCCCTTGCCGGTGGACTGCGACCACAGCTCGTCCAGCAGGAGGCGCTGCAGCGACCAGGGGCGACCCGCGTACTTCTTCGAGGGGAAGGTGCACTGAGTGGTCGAGTCCGCGGCGGCGGGCGACACGGGCAGGCCGATCAGCGCGACCGCCGTGGCAGCCGAGATCGCGAAGAGGCGCCGACAGGCCTGCGTGTGCGTGTGTGGCATGGTCACCCTCACGAGCCCTGCGGCTGACGGGCCGCCCCCGTCGACAGACGCGGTCCGGTCGGCAGGAACGCCGACCACGCGGCGGGAATCGGCGCCGGGTCCACGTCCTTGTACCCGAGCCGGTTCTGCGCCTGCTGGGCTTCCTGCTGCGCCGCCTGCTTCTGCTCCGCCGAACCGGACGAGCCGATCCCGGAGTCGTCCGTCGCGCTGTCCCCGTTCGACTGCATCGCATAGCGCAGTCCGGTGTCGGTGACCAGGAAGACGAAGCCCGATTCCGTCGTCGAGCCCTTGAACTGGCGGAAGAGCTGGCCGGATCCGGGGGTGACATAGCCGCTGCTCGACCCGGTCGGCAGCGTCGCGGGGAAGTCGGTGCCCGCCCATGTGCTGAGCGTGGTGGTGCCGTTGTCCTCGTCCACCTCGTGCAGCACGTTGCACACCGTGTTACGGCTGTCGTCACCGCCGCTTGCCGAGTTGATGGACTCCGGAGCGTTCTCGGGCCAGTCCCGGTCCTGTCCGAACGCCTCGCCCGGCTGAATCGCGGCGCGGCTGACCGGCCTTGCCTTTCCCGCCTGGCCGACGTCGATCAAGTCCTTGCTGTTGAGCAGCAGCTTCGCCGTGAAGTCCGAGACGGGGGCGACCCGGCCCTCCAGGACCAGGTAGTGCTGGTTCCTGGTGCCGTCGGTGGCGGTGAGGACCGTGCCCACCTTGTTGGTCTCGGCGTCCAGTTCACCGGGGGCGTCGGCGTCGGACCCAGGAATTCCGTCGACCTCCGGGAAGGTGATCCGGTCCCCCTTGTGCAGGGTGTCCAGCCAGCCGGTGGACACCCGCTGCGGCTTGGTGCCCGTGCCCACCAGTTGGCTCACCAGCAGACTGTCCTTCGCCACCTCGTACGCCTTGCCCTCGGCGTCCACGACATAGCGCGTCCGGTCGGGCCCCTCCACATACAGCAGTTCGCCGCCCCGCAGTCGGCCGGCGCCCTCGGTCTTCTTCTGCTCCCGTTCGGCGAGAACGAAGGACGCCTTCTGGATCGCCCTGCCGCCCTCGCCCGGCCGCTCGCAGACCGCCCAGCGCTTCGTGGCCCCGGCCTCCTTGGCGTCGGGCAGCCGGTCGGGGGCATAGGGGATGCCGAGCGTGGCGCCGTGCGGGATCTTGCCGTTGTCGAGCACCGACTCGTCGACGTTGATGACCTTGCCCTTGTCGGGGGCGAGGAGGAGCTTGGCGGAGGACATGTTGAGGACGGGGTGGAGCTGGGTCCTGTCGCCGGTCCTCAGCACCACGTAGCGAGTGGTGGACTTGCTGGCGATGATGACGTTCTCCTCGGGTTTCGCCCAGTCCTTGGGCGCTACCGGCTTGAACATCCCCCAGGCGCCGAACACCGCGAGAACCACCACACCGACGATCGCGCCGGGCACCACCGCACGAAGCGGTCGCGGCGCGCCCTCCTCCGAGCCGGTCGGGCTGGGCTGTACGAACTGCGCGATCAGCCTTCGCTTCGCGAAGGTGTATGCGTTGAGTTCGTCCCGTCGTGATGCCATCTGTCCGCTGTCCCTCTCCCCCACAGGGCGACCAGGCTCCCACACTCGCCGAGCGGGCCTGCTGTCGTACCAGCCCCCTACTATGCATGCTGGCGCTTCCGTCGCACTGCTCAGGTAGGGTGATCCGCCGGTCAACGCCCGTAGGAAATTTGGTAATTACGGACACGAGGGGGCAACGCGGCGATGGGTACGGCGACGCGCGAGCGCAATGGGCGGACCACCGGACAACCCCCTGACCAGTCGCGGAGCAATTCCCGACGGCAACGCAGCAACGCACGGCCGGTGACGCCTCCGTCGGCCGTCCCCGCGGCCACCACTCCGCGCCCCCTGTCGCGTACCAGCCGGGTCGGTCCCTTCCAGTTGCGTCAACTGGTGCTGGTCGAGGCGGCGGTCGCGCTCGCCCTGATCGGCGGGGCGCTCGGCGGGCTCTGGCTGGTGCCCACGCTCGTCATCGCGGCCGTGCTGGTGCTGGTCGCCGTCATACGCCGCCGCGGTCACGCCGTACAGGACTGGGTGTCCACGGCGCTCGCCCTCCACTCCCGCAGACGGGCCGCGGAGCCCTGTGCCTGGGAAGTCGATCCGTCGCTGGTCCCGGTCGTGGAGAGCGTGCCGGGATTCCGTGCGTTCACCTACGTCGACCGGGACCGCCGTACGGTCGGCATGCTCGGTGACGGCTCGTTCCTGACGGCGGTGGTACGGGTCGAGGCGAGCAGCGACGCGCTGCGCCCGGTGTTCGGCGCGCGGTCGCTCCCGCTCTCCCTCCTGGGCGACGCCCTTGAGGTCGACGACATCGCGCTGGAGTCGGTGCAGTTGGTGCAGCAGGTGCGGGCCGCGCCCGCGCCGCATCTTCCCGAGCAGTCGGTGGCCCGGCTCTCGTACGCCCCGCTCCAGGAGCGGACCGGGGCGCCCGCGCTGCGGCTCACCTGGGTGGCGGTGAAGCTGGACCCGGAGCTGTGCCGGGAGGCCGTCGAGGCGCGTGGCGGCGGCATCGAGGGCGCCCAGCGCTGCCTGGTGCGGACGGCGGACCATCTGGCGAGCCGTATCACCGGCGCGGGGTTCCGGGCCGTGGTGCTGGACCAGGACGAGCTGAACTCCACCATGGCGACGTCGGCGTGTGCGAGTCCGGCGCTGTCGGCGCGCACAGGACGGCCGGAGAGCGCGCCTCGTCGGCGGACGGCCGAGACGCCTCGCGTATGGCGGTGCGACAACCGCTGGCACACCACCTACGCGGTGGCGCGCTGGCCCGAGCTGGGACGGGCCGCGACCCCGCTGCCCAAGCTGGCCGCGCTGCTCACGGCGGCGCCGGCGTACGCGACGACCTTCAGCCTCACCCTGCGGCGCGGCTCGCACCGGGGCTCGATGACCATGTCCGGTCATGTGCGGATCACGGGCGGCACCGACACCGGACTGGTGCGGGTGCGAAGGTCGTTGGAGCAGGCGGCGCGGGCGGCGAAGGTCGGTCTCGTACGGCTCGACCGAGAGCAGCTGCCCGGCGTACTGGCCACGCTGCCCCTGGGAGGAGCGCGATGACCGCCGGAAACGGGACGGCAGGCGGACTGCGGGGGCTGCGCGGCCCGCGCCACGCGGGACACACGCTGGCCATCGAGGATCTGGGCGCGCTGTCGCTGCCGGTCGGGGACGACGGGGTGGTGATCGGTGACGACGCGGAGGGCCGCCCCCAGTTGGTGGGGTTCCACCGTTCGACACCGTACGACGTGCTGCTGATCGGCGGGCTGTGGACGGCTCAGGTGCTGGCGCTGCGCGCGGCGGGCACGGGCGCGCGGGTGGCGGTCGAGACCGGGCGCGCCCAGGCGTGGACCCGGCTGGCGCAGGCCGCGGGCGCCGGGCTGGACTGCATCACGCTCCACGAGGTGGGCCGTGTCCCGCCGATGGGTGCGACGGTGGGCAGCCCGGTCGTGGTGGTCCGGGACTGCGGAATGCGGCCGCCGCGCGGGCGTGTGGTGTCCTCGCCGTGGCAGTCGGTGCTGACCCTCCTGCCGTATGTGAGCCCGGTCGCGCCCCGGTTGATGCGGGCGGCCACGCTGGTGGGTGTCCAGCGGGTGTCACCGCAGGAGGCGGAGCAGATCGGCAGGATCCTGGGGCTGTCCCAGGTCGAGCGCGAGGCCCTGCCCACGCTCGCGGACGGTGTGACGCTCTGGTGCGCCGGGCGTGAGCGCCACTGGGTGATGACGGGCGCCACGGACGCCGAGACCGGACTGCTCGGCGTCGCCCGCCGGATGGACTGATTCCGCGTCCGGATTCGGCACCGGATCTTCACGTCGTGTGCGCACCGCGCGAACAGGCGTCGAACTTATCCGAGCGCCCTGCCGGCTTGAGGGGGCTGTCCTAAGATGTCCGAAGTGACGTCGGCCGTTACCGAAGGGAAGCTTGACTGATGGGGAGCGCACAGGAGAAGGAAGAGCTGTACGCCCTCGACATCTCGGGTGTCGAGTGGATCGGCGCCCCCGGCACGAGCGCGGACGAGGAGCGGGTCGAGATCGCCTATCTGCCCGAAGGGGCCGTCGCGATGCGGTCGTCCATCGACCCGGACACCGTGCTGCGCTACACCGAAGCGGAGTGGCGGGCGTTCGTACTCGGCGCGCGTGACGGCGAGTTCGATCTGCGCTGAGGCGGCTGAGGCCGCTGAGGCCGCGAAGGTCGCGGGAACCACGGAAGCCGCGCGGCCCGGGTACTGAGCGGCCGGGACACGGGACGCCGGGACACGGGACGTACAGGCGGGACGCCTGGACGGACGTACAGGCGGGACGTACAGGCGGGACGTACAAGGCAGGGGCGCGCTTCGGACGGAGCGCGCCCCTTACGCGTGCGTCCGGACGCGCGGCGCGGATTCGCGTTTCACGACGGCTCGGGACTCGACACCGAGACCGGATTGTTGGGCGGCGCACACCGGACGGGCCGGAACCGGGGCGCGGGCAGTCGGTGCACCCGTCCGGTGTGGATTCAGCCAGGATCTCGTACAGGGATGTACGGATTTGACCGCTCGTCCCGTTCACTCTCCGCCCCGCACTGTTCACTTGAGGGCAGGCCGAGGGCGGTACATGTTGTATGGGACGGCCGTTGACGGACCGGGTCCGGCCTGACGTGTCGGCGCCGTTGACGATTAGGGTGGGTGTGGGCGCGGCAGCGTTGAACTTGTGGACAGGCCGACCGCGTCGTAAGGGGAAGAGCCGGGCGGACCGGACGTACAGATTCGGTCGCCCCCACCCACCACGGCACAAGGGTGCTCGACCACATCAGGAGGCAAAGTGAAGGGCGATCGGGACGAGACGCGCGGGGGCTGGAACCGGCCTGCCGCGGACGATCAGTCCGACGTGGAGCCCGAGATGACGGGTGAGTTCACCATCGACTACACCCCGCCGGCCTGGTACACGCAGAACACGCCGGGGGACACGTCCGGTGGTGGCGCGGCGAGCACGCCGCCGCCCGCGTCGTTCACAACCCCTCCCCCGCCGCCGGACGGTGCGCCCGTCGCCGTACCGGGGCTGCCCTCGGGCAGTGGCTTCGAGCCCAACTGGGCACCGGCGCAGCAGCCGGCGCCCCCGGTGCAGGCGCCCGTTCAGCTGCCGCCGCCCGAGCCCGCGCCAGGGCCTGCCCCACCGGCGGCACCCGCACCCGCACCCGCACCCGCACCGGACGCTGCCCCGCTTTCGGCCTCGGCTTCGACGTCGACGTCGGCTCCTTCGGCCTCGGCTTCGTTTTCGGAGCCCGCTGCCGCCGCGCCGGAGCCGTTCGGCGGCGGCGACATCGAGAGCGGGTCGACCATGCGGTTCTCCCCGGCGTCCCTCAAGCGGGAGATCGCCGAGCAGGAAGCGGCGAGGGACAGGGCCGCGGAGAGCCCGGAATCCAGCGCTCCGGAGGGACCGGACAGCGTCGAGGCCGTACGCGCGAGCGAGCCCGAGGCCACGCCGGATTCCGAGTCCGCGCCGGCGTCCACGCCCGTGGCGGTCGCCGACGACACGGAGGAAGCCGGGGCGCCGGACGTACCGGAGCCCGCGGCCGCCCCGGCCCCGGAGGCCGATGCTCCCGCGGTGTCCGAGCCCCTGGGAGAGGCCGAGGGTTCCCGGGAGCGTGAGGACGACGAGCGCGACGGCGGCGAGACCGCCGTCGCCGAGGAACCGGCCGGCCCCGCGCCCGCGGACGCGGTCACCGACACCGTTCCCCCGGCCCCCGCACCCGCCCCCGCGGACGCGGACGAGCCCCAGGACGCTCCCCCGGCTCCCGCGCCGGCCCAGCCCTGGGCCGTTCAGCCGGCCTCGGCGCAAACCCCCGGACTGCCTCCACTGCCGCCCGCGTACCAGCCCGCCGCGCCAACGGCCGCGCCGCAGTGGCCCGTACAGGCCCCGGCCCAGGCCCAGCCGCACGCGCAACCGGGGCCCGAGTCCCAGCCGCAGAACCCCGCGCAGGCTCCGAACGCCTGGCCCGGACAGCCGTCCCAGAGCGGATACGGCTTCCCCCACCAGGCCCAGCCAGGCCACCAGGCCCAGCCAGGCCACCAGGCCCAGCCGGGCCAGCAGGCGCACCCCGGCTGGCAGGATCACCCGGGGCACCCCGGACACGCCGGACACGCCGGACACCCTGGCCAGTCCGGCCAACCCGGCCAGTCCGGGCACCCCGCGCCCGCCGCGTTGCCGCCCGCCGCGCCCGGCCCCGACGCCCCCGTCCCGCCGCCGGGTTACGGATTCCCGCACCAGCAGGGCCAGCCGAGCCCGTACTCGCCCGGCCCGCAGGGCGGTTACGGCTTCCCGCAACAGAACCAGCCTGGCCAGCAGGGAGCGCAGGGCGGCTACGGATTCCCCCAGCAAGGCCAGCCGGGACAGCAGGGCCAGCAGCACGGCCAGCCGGGACACCCAGGCCAGCCGGAACAGCCGGGAATCCCCGGCCGGCAGGCGCACCCCGGTCAGCCGGGGACCGGCGCCTCCGCGCCGCTGCCTCCGCAGGCGTCCCACCTGCCCGTACCCGCCGCCCCGAACCTCCCTGCCCAGCAGGCCCCGCACGCCGCTCAGCCCCCGCAGACCCAGCCACAACCGCACCAGCAGCCCGCGCCCGGGGCACCTCCGGTGGATCCCCGTACCGGCGCCGCCTGGCCCTCCGCCGTCTCGCACGACCACCGCGAGCGGTCCGTGCCCGGCGCTCCGCTCGGCTATACGGCCGCCGTGGAGCTCTCCTCCGACCGGCTGCTGCGGAACACCAAGCCGAAGGCCAAGAGCAGCCGCAATCCGTCCGGCGGTTCGCGCTTCAAGATCGGCGGGAAGGCCGCGGAGGCGGAGCGGCTGCGCAAGCTCGAACTGATCCGTACGCCGGTGCTCTCCTGCTACCGGATCGCGGTCATCAGTCTCAAGGGCGGTGTCGGCAAGACCACGACCACCACGGCGCTCGGCTCCACCCTGGCCACCGAGCGGCAGGACAAGATCCTGGCGATCGACGCCAACCCGGACGCCGGCACGCTCGGCCGCCGCGTACGGCGCGAGACCGGCGCGACCATCCGCGACCTGGTCCAGGCGATCCCGCATCTGCACAGCTATATGGACATCCGCAGGTTCACCTCGCAGGCGTCGTCCGGTCTGGAGATCATCGCCAACGACGTGGACCCGGCCGTCTCGACGGCGTTCAACGACGAGGACTACCGGCGCGCGATCGAGGTCCTGGGCAAGCAGTACCCGATCATCCTCACGGACTCCGGTACCGGTCTGCTCTACAGCGCGATGCGCGGGGTGCTGGACCTCGCCGACCAGCTGATCATCATCTCGACGCCGTCCGTCGACGGCGCGAGCAGCGCGTCGACGACGCTCGACTGGCTGTCCGCGCACGGCTACGCCGACCTGGTGCAGCGCTCCCTCACGGTGATCTCCGGGGTCCGCGAGACCGGCAAGATGATCAAGGTCGATGACATCGTGCAGCACTTCGAGACCCGCTGCCGCGGGGTGATCGTGGTGCCCTTCGACGAACATCTGGCGGCCGGTGCCGAGGTGGATCTCGACATGATGCGGCCCAAGACGCGTGAGGCGTACTTCAATCTCTCGGCGATGGTCGCGGAGGACTTCGTACGGGCCCAGCAGGCGCAGGGGCTGTGGACGGCGGACGGCCAGCCGCCGCCGCACCTCGTCCCGCCGATGCCGGGTCCCGGCCAGCAGCCGATGCCGGGACAGCCGCCGTACGGCCAGCCGGTGCAGGGCCAGCCGTACGCGCCCCAGCAGTATCCCCAGCACTACCCGCCGCAGCAGCCGCACCAGCCGCATCCGTACCAGCAGCAGCCCTATGCCTACCCGCCCCAGCAGCCGGGGGGCCCGCCCGCAGGACCCGGTGTTCAGCAGGGCTGGCAGCAACAGCAGCCCTCGCCCGCCGGCCAGCAGCCCGGTCACCCCCACCAGACCGGTCACCCTCAACAGCCCGGTCACCCCCAACAGCCCGCCCAACCCCATCAGCCCGCCCAACCCCATCAGCCGGGACAGCCGGACCAAGCCGGCCGGGCGGACTTGCAGGGGCCCGTGCCGCCCGGCGGCTGGCCGCAGCAGCAGCCCCCACCAGCACCGCCAGCGCCTCAGCAGTAAGGCATCAGAGGTAGAGACCAATGAGGGGCCGTACCGTCTTCACGGTGCGGCCCCTCGCCGTATTCCCGCAGACCACACGGGGTATGGGCGGCCGTTGACGCAGCCGGACGGGCGCTGATAAACCTTCGCTTCACCAGTTGGCGAATCAGCAGCAACCCGGCTTCTCCGCGCGAGTGATAACACGAGGTCACCGTCCCATGGTCGAAAGAGTCTTCCCGCGCACGCCCCGGCAATCCGGTCGGCGACCCCGTCGGCAGCCCGCCCGGCAGCCCGTACGGCAACGCCCCCGTCTCCGTCTGCTCCTGGCCTCCGGTGCCGCCTCCGCCGCCCTCGTGGCCGGGAGCGTGATCCCCCTCAACCCGCTGCTCCCCGCGCCCCAGCAGGCCCAGGCCGCCGACGGCAAGAAGGTCCTCACCGTCGCGGTCAGCCAGAGCGTCGACTCCCTCAGCCCGTTCCTGGCCCAGTCATTGGTCAGTACCAGCATCCACCGGCTGACGTACGAGTATCTGACCAACTACGACCCCAAGGACGCGCACACGGTCCCCGGCTTCGCCACCGCCTGGCAGCCCTCCGCGGACAAGCTGACGTGGACCTTCACCATCCGCAAGGACTCGAAGTGGTCGGACGGCGTGCGGGCGACCGCCGAGGACGCCGCCTGGACGTTCAACAAGATGATGACGGACGAGAACGCGGCCACCGCCAACGGCAGCTTCACCTCCAACTTCAAGAAGGTCACCGCGCCCGACCCGGAGACGCTGGTCATCGAGCTGGACAAGCCGCAGGCCACCATGACGGCGCTCGATGTGCCGATCGTGCCCAAGCACATCTGGGAGAAGGTCGGCGACTTCTCGAAGTTCACCAACGACAAGCAGTTCCCGATCGTCGGCAACGGGCCTTTCATCGTCACGGACTTCAAGGTCGACCAGTACATCAAGCTCAAGCCGAACAAGGACTTCTGGCGCGGCGCGCCCAAGTTCGACGAGCTGGTCCTCAAGTACTACAAGGACGGGGACGCGGCCGTGGCGGCGCTCCAGAAGGGCGAGGTGTCCTTCACCGCGGGCCTCACCCCCGCACAGGCCGCGGCCCTGAAGAACGCCGAAAACATCAAGGTCAACGACGCTCCCGGGCGCCGTTTCTACGCGCTCGCCACCAACCCCGGTGCCCGCTCGAAGGACGGCGAGAAGTTCGGCAACGGGCACGCCGCGCTGCTGGACCCGGCGGTCCGCAAGGCGCTGTTCCAGGCCGTCGACCGCAAGACCGTCATCGACAAGGTCTTCCAGGGCCACGCCGTCGAGGGCAAGGGCTATATCCCGCCGCGGTTCGACGCGTACTTCTGGGAGCCCTCGGCCGAGCAGACGATCGCGTACGACCCCGCCGCGGCGGCCCGGACCCTGGACGCGGCCGGCTACCCGAAGAACGCCGCGGGCAAGCGCGTCGGCAAGGACGGCAAGCCGCTCGACTTCCGGATCCTCTGCCACGCGACGGACCCGAACGACAAGGCCATCGGCAAATATCTCCAGGAGTGGTGGGGACAGCTCGGCATCGGGCTGAAGGTCGAGTGTCTGGACAATGTCTCCGACCCCTGGCTCGCGGGCGATTACGACCTGGCGTTCGACGGCTGGTCGGTCAACCCGGATCCCGACTACGTCCTCTCCATTCACACGTGCGGCGCGCTCCCCGCCACGCCCAAGGACAGCGGCGCCACGGACAACTTCATCTGCGACAAGCGGTACGACGACCTGTACGCCGAGCAGTCGGCGGAGTACGACCCCGCAAAGCGCGCGGAACTGGTCAAGCAGATGGAATCGCGGCTGTACGACACCGGGTATATGAATGTCATGGCCTACCCGAACGCGGTCGAGGCGTACCGTACCGACCAGATCAAGTCGATCACGACGATGCCGGAGGCCGCCGGCAATCTCTGGGGCCAGGACGGCTACTGGAGCTGGTGGTCCGCGGTGCCGGCCGATGACGGCGGCGGTTCCGGCAGCTCTTCCTCGACCGGTGTGGTGATCGGGATCGGGGCCGCTGTCGTGGTCGTCGCCGCCCTCGGTCTCTTCGTCGCGATGCGTCGCCGTTCCACCGCGGAAGACCGTGAATAACCGATGAGCACCGCAAGCACCCCGGGTGTGGTGCGGGACGCCGTCGACGGCCCGGTGCAGACCGGGCCGTCCGGCTCCGCCCCCACGGCCTCGGGCACCAGGACCGCGTATCCGCTCTATGTGGCGGGCAAGCTGGGCGGCGCCGTCGTCTCGCTGCTCGCCGTCCTCGTCACCAGCTTCTTCCTCTTCCGGATCATCCCCGGCGACCCGGTCAAGGCCATGACCCATGGCGTGCCGACCTCCGCCGGGCAACTGGCCACGCTGCGCAAGCAGTTCGGGCTCGATCTGCCGCTGTGGCAGCAGTTCACCGACTACTGCGGCCGGGCGCTGACCGGCGATCTCGGCACCTCGTACCAGTTCCGCGCGCCGGTCGGTGAGCTGATCGCCGAGAAACTGCCCGCGACACTGCTGCTCACGGGCGTCGCCGTGGTGATCTACTCGGCGCTCGGCCTCTGGCTCGGCACGCGCTCCGCCTGGCGCAACGGCGGCCTGAGCGACCGCCTCAACACCGGTGTGGCGCTGACGCTGTGGTCCGTCCCGTCCTTCTGGCTCGGACTGCTGCTGATCATCGTCTTCTCGGTGGGCATCGGCCCGGTCCCCGGCATGTTCCCCACCGGCGGTATGGAGTCGGGTGACTCGTCCGGCTTCGGTTATGTCCTCGACGTGGCACACCACATGGTGCTGCCGGTGACCACGCTGGTCGCGGTCGGATACGCGCAGACGCTGCTCGTCATGCGGTCGTCGCTGCTGGACGAGATGGGCAGCGACTATCTGACGACGGCACGGGCCAAGGGGCTGCGGGACGATCTCGTACGACGCCGGCACGCGGTGCCGAACGCCCTGCTCCCCACCGTCACCATGGTCTTCATCAACCTGGGCCATGTGGCGGCCGGTTCGATCCTCGTCGAGACGGTCTTCTCCTGGCCGGGTCTCGGCGGACTGTTCTACCAGGCGCTGAGCGTGCCCGATCTGCCCCTCGTCCAGGGGCTGTTCGTCGTCTTCGCCGGGGCGATGATCCTGATGAACCTCCTCGCCGACCTGCTCTATCCGCTCCTCGATCCCCGGGTGGGCCGATGACCCTGGAGAAGACCCCGCCGGCCGCCGCACCGGGCCCGGGATCCGCGCCGCCCTCGGCGTCCTCGCTCGCCTGGGCCCGCCGCCGCGGCTCGGCGACCCGCTTCTGGAAGGAGTACCGGACACACCGCGCCGGGCTCCTCGGGCTCGCGGGGCTCGCGTTCATCGCCCTGATCGCCCTCTTCGCGCCGCTGCTCGTCGGCGGCGACGTGCAGAGCGTGACCAACGCGCCCGGTACGGCCCTGGAGAAGCCGAGCGGTGAATTCCCGCTCGGCACGGACCAGTTCGGACGCTCGCTGCTCGGCCTGCTGATCTGGGGCGCCCGGATCTCGCTGACCGTGGGGCTGCTGGCCGCCGCGCTGTCGGTGGCCATCGGCACCCTCGTCGGGGTTGTCGCCGGGCACTACGGCGGCTGGTTCGCCACCGTGGTCATGCGGATCACCGACTGGTTCCTGGTGATGCCGACGCTCGTGCTGGCGATCGTCCTCGCGACGGTCATGTCACGGTCCATCTGGACGGTGATCCTGGCGATCGGGGTCACCAGCTGGCCGACGACGGCGCGGCTGGTCCGGGCCCAGACCATCGCCGTCGAGTCCCGCCCGTACATCGAGCGCGCCCGCGCGCTCGGCGGCGGCCACGGCCACATCATGACCCGCCATGTACTGCCCAATGTGATGCCCCTGGTGCTCGCCCAGACCACCCTCGGTATCTCCAGCGCCATCCTGACCGAGGCGACCCTCGCCTTCCTCGGCCTCGGCGACCCCCTCATCATCTCCTGGGGCGGCATGCTCCAGGACGCGCGCGAGGCGGGCGCGGTCTCCTCGGGACACTGGTGGTATCTGGCACCGCCCGGTATCGCGATCGCGTTCGTCGCGCTCGCCTTCACACTCTGCGGCCGCGCGATCGAGGCCGTGCTCAACCCGAAGCTGGGGGTGTCCCGTTGACCGGCACGACACTGCTGGAAATCAAGAATCTCCAGGTGACGTACGGCTCCGGTCCCTCCGCCGTGCCCGCCGTACGAGGCGTCGACCTCACCCTCGAATCCGGCCGCAAGCTGGGCATCGCCGGTGAGTCGGGATGCGGCAAGTCCACCCTCGCGCTGGCGCTGCTCCGGCTGCTGCCCGCCTCCGCGCGGCTCTCCGGCGAGATCCTGCTCGACGGCGAGGACGTCCTCACCATGAAGTGGGGCCGGCTGCGTGCCGTGCGGTGGGCGGGGGCGTCCATCGTCTTCCAGGGCGCGATGCACTCGCTCAACGCGGTGCACCGGATCGGCGACCAGATCGCGGAACCGGTACTGCTGCATCGCCACGCCACCCCGGCCGCGGCCCGCTCGCGCGCCGGCGAACTGCTGGAGCAGGTCGGGCTGCCGGCCGCCCGCGCGGACGCCTATCCGCACGAACTCTCCGGCGGCCAGCGTCAGCGCGTGATGATCGCGATGGCACTGGCCTGCGATCCGCGGCTGATCGTCGCGGACGAGCCGACCACCGCCCTCGATGTGATGATCCAGGCGCAGATCCTGCGCCTGATCGAACAACTCGTCGCTGACCAGGGCATCAGCCTGCTGATGATCAGTCACGACCTGGCGGTCCTCTCGGACACCTGCGACCGGCTCGCCGTGATGTACGCGGGCCGGATCGTCGAGGAGGGCCCGGCGCGCACGGTGTACGACGCCGCCGAGCATCCGTACGGCCGGGCGCTCTCCGCCGCCTTCCCCCGCGTCGGTGACCTGGCGTCGCGGCGCGCACCGCGCGGGCTGCCCGGCGACCCGCCGGACCCGTCGGCGCTGCCGTCCGGCTGTACGTTCCATCCGCGCTGCCCGGTCGCCCTGGACTCCTGCGCGACCGACGACCAGGAGCTGCGGGACGCGGGCCAGGACCGCCGGGCGGCGTGCGTACGGGTGGGATCGGCCGTAACCGCGGAGGTACGGCCATGACGGCGCCCACGACCACCCCTCAGGAGCCACCCGTGCCCGCTGCCCCCCTGCTGTCGGCCACCGGGCTGAACGTCACCTTCCCCGGCCGGCGCGGCGCGCCGCCCGCGCACGCCGTCGACGGGGTCGACCTCGACATCGGCCCCGGCGAGATCGTCGCGCTCGTCGGCGAGTCCGGCTGCGGCAAGACCACGCTGGCGCGGACCCTGCTCGGACTGGTGCCGCCCACGGGCGGCGGGGTCAGCTTCGCCGGGGAACCGCTGGGGTACGGCTCCCGCGCCCTCAAGGCGTACCGCAAACGGGTCCAGCTCGTGCTCCAGGACCCGAGCGGCTCCCTCAACCCGCGCCACACCGTGTACGACGCGGTGGCCGAGGGCCTGCGGATCCACGGCTACCGGGGAGACGAACGCGAAGCCGTCGCCGAGGCGCTCTCCCGCGCCGGTCTGCGCCCGCCCGAGCGCTTCTTCCTCCGCTACCCGCACGAGCTGTCCGGCGGCCAGCGCCAACGCGTCGTCATCGCGGGCGCGCTGGTACTGAACCCCGAACTGATCGTCGCGGACGAGCCGGTGGCGTCCCTGGACGCGTCCGTACGGGGCGAGATCCTGGCGCTCCTGCTGTCCCTGCGCGACGAACTCGGCCTCTCCGCGCTGGTCGTGACGCACGACCTGGGCCTCGCGTGGAACATCGCGGACCGGGTGGCGGTGATGTATCTGGGCCGGATCGTGGAGACGGGCCCGGTCGAGGACGTGCTCACGAACCCTCAGCATCCCTACACGCGGGCGCTGTTGTCCGTCCTCCCGGAAGCGGACGGCCCCCCGGTCATCCTCACGGGCGAACCCCCGGACCCGTCACGCATCCCGGCGGGCTGCCGCTTCCACGCGCGGTGCCAGGTGCTGGCATCGGGGGAGGCGGAGAGGGCGGGGGTGGCGGAGAGGTGCAGGACGGGGGTGCTGCCGGTGCTGGGGGGTGGGGCGGCTACGCAGGTGGCGTGCCATTGGGTGGGGGCGGGTTAGGTGGAGTGTGGGGCGGCGGGTTGCGGTTGCGTTGTCATGGGCCGGGGCCCGGGGCCTCCGGAGGCACATGTCCGGACGGCATGATTTACGGCGCGACCCTGCCCAATCGATGGTTCGGGCGTCCGCGCGCCACACATCACGCTTCAGTGTCCGAACACGCACCTCCTGCGCCCCCGGTCCCCTCCCGCCGGTGGGTCGCCGCAAGCCGCCGCCCTGGTGGGGGTGTGGAGTCGGGCGCGGCCCGGTGGCCCGGCCAATCGCCGTCCCGGCGGAGGTAAGTGGGCTGGTGCGGCCTGCCGTTCGCTGCCACCTCGCCCGTCCGCCCTGGTGGCGTCGGGTGCGGGAGTGTGCCGCCGCCTCCCCCACCCGCCCGCGCGCACGGCCGGGTCGCTTGTGCGGGCGGTGAAGGGGGGCGTGCAGGGATCGTGTCCGGGACACTGAAGCGTGATGTGTGGCGCGCGAACGCCCGTTTCCTGGCTGTGGCCGGCTGCGCGCCGTACGGGGGTCCGGGGGTGTCCCCCGGGAAAGCACAGCATGCCGTCCCGGGCGCGAGCCCCGGAGCGCCACCCGGCGACAACGCGCACCGGACCACCGGCCCCAGCCGAAACGCACCCCGCCAGACGAACCCCCGGCTACATTCCCAGCAGCACTCGCGACTTCTTCACGTCGTCCCCCATCGCTTCCAGCAGCGCCTCGATCGACTCGAACTTCCGCTGCCCCCGCACATACGACAAGAAGTCCACGGTCACATGAAGCCCGTACAGATCCAGCCCCACCCGGTCGATCGCATACGCCTCGACCGTCCGCTCCGTGCCCTCGAACTGCGGGTTCGTGCCCACCGAGATCGCCGCCGGCATCCGTTCCCCGTCCGCCGTGAGCCATCCCGCGTACACCCCGTCCGCCGGGATCGCGGTGTGCGGCAGGGTCTCCACGTTCGCCGTCGGGAAGCCGAGTTCACGTCCGCGCTGCGCGCCGCGTACGACCACGCCCTCCACCCGGTGCGGCCGGCCCAGGATCTCCGCCGCGCCCGCGACATCGCCCTCGGCGACCAGTCGGCGGGTGAGGGTGGAGGAGAAGGGCTCGCCGCCGCCCGCCTCGCCGGTCACATAGAGGTCGACGACCTCGACCTCGTAGTCGTAGGTCACCCCCAGATCGGCCAGGACGGCGACATTGCCGGCGGCCTTGTGGCCGAAGCGGAAGTTCGGGCCCTCGATGACCGCGCGGGCGTGCAACTTGTCGACCAGGACCTTCACGATGAAGTCGGCGGGCGACAGCTTGGAGAACTCAAGGGTGAAGGGGAGGATCAGCAGCGCGTCCACCCCCAGGTCCGCCATCAGCTCGGCGCGCCGGTGGTGGGGCGCGAGGAGGGGCGGGTGGCTGCCGGGGCGTACGACCTCGCTGGGGTGCGGGTCGAAGGTGACGACGACCGACTGCACCCCCAGCTCGCGTGCCCGTTCCACGGCCCGTCCGATGATCAGCTGGTGACCGCGGTGCACCCCGTCGTAGGAGCCGATGGTGACGACGCCGCGCCCCCAGTCCTGGGGGATGTCCTCCAAGCCACGCCAGCGCTGCACTGTGACCGCTCCTCGCCCGAAACTGTGTACTTCATTGCCGATTACGCAGCTCTAAGACTGCCATGCCCGGCGCCCACGGCCCTCACCGGCACCGGAGAACCCGGCCGCGGGCCGAACACGCTCCCCGTGCACCGGTGGTGCGCTCCGAGCGCCCGGTCCGTGAGGTGCGCGGCGGGTGCCGTGTGGACAGACACCCCTCCGGGAGGGGGACCGTGGGGCGGACAGGCGTGCCTGTCCGCCCCACGGTGGAGGGTCAGCCGAAGACCGCGAGGCTCTTGGCCTTGCCGTCCTGCTCCTCGACCAGCGCCACGAAGCGCCCCTCGGGGTCGAACGCTGCCACCGGGGCCGTGGCGTACGAGGGCATGTCCAGCCGTACGCCGTTGATCAGCAGCTTGGCCCGCCTCTCGTCGACGTCCCAGCGCGCGAACGCCGCGGCGGCGGCCTCGGCGACCGGCATGACGGTCAGCTCCTGCTGGAGCTGGTCGAGCGTCTTCGCCGCGTCGAGCGCGTAGGGCCCCACCCGGGTCCTGCGCAGCGCGGTGAGATGCCCGCCGACCCCGAGGCCGGCGCCGAGGTCGCGGGCGAGGGCGCGGATATACGTACCGGAGGAGCAGACGACGGAGACGACCAGGTCAAGGACCGGAGTGCCGTCCTCCGCGACCGCTTCGCGGACGTCGTAGAGCCGGAACGAGGAGACGGTCACCGGGCGGGCCGGGATCTCGAACTCCTCGCCGCCGCGCACGCGCGCGTACGACCGCTTGCCGTCGATCTTGATGGCGCTGACCTTGGAGGGCACCTGCATGAGGGCGCCGGTCAGTGCCGCGATCCCGGCGTCGATGGCCTCGCGCTTCACGGCGGAGGCGTCGGCCGAGGAGGTGATCTCCCCCTCCGCGTCGTCCGTGACGGTGTCCTGCCCCAGGCGGATGGTGCCGAGGTACTCCTTCTCGGTCAGCGCGAGGTGTCCGAGGAGCTTCGTGGCCCGCTCCACGCCGAGGACGAGGACGCCCGTCGCCATGGGGTCGAGGGTGCCGGCGTGGCCGACGCGGCGGGTTCTGGCGATCCCGCGCATCTTGGCGACGACGTCGTGCGAAGTGAAGCCCGACGGCTTGTCCACGATGACAAGCCCGTCGGGCGTGGTGTTCTGCTGAGTCATTCCGCGGCGGCGCCGTCCGTGTCGTCCGTGTCGTCGGTGTCGTCCTCGTCGTCCTTGCGGTACGGGTCGGCCCCGGCCGCGTAGGTCTTGCCGGTCGACACCTGCCGTACCTCGGCGTCCTTGGCGCGCGCCTTGTCGAGGAGGTCCTCGATGGTGCGGGCGTTGTCCGGCAGGGCGTCGGGGACGAACGCCAGCGTCGGGGTGAAGCGGACGCCGGTCTGACGGCCCACCTCGGAGCGGAGGACGCCCTTGGCGCTCTCCAGGGCCGCCGCGGAGGCCGCGCGCTCCTCGTCGTCGCCGTAGACCGTGTAGAAGACCGTGGCCTCCCGCAGGTCGCCGGTGACGCGGGCGTCCGTGATGGTCACGAAGCCCAGTCGCGGGTCCTTGATACGGCGGTCCAGGGTCTCCGCGACCACGACCTGGATGCGATCGGCCAGCTTGCGGGCCCGCGCGTTGTCGGTCACCGGTCCGTCACTCTTCCTTCTGGGTTTCCTTGTGTACTGGTCAGTCTTCATCGCCGTGCAGCCGCCGTCGTACCGACAGCAGCTCCACCTCGGGGTGGCCGGCGACCATGCGCTCGCAGCGGTCCAGCACATCCGTGAGGTGCGCCCAGTCACCGGACACCACCGCGAGACCGATCTCGGCCCTGCGATGGAGATCCTGACCGCCGGTCTCCGCCACGCTCACCGCGAATTTCCGCTGCAGCTCGGCGACGATGGGCCGGACGACGGAGCGTTTCTCCTTCAACGACCGTACGTCGCCGAGGAGCAGATCGAAGGACAGCGTCCCCACATACATGCGTTTCCGGATCCCCGCCGGTACGGGTTCAGATGCCCTGCCAGCGCTTGGCAGGGGCACAAGAACCGTACACGGAACGGCCGGGGCCGATCGACGGAATATGCGTCCCGTCGACCGGCCCCGGACCGGTTGCCGTGCGTCAGCCGCGCGGCTTCTCGCGCATCTCGTACGTCGCGATGACGTCGTCGATCTTGATGTCGTTGAAGTTTCCGAGGTTGATACCGCCCTCGAAGCCTTCGCGGATCTCGGTGACGTCGTCCTTGAAGCGGCGCAGACCCTGGATGTTGAGGTCCTCCGCGATGACCTTGCCATCGCGGACGAGCCGGGCCTTGGTGTTCCGCTTGACCTCGCCGGAGCGGATGAGAACACCCGCGATGTTGCCCAGCTTGGACGAGCGGAAGACCTCGCGGATCTCCGCCGTACCGAGCTCGACCTCTTCGTATTCCGGCTTGAGCATGCCCTTGAGGGCGGACTCGATCTCCTCGATCGCCTGGTAGATGACCGAGTAGTACCGGACGTCCACACCCTCGCGCTCGGCCATCTGCGCGGCGCGCCCGGCGGCGCGCACGTTGAAGCCGATCACGATGGCGTCGGAGCCCATGGCCAGGTCGATGTCCGACTCGGTGACCGCACCCACACCGCGGTGCAGGACCCGGATGTCGACCTCGTCGCCGACGTCGAGCTGGAGCAGCGAGGACTCAAGAGCCTCCACCGAACCGGACGCGTCGCCCTTGATGATGAGGTTGAGTTCCTGCACCAGACCGGCCTTGAGGGCCTCGTCCAGGTTCTCCAGGGAGAACCGGACGCCCCTGCGGGCGAAGGCCGCGTTCCGCTCACGGGCGGCACGCTTCTCGGCGATCTGCCGGGCGGTGCGGTCCTCGTCGACCACGAGGAAGTTGTCGCCGGCGCCGGGGACGTTGGTGAGACCCAGGACCAGGACCGGCGTCGACGGCGCCGCTTCCTCGACGTTGTTGCCGTTGTCGTCGAGCATCGCCCGGACACGGCCGTACGCGTCACCGGCGACCATCGTGTCACCGACGCGCAGCGTGCCGCGCTGGACGAGGACGGTGGCGACAGCGCCGCGACCGCGGTCGAGGTGGGCCTCGATGGCGATACCCTGCGCGTCCTGTTCCGGGTTGGCCCGGAGGTCGAGCGAGGCGTCCGCGGTGAGGACCACGGCCTCCAGCAGGCTGTCGATGTGCAGGCCCTGCTTGGCGGAGATGTCGACGAACATGGTGTCGCCGCCGTACTCCTCGGCCACCAGACCGAACTCGGTGAGCTGGCCGCGCACCTTGGTCGGGTCGGCGCCCTCGACGTCGATCTTGTTGACCGCGACCACGATCGGCACGTCGGCCGCCTTGGCGTGGTTCAGCGCCTCGATCGTCTGGGGCATCACACCGTCGTTGGCCGCGACCACCAGGATCGCGATGTCGGTGGACTTGGCACCACGGGCACGCATGGCGGTGAACGCCTCGTGACCCGGGGTGTCGATGAAGGTGATCTTGCGCTCTTCACCGTTGACGTCCGTGGCGACCTGGTACGCGCCGATGTGCTGCGTGATACCGCCGGCCTCGCCCGCGACGACGTTCGTCTTGCGGATCGCGTCCAGCAGCCTGGTCTTACCGTGGTCGACGTGACCCATGACGGTCACGACCGGCGGACGGGACACGAGGGCTTCCTCGCCGCCCTCGTCCTCGCCGAACTCGATGTCGAAGGACTCCAGCAGCTCGCGGTCCTCCTCCTCGGGGCTGACGATCTCGACGACGTAGTTCATCTCGCCGGCGAGGACCTGGAGGGTCTCGTCGGAGACGGACTGCGTGGCGGTGACCATCTCGCCGAGGTTCATCATCACGGCGACGAGCGACGCCGGGTTGGCGTTGATCTTCTCCGCGAAGTCGGTGAGCGACGCACCGCGCGACAGCCGGACCGTCTGGCCCTGGCCGCGCGGCAGCATCACGCCGCCTACCGACGGGGCCTGCATGGCCTCGTACTCCTGGCGCCTCTGCCGCTTCGACTTGCGGCCACGACGGGCGGGCCCGCCGGGACGGCCGAACGCGCCCTGTGTGCCACCACGGCCGCCGGGACCACCCGGACGTCCGCCGAAGCCGGGACGGCCACCGCCGCCACCGAAGCCGCCGCCACCGGGACGACCCGGAGCGCCGCCACCGCCGCCGCCACCCGGGCGACCGGCGAAGCCGCCACCGCCGCCGCCACCACCGGGACGGCCGGCGAAGCCGCCGCCACCGGGACGACCGCCGCCGCCACCGGCACCGCCGGGACGACCGCCGCCACCGGGACCGCGGCCACCGCCGGGGCCACCGCCGGGACGCGGACCCGCGGCGGGACGCTGCGGCATCATGCCCGGGTTCGGACGGTTACCACCGGGGCCACCGCCGGGACCCGCGGCGCGGGGCGCCTGCGGACGCGGCATACCGCCGGGGGTGGGACGTCCGGTCTGTCCACCGGGACCGGCCTGCGGACGGGGACCGCCCTGACCGGAGCCCTGCGGGCGCGGACCACCGGGGGCACCGGGGCCGCCGGGACGCGGGGCGCCGCCGGGACGGGGCGCCTGCGGGCGCGCCATTCCGGTGGAGCCACCCGAGGTGAAGGGGTTGTTGCCAGGACGCGGGCCCGCGGGGCGGGCACCGGGACGCGGGGCCTGGCCGGGACGCGCGCCGCCGGAGCGGCCGCCCTGGCGCTGGTCGCCCTGGCGCTGATCGCTCTGCCGCTCGCCCTGGCGCTGGTCGCCCTGGCCGCCCGTGGGGCGGTTGGACGGACGCGGGCCGGGGGTGGCACCGGGCCGGGGACCGGCGGCCGGGGCCGACGGGGGCGCGGTGAACTCCGGGGCCGCCGGCGCGGCGGGCGCCGGCTTCGGCGCGGCGGCCGCGGGCCGCGGGGCCGGAGCCGGACGCGGGCCGGGCGTCGGCGCGGCGGAGGGGGTGCTCCTGGGGGCCTCGGCGGCGGCCGGCTTGGGGGCCGGGACACCGGGCTTGGGGGCAGCGGGACGTGCCGCCTGCGCCGGGGAGGGCGCGGCGGGCCTGGCGGGGGTCGCCTTGCGGGGCGCCCCGGGCTTGGCAGCGGACTTGCCGGCGTTGCCGCCGGGCCCCTGCAAAGCGTCAGTCAATTTGCGTACAACCGGCGCCTCGATCGTCGACGACGCCGAACGGACGAATTCACCGAGTTCTTGGAGCTTGGCCATGACGACCTTGCTCTCCACGCCGAACTCCTTGGCGAGTTCGTATACCCGGACCTTAGCCACTTCGCTCCTTTTAGGTCCGGGTTACCGCCGGACCGTCGCTACTTCATGGGCGTACTCATCGCGTACTCATCGAGTGCTCATCGCAATCTCGACCTACTTCCAACTCGCGAGGTACCTGAACCGCACGGGGCTCCGTGCCGTACTTCTTCCTACAGTGCTGCCTGCACTGTGATCGCCTCGACCACACGGCGCAGCTCCGCGCTGTCGAGCGGTCCCTGGACCCGGAAGGCCCGGGGGAACGCCCGGCGGCGGACCGCCAGATCGAGACAGATCAAGGCGGGGTGCACATACGCACCCCGGCCGGGCAGCGTACCGCGTTGATCGGGAACACATTGTTCTCCGGTCACCACGATGCGCAACAGATCGTTCTTGGCCGCTCGCTCCCGGCAGCCCACGCAGGTGCGCTCAGGGCATGCACGGTCGATCGTCCGGCCAGACACGTTCAAGTCTACCTCCCCGCGCCGACATCACCCCTTTGGGGCAAGGTTCGAACGCCCACCGCCCGAAAGATCGTGTCGATGTCCGGCGAGGCCGGGTCGCCGCTGCGTGCGACAGGCCCGCCACCGCCGGTCGTTGCCCGATCGTCGGAGCCGGATACTCAGCCGCGGTCGCGCCCGCGGTCGTCGCGGCCACGGCCCCGGTCGTCGCCCCGGTCACGGTCGTCGCCGCGGTCCCGGTCGTCGTCCGTGGGCTCCGTGTCCGGCCGGATGTCGATGCGCCAGCCGGTCAGCCGGGCGGCGAGGCGGGCGTTCTGCCCTTCCTTGCCGATCGCCAGGGACAGCTGGTAGTCGGGCACGGTCACCCGCGCGGAGCGGGCGCCCAGGTCGACGACCTCGACCTTGGTGACCCGGGCGGGCGACAGCGCGTTCGCCACCATCTCGGCCGGGTCGTCCGACCAGTCGACGATGTCGATCTTCTCGCCCAGCAGTTCGGCCATGACATTGCGCACACGCGCGCCCATCGGGCCGATGCAGGCGCCCTTGGCATTGAGACCGGAACGTGTCGACCGTACGGCGATCTTGGTGCGGTGGCCGGCCTCGCGGGCGATCGCCGTGATCTCGACGGAGCCGTCCGCGATCTCCGGGACCTCCAGCGCGAAGAGCTTCTTCACCAGATTGGGGTGGGTACGGGACAGCGTCACGGACGGCCCGCGCACCCCCCTGGCCACCCTCACCACGTACGTACGCAGCCGGAGGCCGTGGGTGTACTCCTCGCCCGGCACCTGTTCCTGCACCGGAAGGATGGCTTCCAGCTTGTCGTCCAGCTTGACCAGGACGTTCTTCGGGTCCTTGCCCTGCTGGACGAGACCGGCGACGATATCGCCCTCCCGGCGCGCGTACTCGCCGAAGGTGACGTCGTTCTCGGCGTCCCGCAGCCGCTGCTGGATGACCTGGCGGGCGGTGGTCGCGGCGATCCGGCCGAAGTCCGACGGGGTGTCGTCGAACTCCTTGGGCTCCTGCCCCTCCTCCAGATCGGCCGGGTCCTCCTTGGCCCAGACCGTGACATGGCCGGTGTCCCGGCTCAGTACGACCCGGGCGCGCCGGTGGCTGCCCTCGGTGCGGTGGTAGGCGATGAGGAGCGCCGATTCGATCGCCTCGACCAGCAGGTCGAAGGGAATCTCCTTCTCTTGTGCCAAGCCCCTCAGGAGCTTCACATCGATGTCCACGGCTACGCCTCCTCTTCCTTCTTGTCCTTGCGGCTGAACTCGATCTCCACGCGCGCCTTGTCGATCCCCGCGAACCCGACCCGGCGGGCGGTGGGCTTGCGCCCCTTCACGCCCGGGACTTCGAGGTCGAGCCCCTCGTCGTCGACGGTGAGGATGCGTGCCACCAGTTCGCCGTCCTCGTGGAGCTGGAACCTGGCCAGCCGGCCCACGGCGCGCACGTAGTGGCGGTGTTCGGTGAGCGGGCGCTCCGCCCCGGGGGAGGTCACTTCGAGCTGGTACTCGTCCTCGCCCATCGCGTCCGTCTCGTCGAGCCTGTCGGAGATGGAGCGGCTCAGCTCGGCGCACTCGTCGAGGTCCACGCCCTCGTCGGAATCGACCACGACCCTCAGCACACGACGCCTGCCCGCCCGGGACACCTCGATCTCTTCCAGATCCAGGTCCTTCGCGCTGACGAGCGGTTCCAGCAGTCCGCGCAGCCTTTCGCTCTGGGTGGTGCTCATCCGGGTGACTCCTCGGCCGCGTGTGCTGTTGTGGGATCGTCGCGTGTCAGATCAAGTCGCGTGTCAGATCAAAGGGTATCCGGTCCCAAGGGGTGTTGCCGTCCACCTGGGGGTGACCCGCGGGTACGCTCGCCTGCGGTGATCATCGCGAGGCCCGAGGAGAGACGCGTGGGGCGCACGGGGACGACACGGAGGCATGCTCTGATGGCCGCGGGCGCCACGACGGCCGGTCTGCTGACCGGCTGTTCCCAGGACTCGCCGGCCGCGGACAGCCCGGCGGGAATCGCGCGGGCGGCCGAGACCGAGCGCGCGCTGCGGGTGCGCGCGGCAGGCACCAACCGGGAGTTGCTGGGGCGGTACGACGCCGTGCTGAAGCGGCACCCCGGGCAGCGCGAGCGGCTGGCTCCGCTACGGGCGGCGGTCGTACGGCAGTTGGCGGCGCTGGCCCCGGAGCTGTCCGGGTCCGCGAGCCCGTCCCCCCCGGCGTCCACCGCTCCGTCCGCGCCCGTCACGGCCGCGGCCCCGGTGCCCGGCTCGCCCGCCGTTCCGGAGGAACCGGCGGAGGCCCTCAGGGCGCTGGCCGCGACCGAGCGCCGTACCAGCGACGCGCACACCGGCGCGCTCATGGAAGCGCCCCCGGAACTGGCCCGGCTGCTGGCCTCACTCGCGGCGGCGAGCGCCGCGCACGCCTATCTGCTGACGGAAGGATCCCGCTCATGAGTACGGCGCGGACGGCGTGGACGACGGGCACGGCGACCGGGGCGAACGACGGTGCGCTGGACGCCGCGCAGGCCGCACTCGCCGCGGAGCACGCCGCCGTGTACGGGTACGGGGTCGTCGGCGGTCGCGTCGGCGACGCGCGCCGGAGCGAGGCCACCAGCGCGCACGCGGCGCACCGGGCCCGGCGCGACGCGCTGGCGCGCACCGTACGGGACCTGGGCGGTACACCCGCTGCCGCCGCTCCCGCGTACGCCCTGCCCTTCCCCGTACCGGACTCCGCCGCCGCCGTACGGCTGGCCGCCCATCTGGAGGACCGCGTCGCGGGCGTCTACTCCGATCTCGTACGGGCCTCCGAGGGCCCCCTGCGGCGCGAGGCGGCGGGCGCGCTGCGCGAGGCCGCCGTGCGCGCGGTGCGCTGGCGCGGGACCGGCGTAGCCTTTCCTGGGCTCGCCGAGCGCGCGTGAGCCCGTGAGCTCGGAAAGGGAACTACGCACGTATGGGTTTCGAACCGCCGCGGCGTCTGGTGCGCACGCTCGGCGAGAGGTACGGGGAGACCGCCGCCGCCGAGTGGCTGGAGCGACTGCCCGGCATCACCGGTGAGGCGGTCGCCCGGCGGGGGCTGGAGGTCGAGCGGGTGATCGCGCCGGGCGGCCGGAGCGGGCTGGTGCTGCTCGTACGGCGGTCCGACGGCTCCCCCGCGACGCTCAAGATCGTCCCGCCGTTCGCGGCTCCCTCGCGGGAGCGGGCGGCGCTGGCGCACTGGAAGGGCTGGGGGGCGGCGGAGCTGCTCGACGCCGGGGACGCCGACGGCACGGACGCCCCGGACACGGCCGGCGGCGCGCTGCTCCTGGAGCGGCTGCATCCGGAGGTGTCGCTGCGCTCCCTGCCGGAGGCGAAGTCCCTGCTCGAAGCGGCGGGTACGGTGCGCCGGCTGTGGGTCGAGCCGCCCGGGGACCATGACTTCGAGACGGTGGCCGAGCGGACCGCGCGGGAAGCGGCGGCGCTGCGGTCGACGGCCGACGACACGCTCGCGCCGCTGGTGTCGGCGGCGCTGGCGGCGCGCGACGAACTCTGCGCCTCCGCCGCCGAAGTACGGCTCCTGCACGGCGCCTTCGGCCAGGGCAAGGTGCTCGCGGGCGACCGCGCGCCCTGGCTCGCGGTCGGCCCGGAGCCGCTGGTCGGTGAGCGCGCCTACGATCTGGCCCGGCTGGTGCGCGACCGGGTCGAGGACCTGGTGGCGGCGTCGTCGGGGGCGTCCTCGGCCCGCCGCCGGGTCAACAGGCTGGCCGATTCGCTGGACCTGGACCGGGAACGGGTGCGTGGGTGGACGCTGTTCCGCGCGGTGGAGTCGGGCGTGCGCACGCTGCGGGCGGGCCGTCGGCAGAGCGCGGAGCTGCTGCTGGAGTTCGCGGGCTGGCTGTAGGGCCCTGCCGCACTCCGGGGATTCACGCTCCGGACGGGCCGGGGGCTTGTCGTGGGACGGGCCCGGTACGCGAGCCCATCCCACGATGAGCACTGGTCAGGCGGTCAGGCGGGCGATCGCCTCCGCGACGGTCAGTTCCTCGCGCTCGCCCGTACGGCGGTCCTTCAGCTCCAGGACGCCGTCGGCCGAGCGGCGGCCCGCCACCAGGATCTTGGGGACACCGATCAGTTCGGCGTCGGTGAACTTCACGCCGGGCGAGACCCCGGGACGCTCGTCCACCAGCACCCGCAGACCGGCCGCCGACAGCTGCTCGGAGACGTCCAGCGCCAGTTCCGTCTGGAGCGCCTTGCCCGCCGCGACGACATGGACGTCCGCCGGGGCGATCTCGCGGGGCCAGCACAGGCCCTGCTCGTCGGCGCTCTGCTCGGCCAGGGCCGCCACCGCGCGCGAGACGCCGATGCCGTACGAGCCCATGGTCACGCGGACCGGCTTGCCCTGCTGGCCGAGGACATCGAGCTGGAAGGTGTCGGCGTACTTGCGGCCGAGCTGGAAGATATGGCCGATCTCGATCGCGCGGTCGAGCTTGAGGCCCGTACCGCAGGCCGGGCAGGGGTCGCCCGCCTCGACGACGACCACGTCGAGGTAGTCGTCGACCTCGAAGTCCCGCCCGCAGACCACGTCGCGCGCGTGCGTGCCGGGCTTGTTGGCGCCGGTGATCCAGGCGGTGCCGGGCGCGATCCGGGGGTCCGCGATGTAGCGGATCTTGAGGCCCTGCGGGCCGACGTAGCCCCGTACCAGCTCGGGCCGGTCCTCGAAGTCCTCGGCCGTCACCAGCTCCACCACCGCGGGCGCGAGGTGCTCGCCGAGCTTGCCGAGGTCCACCTCGCGGTCACCGGGGACGCCGACGGCCGTGATCTCGCCGTCGACCTTGACCAGCAGGTTCTTCAGGGTCGCCGAGGCCGGCACATCGAGGAACGCGGCGAGCGTCTCGATGGTCGGGGTGTCGGGGGTGTCGAGCTCCTCGACCGGGCCGGGCTCGGTGGCCGCGGGCACGGACGCCGCGAAGGTGACCGCTTCCGTGTTGGCCGCGTAGTCACAGGCGGGGCAGTCCACGAAGGTGTCCTCGCCGGCCGCGGCGGGCGCCAGGAACTCCTCGGAGGCGGAGCCGCCCATCGCGCCGGAGACCGCCGAGACGATACGGAAGTCGAGGCCGAGGCGCGCGAAGATCTTCTGGTACGCCTCACGGTGCAGCGCGTACGACTCGGCGAGGCCCTCGTCCGTGGTGTCGAAGGAGTACGAGTCCTTCATCTGGAACTCACGGCCGCGCAGCACGCCGGAGCGCGGCCTGGCCTCGTCCCGGTACTTCGTCTGGATCTGGTAGAGCATCACCGGCAGGTCCTTGTAGGACGTGCACTGGTCCTTGACGACCTGGGTGAAGATCTCCTCGTGCGTGGGGCCCAGCAGATAGTCGGCGCCCTTGCGGTCCTTGAGGCGGAACAGCAGGTCGCCGTACTCCTCCCAGCGGCCGCTGGCCTCGTACGGCTCCCTGGGCAGCAGCGCGGGCAGCAGCACCTCCTGCGCGCCGATGGCGTCCATCTCCTCGCGGACGACGCGCGAGACGTTGTCGAAGACCTTCTTGCCCAGGGGCAGCCAGGTCCAGATACCGGCGGACGTACGGCGGACGTACCCCGCGCGGACGAGCAGCTTGTGGCTGAGCGTCTCGGCGTCCGCCGGGTCGTCGCGCAATGTCTTGACCATCAAACGGGACATGCGCTGGACCTGGGACATGGGGAGCACTCCTGCGTTCTCTCGGCTGATGCCTGGAGGTTAACCGGGGCACGCCCGCGGGCGGAAATCAGTTGTCCGCGCCGACCGCCCTGCGCAGCGGCAGCGGGGCGCCCATCACGGCGTACGGCTTGGGCGCGCTGGGGAAGTGGACCTGGCGGGCCAGGTCCGCGTAGCCGAGCGCGCGGTAGAGGCGGCGTGCCGGGCTCTCGATGTCGATCGCGGAGAGGATCGACTTGGGTTCGCCCGCGCTGTCGGTGATCGCGGTGATCAGGGCGCGGCCGATGCCCCGGGCCTGGAACTCCGGGTGGACATGCAGCTCGGTGATCACGAAGGAGTCGATGAGCCAGCCCTCGGAGCCGGTGGTGCGCAGATAGGGCTCGACGACGGTGGACCACCAGTGGGCGCGGTCGTTGGGCAGGCCGTACACGAAGCCGACGAGCCGGCCGGTCACGGTGGTCGCGCCGAGGGCTCGGGAGCCGCGCAGCAGCAGATGCCGGAGCACGATGTGGCGGCGTACCTCGATCTCGTCGTCGCTGAGCCCGAAGGCGAGGGCCTGTACGGCGAGCGCCTCGTCGACGCGTGCGGCGAGGTCGACCGGCCCTACCTGTACGTCGGGGGTGCGGGGGCTGCCCCCGGGAATGCTCAGCATGGGCCGAACCCTACTTTCAGAACAGCACGCTCATGAAGGCGCCCACTTCACGGAAACCCACCCGGCGGTACGCGGCTCTGGCGGGGGTGTTGTAGTCGTTCACGTACAGGCTCACGACGGGCGCCACATCGGCCAGCGCGTACCGTACGACCGCCGCCATGCCCGCCTCGGACAGGCCGCGGCCGCGGAATTCGGGGTCGACCCAGACGCCCTGGATCTGGCAGGCCCGGGGGGTGGCGGCGCCGATCTCGGCCTTGAAGACGACTCTGCCGTCGTCGATCCGGGCGAACGAGCGTCCCGCGCCGACGAGTTCGGCGACGCGCGCCTGGTAGAGCAGTCCGCCGTCACCGGCGAGCGGTGAGACACCGACCTCCTCGGTGAACATCGCCACGCAGGCGGGCATGATCACGTCCAGCTCGGCCTTGCGGATGCGGCGCACGAGGGGGTCGGGCGCGACGGTGGCGGGCGGTTGCTCGGTGACCATCAGCGGCTGGTGGGCGCGGATCTCGCGGGCCGGCCCCCAGTGCGGCTCCAGCAGCCGCCACAGCTGGGCGGTGGGCTCGGCGGGGCCGACGATCGAGGAGCAGCGGCGGCCGGTTCTGCGGGCCCGGTCGGCGAAGGCGCGCACGGCCTCGGGGGTGGCGCAGATCGGTACGAGATTGGCGCCGGAGTAGCAGAGCGAGCGCAGCCGCCCGTCCGCGTACCAGCCCCACATCTCGCCGCCCAGGCGCCAGGGGTCGAGCCCCGCGACCTGTACGCGGGACGTCACGAAGGCGTTTTCGACGGGCTCGCTCTCCAGGACGGCGAGCGCGGCGTCGAGTTCGCTGGGTTCGAGGACCCGGGTGGTGGTCTGCGTCAACACGAGGGGGCCTCACCATACGTCTGCCGATCCCCGCACTGTACCCGGCGCCTTCCCGGTATGCCGCTCATCGGAGCAGGATCCGGTATCGCCGCAGGTCAGAGCGCGAAGGGTCCCGCAGCCGAGGCCCGGGGGCGGTGGCTGCGGGACCCGTTACGCACATATGTCCGCAGGCGGACACGGTGGCCGGCACGAGAGGCGCGGTCAGCGGACGGAGACCTCGGGCTCGCCCGAGGCGATGCCGTCCTTCTCCATCTGCTCCGCGATCTTCATGGCCTCGTCGATGAGGGTCTCCACGATCTTCGATTCCGGGACGGTCTTGATGACCTCGCCCTTGACGAAGATCTGTCCCTTGCCGTTGCCGGACGCGACACCGAGATCGGCCTCACGGGCCTCGCCGGGGCCGTTCACGACACAGCCCATGACGGCCACGCGCAGCGGGACCTCCATGCCCTCAAGACCGGCCGTCACCTCGTCGGCCAGCTTGTAGACATCGACCTGGGCGCGGCCGCAGGACGGACACGAGACGATCTCCAGCCGGCGCTGGCGCAGATTGAGCGACTCCAGGATCTGGATGCCGACCTTGACCTCCTCCGCCGGCGGGGCGGAGAGCGAGACCCGGATCGTGTCGCCGATGCCTTCGCTGAGGAGTGCGCCGAAGGCCACCGCGGACTTGATGGTGCCCTGGAACGCGGGTCCCGCCTCGGTGACGCCGAGGTGCAGCGGGTAGTCGGACTGCGCCGCCAGCTGCCGGTAGGCGTTGACCATGATCACCGGGTCGTTGTGCTTCACCGAGATCTTGATGTCGCGGAAGCCGTGCTCCTCGAACAGCGACGCCTCCCAGAGCGCCGACTCGACGAGCGCCTCCGGCGTGGCCTTTCCGTACTTCGCCAGCAGACGCGCGTCCAGCGACCCGGCGTTCACGCCGATACGGATCGGGGTGCCGGTCTCGCCCGCCGCCTTCGCGATCTCCTTGACCTTGTCGTCGAACTGCTTGATGTTGCCCGGGTTCACCCGCACCGCCGCGCAGCCCGCGTCGATCGCCGCGAACACGTACTTCGGCTGGAAGTGGATGTCCGCAATGACCGGGATCTGTGACTTCCGCGCGATCGTCGCCAGCGCGTCGGCGTCGTCCTGGGTCGGGCACGCGACCCGTACGATCTGGCAGCCGGACGCCGTCAGCTCCGCGATCTGCTGCAGCGTCGCGCCGATGTCGGACGTACGCGTCGTCGTCATCGACTGCACCGAGACCGGTGCGTCCCCGCCGACCGCCACCGACCCCACCTGGATCTGACGGCTGACCCGTCGGTCGGCGAGCTTCGTCGGAACGGACGGCATTCCGAGAGAAATTGCAGTCATCTGCTGTGCAACCCCAAGGTGTGGATCGAGGTCCCGAGATCGGCGGGCTCCAGCCCCGAGATTACGCCACGGTGTGCGGGCCGAGCACATCCACGCGAAAACTCCACCCAAAGATAAGCGGCCGGACACGAATGGTGTCCGGCCGCCGCGAATCGGTTCGTATCAGCTGATCTTGACGGGGTTGAAGACGTCGGCGACCAGGACGAGCAGGGTGAAGCAGATGAAGATCCCCGCCACGACATAGGCGACGGGCATCAGCTTCGCCACATCGAACGGGCCCGGATCGGGCCGCTTGAACAGCCGTGCGAGCCTGCGCCGCAGCGATTCCCAGAGCGCGCCCGCGATGTGCCCGCCGTCCAGGGGCAGCAGCGGCAGCATGTTGAAGAGGAAGAGCGAGAGGTTGAAGCCCGCGAGCAGGAACAGCATCATCGCGATCTGGTTCTGCGCGGGGATGTCCAGCGTCATCACCTCGCCGCCGATGCGCGCCGCGCCGACCACACCGACCGGTGAGTCGTCCTTGCGCGGGCCGTCGCCGAAGGCCGCGCTCCAGAGGTCGGGGATCTTGGAGGGCAGGGCGACGATCGACTCGACACCGTCCCCGATCATGGTGCCCATCCGGTCCACGGACTGGGGGAACGAGAGCGGGACGATCTCGGTGGAGGCGGCGAAGCCGAGATAGCCGGCCGGTACGTACTTGTCCGGGACGACCTCTCCGTCGGAGTCCTTCTCGGCCACCATGTTCTTGGCGAGCGTGGCGTGCAGCACCCGCTCGGTGCCGTCGCGGTCGACGGTGATGGTGGCGGGGCCGATCGTCTCGCGGATGAGGCCGGAGAGCGTCGACCAGTCGTCGACCCGCTGCCCGTTGAAGGCGACGATCTTGTCGCCCTTCTGGAGACCGGCCGCGCGCGCGGGCGAGACGGGGTCCTTCTTCTCGCAGGTGTCGCGCTTCTCGCTCTGCGAGATCACACACTGCTGGACGCCTGCGACCTGCGTGGTCTGGGTCTGGAAGCCGAAGCTCATCGCCACACCGATGAAGATCACGGCGGCCAGGACGAGGTTCATGAACGGACCCGCGAACATCACGATCACGCGCTTCCACGGCTTGCGCGTGTAGAAGAGGCGCTTCTCGTCGCCCGGTCCCAGCTCCTCGAAGGCGGCGGAGCGCGCGTCCTCTATCATCCCGCGCCACGGCGAGGTGGAGCGTGCCTCGATCCTGCCGTCGGGGCCAGGCGGGAACATTCCGATCATCCGGATGTAGCCGCCGAGCGGGATCGCCTTGATCCCGTACTCCGTATCGCCCTTCGTGCGCGACCAGATGGTCGGCCCGAAGCCGACCATGTACTGGGGCACGCGGATGCCGAAGAGTTTGGCCGTGGAGAGATGGCCCAGTTCGTGCCAGGCGATGGAGAAGAGCAGCCCCACGACAAAGACGGCAATGCCGAGGACCGTCAACAGGATCGTCATGCGCGAGCCTCCGCTGGCTGTTCTTCACTGAATTCCGCTGCCGTTTCACGGGCCCGGGCGCGGGCCCAGGTCTCCGCTTCGAGGACGTCCGCGACGGTGAGCGAGGTTCCCTTACGGGGGGTGCCGTGCTCCGCGACGACCTCTGTGACCGTATCCATGATGCCGTTGAACGGCAGCCGTCCGGCCAGAAACGCGTCCACGCACTCCTCGTTCGCGGCATTGAACACCGCGGGGGCCGTGCCGCCCAGGGTCCCGACGTGCCGGGCGAGTCCCACGGACGGGAACGCCTCGGTGTCAAGCGGGAAGAACTCCCAGGTCGAGGCCGTGGTCCAGTCGAAGGCGGGCGCGGCGTCCGGCACCCGGTGCGGCCAGCCGAGACCCACGGCGATCGGCCCGCGCATATCGGGCGGGGTCGCCTGCGCCAGGGTCGAGCCGTCGTTGAATTCCACCATCGAGTGGACATACGACTGGGGGTGTACGACGACCTCGATGCGTTCGAAGGGAATGTCGTACAGCAGATGCGCCTCGATCACTTCGAGGCCCTTGTTGACGAGGGTCGCGGAGTTGACCGTGATCACCGGCCCCATGGCCCAGGTGGGGTGCGCGAGGGCGTCCCCGGGGGTGACATGCGCCAGCTCGGCCTTCGTACGGCCGCGGAAGGGCCCGCCGGAGGCCGTCACCACCAGCTTGCGCACATCGGCGCGGGTGCCCGCGGCCAGCGCCTGGAAGAGCGCGGCGTGCTCGGAGTCGACGGGGATGATCTGGCCGGGCCTGGCCAGGGCCTTCACCAGCGGGCCGCCGACGATCAGCGATTCCTTGTTGGCGAGCGCGAGCGTACGGCCCGCGGTGAGGGCGGCGAGGGTGGGCGCGAGTCCGATGGAGCCGGTGATGCCGTTGAGCACGGTGTGGCAGTCGGACGCCGCCAGCTCGGTGGCGGCGTCGGGTCCCGCGAGGATCTCGGGAAGCGGTTCGGCCGTCCCGTACCGCCCGGCGAGCGCCTCCCGGAGCGCGGGCACGGCCTCCTCGCGCGCGACCGCGACGGTGCGGACCCGCAGCTTCCGCGCCTGCTCGGCGAGCAGGTCCACGCGACCGCCCGCGGCGGAGAGCGCGGTGACACAGAAGCGGTCGGGGTTGCGCAGGACCAGGTCGATGGCCTGTGTGCCAATGGATCCGGTGGAGCCGAGGACGACGATGTCCCGGCGGCCTTCGGTCGGATCGAAGGCGATGTGCGGATCGGCGAGAGGGGCTGGGCAGTCGCTCATGCCCCCATTCTCGCCTCATCCCCGCGCCGGAAGGACAGCGCGCCCCGGCAGGTGCCCCCGCGCGCCCGTCTTCACCGCTTTTCCGCCGCGTCCCCGACCGCCGACCGGAACTTCTGCCACTGCGCCCGGACGATCTCGCCGGGCACTCCCCCGACGTCCTTCGTACCGGTGATCTCGGCGCGGAAGGCGAGCGTCGTGGAGCCGGAGCGTACGACGGTCAGATACTCGTACAGCTTCAGCGTGCCCTTCACGTCGAGGAGCGTGAGCCGGAACGCCCTCGCCTCGTCCCCCACGTCCGGCGCTCCGGCGGGCTCCACCTTCAGATACCGCGCTCGCGCCAGCGCCCGGTCCTCGGTGAATCCGCCCGCGCACTCGCGCCCGGCCGTGCCGAGGGCCTTCATCACACCGGCCGCGTCCGGCGCGGTGTACGAACGCAGCTGTACGGAGACGGTGAGGCCGAGCAGCTCGTCGGGTATGTCGGCCTTGCGCTGGACCTCGGCGACGGGGTCGAACGCGGTGGCGCCCTCGGCGAGGCTGACGAGCGGCTGGCAGACGGCGGGATCGGCGGTGTAGTCGTCGCCGAGCGGCGCGCCGAGGGCGTACTCGGAGGCGGTGTACGCGCCGATCCGCTCGCCCTCGGTGAGGGACGCGGCGGTGAGCCGCTCCTCGGTGAGCGGGGCGGGCCCGGAGGCGGTGGCGGAGGGCTTGCCGGCCGTATTCCCGCCCGGTTTCCCGCCCTTGGCGTCGTCGGCGCCCTGCCCGTCCCCGCCGCACGCGGCCGCCCCGGCCAGTACGAGCCCGGCGGCCACCGCCCCGAGCCCCCGCCGCGTCCGTCGTACCCGCCGCTTCCCGGCCTCGAACATGCCTGCCCCCGTTGTCGGTCCACCGCGCCGAGTTGACGGCGCGACTCCCGATTGTGGGGCATGCGACGACATCCCGGGGGGCCCGGCCCGGCGCTCGGAGCCGGCGCCCGGAGCCGGCGCTCAGAAGTGCGTCGTGATGCCGAACTTCTCGCGGAGCATGGCCATGTCGTGGCGGTCCCGGTCGGCCGGCTCGTACCCCTGGTGGAACAGGACCTGCCGCCCGGCCGAGATGCACCGGACCGCCGTCCCCCCGATGGTGCCCGTGGTGAAGCACTCCGCCGGGTACACGTAGGGCTTCTCCGGGTCCGGTGACGACTGGAGCGCCGAGCCGTCCGGGGCGAAGGAGAGGGGGTGGAAGTCGATCTCCTCACCCGTCGGGCGGGCGAGGACGAACCGCACCGGGCGCCAGTCCAGGGTCTCGGCGAAGCCCGCGCCGGACAGCGCCTCGACGACCCGGGGTTCCTGGCCGGCGCGGTGCAGGAGGTCCAGATCGCGGTGGGGGCGGGTCTGGGCGCCGAGCAGGGCGTCGATGCCCCAGCCTCCGGCGATCCAGACGTCCGCGTCCGCCTCCCGCAGCAGGGCCAGCACGGACAGTACGTCGGCGGCGGTCATCACGCGGCGGGACGATACGCCGCCAACTCCGGACGCCGCCAACCGTTTTCGCGGCCCCGGAACGCGCCGGCCGCCGCCGACGAGTTGGGCCGGGCGCATTGACACACCTCACCCGCGGCCCGATTCTGAGAGCGCTCTCACCCCCTGCCTGTGGGGATGAGAGCGCTCTCATCCCCACACATCAGGAGGTAGAGCGTGCTTGGTACCAGAAAGTTGCTCGCGGTACTCGCCGCCGCGGCGATCTTCGCAACGGGGTTCACGGCCGCCGGCCCCGCGGCTCCCGCGGAGGCCGCCGTTCCCACGACCATTCCGCTCACCATCACGAACAGCTCCGGGCGCACGGACCCGGTCTACATCTACAACCTCGGCACGCTGCTCACGACGGGCCAGCAGGGCTGGGCCGACGCGAACGGTACGTTCCACGCCTGGCCCGCGGGCGGCAATCCCCCCACCCCGGCGCCCGACGCGTCGATCGCCGGGCCCGCCAACGGGCAGTCCAAGACGATCCGGATGCCGAAGTTCTCCGGCAGGGTCTACTTCTCGTACGGCCAGAAGCTCGACTTCAGGCTGACGACCGGCGGGCTGGTGCAGCCCGCCGTACAGAACCCGTCCGACCCGAACCGGAACATCCTCTTCAACTGGACCGAGTACACACTCAATGACGCTGGGCTGTGGATCAACAGCACACAGGTCGATATGTTCTCGGCGCCCTACGCCGTCGGCGTCAAGGCCCCGAACGGCACCACCAAGACCACCGGCCACCTCAAGGCGGGCGGCTACAAGGGATTCTTCGACTCCCTCAGGAGCCAGCCCGGCGGCTGGGCCAATCTGATCCAGACCCGGTCCGACGGCACGATCCTGCGCGCCCTCTCACCCGGTCACGGCATCGGGGCCGGAAATCTGCCCGCGTCCGTGATGGACGACTACATCAACCGGGTGTGGAGCAGGTACAGCACGTCGACGCTGACGGTGACCCCGTTCGCGGACCAGCCGAACACCAAGTACTTCGGCCGGGTCTCGGGCAACACCATGAACTTCACCAACAGCGCGGGCGCGGTCGTCACCTCGTTCCAGAAGCCCGACGCGGACTCGATCTTCGGCTGCTACAAGCTGCTCGACGCGCCGAACGACCTCGTACGCGGCCCGATCTCGCGCACCCTCTGCGCGGGGTTCAACCGCTCCACGCTCCTGGTCAACCCCAACCAGCCGGACACGAGTGCGGCGAACTTCTACCAGGACTCGGTGACCAACCACTACGCCAGGAAGATCCACGCGCAGATGGCCGACGGCAAGGCGTACGCCTTCGCCTTCGACGATGTCGGCGCCCATGAGTCGCTGGTGCACGACGGCGACCCGCAGCAGGCGTACATCACGCTCGACCCGTTCAACTGACAGCGGCCGGGCGAACGTGACCGTCCCGTGGCCGGTCGGTTGACTCCGGTCACGGGACGGGGCGGTGGGCGGGGCGAGAGGCCCTCACGGGAACAGCAGGATCCCCGCCAGGATGATCACGACGATCGCGATGGCGACGGCCATGACCTTCCAGGCCGTGCTGTGGACCGGGGGCGGCCCCTTCGGCCCGCCTCCGCGCGGCCTGTCCTCCGGGAGCCGCGGGTTCTCCGGCCGGCCATGTGCGTAGAAGTCGGCGTCCCTGGCCATGGCAACCCCCTCACAGAGGTCGATGAACCCCGCCCGGCGCGGGCGGGAGATTCCGTAGGCATCTCCACATTCCTACATATTCACCTACATTTTAATCACAATTCGGTCAAACGTGCGGACCGGCCGGGTCGCGTCCTCACGCGGACGCGACCCGCCGGCCTCATGACCTCGGCGGCTCAGTGGACGGGACGGTGCACGTTCTCCCGCTGGGACGGTCCCGGGGTCGCGTCCGCGATCCAGGGGCCCTCGCCGCTCGGGTCGATGACCCCGGCCTCCAGCCAGGTGTACGTACCGGCCAGGACGCCGTTCACGACCTTCCGGTCCAGGTCGTCCGTGTTGGACCAGAGCCGGGTGAACAGCTCCTCGACGCGGATGCGGGCCTGCCGGCAGAAGGCGTCCGCCAGCTGGTACGCCTCGCGGCCGTGGTCACCGCTCGTCCGCATCAGCTCCGCCCGTACACAGGCGGCGCTCATGGCGAACAGCTCGGCGCCGATGTCCACGATCCGGCCGAGGAAGCCCTGCTTGGTCTCCATCCGGCCCTGCCAGCGCGACATGGCGTAGAACGTGGAGCGGGCGAGCTTGCGCGCGCTGCGCTCGGCATAGCGCAGATGCGTCGACAGGTCGGGGTGGCCCGCCGGGTGGAACTCCGCGTACGAGCCGGGCAGCTGCCCCGGTCCCGCGACCAGCTTCGGCAGCCAGCGGGCGTAGAACCGGCCCGCCTGCGCCCCGGCCCGCGCCTTGTCCGACAGCGACGCGTCCGGATCGATGATGTCGCCCGCGACCGCCAGATGGGCGTCGACCGCCTCGCGCGCGATCAGCAGATGCATGATCTCGGTGGAGCCCTCGAAGATCCGGTTGATGCGCAGATCGCGGAGCATCTGCTCGGCGGGTACGGCACGTTCGCCGCGCGCGGCCAGGGAGTCCGCGGTCTCGAAGCCCCGGCCGCCCCGGATCTGGACCAGTTCGTCGGCCATCAGACAGCTCATCTCGGAGCCGTACAGCTTGGCCAGGGCCGCTTCGATCCGGATGTCGTTGCGGTCCTCGTCGGCCATCTGGGAGGCCAGGTCCACGACCGCCTCCAGCGCGAAGGTGGTGGCCGCGATGAACGAGATCTTCGCGCCCACGGCCTCGTGGCGGCCCACCGGCCTGCCCCACTGCTCCCGGGCCGCCGACCATTCGCGGGCGATCTTCAGACACCACTTGCCCGCGCCGACACACATCGCGGGCAGCGAGAGCCGGCCGGTGTTGAGGGTGGTGAGGGCGATCTTCAGGCCCGCGCCCTCGGGTCCGATGCGGTTGGCGGCGGGGACCCTGACCTGGTGGAAGCGGGTCACGCCGTTCTCCAGACCGCGCAGGCCCATGAACGCGTTGCGGTTCTCGACCGTGATACCCGGGGAGCCGGCCTCGACGACGAACGCCGTGATGCCGCCCTTCCCGGCCTCCGTCTTCGGTACGCGCGCCATCACGACGAGCAGATCGGCGACGACTCCGTTGGTCGTCCACAGCTTCACGCCGTCGAGGACGTACGCGTCGCCGTCGAGGACGGCGGTCGTGGCGAGCCGGGCGGGGTCGGAGCCCACGTCGGGCTCGGTGAGGAGGAAGGCCGAGATGTCGTGGCGGGCCAGGCGCGGCAGGAAGGTGTCCTTCTGTTCCTGGGTGCCGAACAGCTTCAGCGGCTGCGGTACGCCGATCGACTGATGGGCGGAGAGCAGCGCGCCGATCGCCGGACTGGCGGAGCCGACCAGGGCCAGGGCCTTGTTGTAGTACACCTGGGTGAGGCCGAGCCCGCCGTATTTGGTCTCGATCTTCATACCGAGCGCGCCCAGCTCCCTGAGGCCGTTGATCACCTCGTCGGGGATCCGGGCCTCGCGCTCGATCCGCGCGCCGTCGATCCTCGTCTCGCAGAATTCACGGAGCTTCGCGAGGAACTGCTCGCCGCGCTTGACGTCCTCGGACGCCGGCATCGGGTGCGGATGGATGAGATCGAGACGGAAGCGGCCGAGGAACATCTCCTTGGCGAAGCTCGGCTTGCGCCAGCCCTGTTCCCGGGCCGCCTCGGCGACCTGGCGGGCTTCCCGCTCGGAGACCCTGGGGTTGCCCTGGGGTTCCTGCGGTGCGGATGCTGCTGAGGGTGCGGATGGGGCGGACATGAGGAACTCACCTCGCCGCGGAGTCGGGTCCAGAGACGGTTCAGCCGACCTGGTCTACTCGTCCGTATCTACCCGATTCCCGCGACCCCCACCAGTCGTGGCGCGGGCCGCGGGTACGTGGCGAGGGTGCCGGGGGCGCTCCGGGAGCGCCCCCGGGAGGCCCTCCTAGAGCGCGAGGCCCGTGAGCACCATGACGCGCTCGTATGTGTAGTCGTCCATCGCGAACCGCACGCCCTCGCGGCCCACGCCGGACTGCTTGGCGCCGCCGTACGGCATCTGGTCGGCGCGGTACGAGGGGACGTCGCCGATGATCACGCCGCCGACCTCCAGCGCGCGGTGGGCGCGGAAGGCGGCCTGCACGTCATGGGTGAACACCCCGGCCTGGAGGCCGTACTTCGAGTCGTTGACCTTCTCGAACGCCTCGGTCTCGCTCTCGACGCGGCGCAGGGTGAGGACGGGCCCGAAGACCTCCTCGCAGGAGATCGTGACGTCCGCGGGGACCTCGGACAGGACGGTCGGCGCGTACGTCGCTCCGTCCCGCTTGCCGCCCGTGAGCAGCTGGGCGCCGGCCCGTACCGCCTCGTCGACCCACGACTCGACGCGCTTGGCCGCGTCCTCGCTGACGAGCGGCCCCACATCGGTGGCGTCGTCGCCGGGGTCGCCGGTTACCTGGGCCTCGACGGCGGCGATGACCTTGGGGACGAGACGTTCGTACACCGAGGCGTCGGCGATCACGCGCTGGACGGAGATACAGGACTGGCCGCCCTGGTAGTTCGAGAAGGTGGCGATCCGGGTCGCGGCCCAGTCCAGGTCCTTCTCGCTCGCGTAGTCGGCGAGGACGACGGCCGCGCCGTTGCCGCCGAGTTCGAGCGTGCAGTGCTTGCGCGGGACGGAGTCCATGATCGCGAAGCCGACCTTGTCCGAGCCGGTGAAGGAGATGACCGGCAGCCGCTCGTCCTGGACGAGGGCGGGCATCCGGTCGTTCGGCACGGGCAGTACGGACCAGGCGCCGGCCGGCAGGTCGGTCTCGGCCAGCAGCTCGCCGAGGAGGAGTCCGGAGAGCGGGGTCGCCGGGGCGGGCTTGAGGATGATCGGGGCGCCGACGGCGATGGCCGGGGCGATCTTGTGGGCGCAGAGGTTGAGCGGGAAGTTGAACGGCGCGATACCGAGCACGACGCCACGGGGGAAGCGGCGGGTCAGGGCGAGACGGCCGGCGCCGCCCGGGTCGGTGTCGAGGCGCTGGGCCTCCCCGCCGTTGAAGCGGCGGGCCTCTTCGGCGGCGAAGCGGAAGACGGAGACGGCGCGGCCGACCTCGCCACGGGCCCACTTGAGGGGCTTGCCGTTCTCGGCGGAGATCAGCCGGGCGATCTCCTCGGTGCGCTCGACGAGCCTGCGGGAGACGTGGTCGAGCGCGGCGGCCCGTACGTGCGCGGGTGTCGCGGCGAACTCGTCCAGGACCGCGTGCGCGGCGGCCACGGCCTCTTCGACCTGGTCCTCGGTCGGCACGGCCACGGTGCCGACGAGCCGGCCGTCCCAGGGGGAGGTGACGTCGAAGGTGTCCTCGCCGGTGGCCTGGCGGCCGGCGAGCCAGAAAGCGTGGGTGGAAGTCATTGCGAGTCCGGGCCCTTCCGAAGAGATGGGGGTGTCTGGTTCCACGGTAGGGGTGCGGACGCGGGTGGTCGTTTGTCCGGGGTGGAGTGGTGAGGTGGGAGGCGTGCTACGCATTGTCGTAAGCGCCCGCCGCGCGGGGTCGCGGACGGACGCGTCGCGACGGATGCGCCGGCTCCCGGGCCGGATCTAGTCGCTCGCGGGTACGGGGGACGCCGTCGTCTTCAGGGCCAGCCACAGCTCCATCCGTACGTCCGGGTCGTCCAGCGAGCGGCCGAGGATCTCCTCCACCCGGCGCATGCGGTAGCGCAGCGTATGGCGGTGGACCCCGAGGTCGGCCGCCGCCGCGTCCCACTGGCCGTGCCGGGAGAGCCAGGCACGCAGCGAGGCCACCAGATCCCCGCGGCCCTTCGCGTCGTGCTCGTACAGGGCGCGGAGCATGCCGTCCGCGAAGGCGCGTACGGCGTCGTCCGCGAGCAGCGGGAGGATCGATCCCGCCGCCAGTTCCTCGTGCTCGACCAGCGCCCGGCCGCGTCTGCGCGCCACCGAGAGGGCCTGCTCGGCCTGTTTGTACGCGCCCGCCGCCGCGATCGGGCCCGTGGGCGCGGAGAGTCCGATGACGGCCCCCGCGTCCTCGGCCTCGCGCCGGGCGTAGCCCTCGCAAGCCGTGACCACCGCCCCGCCGTCCACGGCGAGCACGATGAGCCGTTCCTCGCCGTCCGGGACCGCGAGCAGCGCCTCCCCAGCCCGTGCGGCCGCTGCCTCCAGCGCCTCCGTGAGCAGCTGGAGCGGATGGTCGGTCTCCGGATCTGGCACGGGCTTCGCCTGCTTCGCGGGTTTCGACGATTCGGCCGATTCGGCGACCAGCAGCCGGAACGGGGCGTCGAGCAGGCCCCCGTAGAGATCACCGGCCACGGCGCGCGCGTGGTCGGGCTGGCCGGAGAGCAGCATCCGCAGCACGGCCGCGCCGAGCCGCTGTTCGGCGGCCTGGAGGGCCCGCGACCGCTCCGTGGTCAGCGTCAGCAGGGCGATCGCCGAGTGGACCGCGTACCGCTCCGCGGTGCCCAGCGCGGCTCCCGTACCGACGGCGAGCGCGCCGCGCATCCGTCGGCCCGTGCCCAGGGACTGGAGCTCGACGCGGTCCTCGGCGCCGCCCGGTGCCTCGGCCGCCGCGTCTCCCGACGCCCCGACCACCGCGCTCGCGGGCGCGGGCCGCTCCCGCAGCCGTTCCACCTCGCCGGTCAGCCGGGCGGCCCGGCGCGCGGCCCACTCGGGCGCGGCGGCGACGACCGCGCCCGACGCGTCGTACAGCGCCGCCCAGCCGTCCACATACGCGGCGAGCCGGGCCAGCAGCGCCGCGGGCCCTTCGGCGAGGGCGGCGCTGGTCAGCTCGCGCTGCGCCTCGAACCCCGCGGTGACCGCGCGGTACTGGTCGGCCGCGAGAGCCGCCGAGACGGCCTTGCTGATGGCGAGGAAGGGGGTGCGCCGCGGAACGCCCAGCAGCGGCAGCCCGGCCTCCCGCGCGGCCTCGACGAGCGCCTCCGGGATGTCCTCGTAGTTGACGCCGACGGCGAAGCCGAGCCCGACGACCCCGGCGCCGACCAGCCTGCGGACGTAGCGCCGCATGGCCTCCGGATCGGCGGCGTCCAGGGTCGTCGCCGTGATGAGGAGCAGTTCCCCGCCCTCCATGTACGGCACGGGGTCGGCCAGCTCGCTCGCGTGGACCCAGCGCACGGGCGTCTGGAGCCGGTCCTCCCCCGCTCGCACGGTGAGGTTGAGCGCCGAATGCTGGACGAGCGAGGCGAGGGTGGGCGGCATGGTCGAACCGTAGGGCCTTCGGCGATGGAGGGGCAGGGCGGCGGCCGGAAGACGCCACCTCGGACGATTACGCCGTCCCGTATGAACGGCATCCCTCAATTCTGCCAGCTTGTACGAGCCGACGGCCGGGGTGGTGGCGGTGGCCGGGTTGCGGCGTCCGCGGTGGCGGTGGCCGGGGTGGCGGTGGCCGGGTTGCGGCGTCCGCGGTGGCGGTGGCCGGGGTGGCGGTGGCCGGCGGCACCGGCTCCGCGTGGCCGGTGCCGCGGGATCAGTTCCGCAGATCCACCAGCAGGGGCGGCGCGTGGTCGCCCCCCACCGTCCGCAGGGACAGCACCGCGTGCCCCGCGGGCACCGAGTGCGCCAGCTCGGAGGCCGACCAGCGCTCGCGCTCGACCTTCCGTACGGTCACCGCGTCCGTCGTCACGGCCTTGCCCGTGACCAGCTTCCGGAAGGCGTGGATGGCCCGGGTCAGCGGCTGGTCGGCGAAGACCGTGCGCTGGGTGACGTCCCGGGTCTCCACCCACTCGGTCCCCCAGGCCTCCGCGAAGCGCTTGCCGTCCCAGGTGGTGATCCCGGAGAAGGCCATCCGGCAGCCGACGGCCCCGAGCAGCGCGGTGTGCAGCGCCTCCGGCACATCGTCGAGCGTGCGCAGGGTGAGCAGCGCGCCCGCGTTCACCGACCGCAGCCGCTGCACCCCGCGCAGGGTCTGGCCGGTGAGGGTGCGGGTCGCGTCGTCCAGGACGAGACAGGCGAAGAGCGAGCGGTCGGCGCGTACGGCGGCGTTCGCCGTGAACTGGGCGAGGACGAGCCTGGCCAGCATCCGCGAGGCCTCGGCGTGCCCGCGTTCCGGCAGGTCGATACGGACCCGGAGCGGATGTTCCAGGGTGCGCAGCGAGAACGGCCGGGTTCTGCCGCTGGTGTCGAAGAAGCCCGCGAACGCCGGGCGGTCGAGCAGCGCGATCCGGTCGGCGAGCGCGCTCCCCGCGTCCCCGGGGGCCGCGGACTGGCGTTCCCTGGTGTCGAGTTCGCGCCGCATGGCGTGGTGGCCCCCGGCGTCGAGCGCCTCGCGCAGGGCGGCCAGCGCGGCGGGCGTGCCGTCGAGCAGCTCGCGCAGCTCCGGTACGGCGGGCAGCCGGCCGTGCGCGGCGCGGAACGGGCCGAGCAGCTGAGCGAGCGCGGTGGTGGCCCGCCTGCCGTCGGTGTCCGTGAGATCGCCGACGAGGCCCTCGGCGAGTACGGCGGCGGCCTCGTCCGGGTCGTTCGTCCCCCCGTACAGATCGAGGTCGTAGACCGACCGCGGGTCGCCGAGCCGGACCACGACGTCGTAGGCGCTGTCGGGGCCGAGCTGGGTTCCGGCGGCGCAGACGGCGATGACGACGGCCTGTCCCGCGAGCGCTTGGAGGGAGAGCGACTCGACGACCGGCCGGACGAGGGCATGGGTCTTGCCCGCGCCCGGCGGTCCCACGGCCAGCAGAGAGGTCCCCAGCAGGACCGGGTCCAGCGCGATCCCGGTGCCGCGCCGGGGATACGGGTTGCGTTCCCCGTCGTGGACCGTGCCGAGCCGGACCTGCCGTACGAGCAGATCGTGCCGGGCGGCGCGGACGGGCAGGTCGCGCGTGCCCGAGGGGTGGACGCAGGCCGCGGCGCCCTGGGCCCGTACGGCCTCGGCGAACGCCGTGAGCCGGGAGGGATCGGCCCGTACGGAGTGCCAGGCGCGCCGGATCCGCGCGTAGTCGACGTCGTTCATCCGCCCGTCCCGCACCTCGGCGGCGAGCCGTGTGGCGGTCTCGCCCTGGCCGGCGGCCCGGAGCTGGGGCCACTCGGCGAGATCGTCCTCGGGCTCGGGGGGCGGTGGCGCGGTCTCCTTGGGCGCGACCCCGGGGACCCGGCCGACGACGCGGCGGGCGAGCTCGGGCCAGCGGCCGAGCCGTCCGAAGAGGACCAGGAGCCCGCCGATGACCAGCGCGTAGTAGATGTAGGAGGCAACGACCGAGGCCATCGTGCCGCGCCAGGAATCGGGCGTGAACATATAAAGCGGCCAGAGCCAGAAACCGCCCAGATAGCCGTTCCACAGCAGCGACCAGAGCAGCAGGCCCGCGAGGAGCGAGATCAGCGCTCCGCTGACCAGCTGCCGCACCGGCGTGCGCTCCGGCTCCTCCGGGGGGCGCGGCCGGTGTCCGTACGCCCATGTCCCGGGCGCGTCCGCGACGCGGGGTACCCGCAGCCACTCGCCCAGGGTCGGGCCGCTGTCCGGGGCGCGCTCCGGCGCGGGTGGAGCCGGTGGAGCCGCTTCGAAGACGCCGTGGGCGAAGGCACCGGACGGTTCGAAGGCACCGGGCGGCGGACCCGGCGGCAGGCCCGGCGGCGACGGCGAGGACGTCGGCATCGGCGGCGGCGTGGGCGGCGGCCCCGCCGGCCGCGGCACAGGGGTGGCGCGCGTGCCCTGTGAGTCGTGCGTGCCGTCGGTGTCCATGAACCCCTGCCCCCTGACCAGTCGGGCCCGCGCTGTGCAGTCCGCCGTGTGCAAGCGTCGATCTCGTGTGCAAGCGTCAATCTAGTGCCCGCGCACGGGTAGTTCACCGTTCCCCGCCCACCGGGTGTCGGGCCGCCCCGCCGTGCCTCCCGGCCCTGCCGCGGGCGCCATCTGTCCGTCACGGACAACGACACGCCCCGGTTTCTACCGAACGGCGCATGCCCGCACCCCTCCGCCACCCCTAGCCTGCGAAGAAAGCCGAAGAAAAGACCCCGGAAACACCCCCAGGAGCCCCTCATGACCGCCATTCCGCAGGAGCGCCGCCTCGTCACCGCCATCCCAGGGCCGAAGTCTCAGGAGTTGCAGGCCCGCCGTACCGCCGCGGTCGCCGGCGGCGTCGGGTCCGTGCTGCCCGTGTTCGCCGCCCGAGCCGGCGGCGGGATCCTTGAGGACGTGGACGGCAACCGGCTGATCGACTTCGGTTCCGGGATCGCCGTGACCTCGGTCGGTGCCAGCGCCGAGGCCGTCGTACGCCGTGCCTCCGCCCAGCTCGCGGACTTCACCCACACCTGTTTCATGGTCACGCCGTACGAGGGGTACGTCGAGGTCTGTGAGCGGCTCGCGGAGCTGACGCCGGGTGACCACGCGAAGAAGTCCGCGCTGTTCAACTCGGGCGCCGAGGCCGTCGAGAACGCTGTGAAGATCGCCCGTTCGTACACCAGGCGCCAGGCGGTGGTCGTGTTCGACCACGGCTATCACGGCCGTACGAACCTCACCATGGCGCTGACCGCGAAGAACATGCCGTACAAGAACGGCTTCGGGCCGTTCGCCCCCGAGATCTACCGGGTGCCGGTCGCATATGGCTACCGCTGGCCGACCGGTCCCGAGAACTGCGGCCCCGAGGCGTCCGCCCAGGCCATCGACCAGATCAGCAAGCAGATCGGCGCCGACAACGTCGCCGCGATCATCATCGAGCCGGTGCTCGGCGAGGGCGGCTTCATCGAGCCGGCCAAGGGCTTCCTGCCCGCGCTCGCGAAGTTCGCCAAGGACAACGGCATCGTGTTCGTGGCGGACGAGATCCAGTCCGGCTTCTGCCGTACCGGCCAGTGGTTCGCCTGTGAGGACGAGGGCGTCGTCCCCGACCTGATCACCACCGCGAAGGGCATCGCGGGCGGTCTGCCGCTCGCCGCCGTCACCGGCCGCGCCGAGATCATGGACGCCGCGCACTCGGGCGGCCTCGGCGGTACGTACGGCGGCAACCCGGTGGCCTGCGCCGCCGCGCTCGGCGCCATCGAGACGATGCGGGAGCTGGATCTCGCCGCGAAGGCCCGCCGTATCGAGACGGTCATGAAGGGCCGGCTCTCCGCTCTGCGCGAGAAGTACGACCTGATCGGTGATGTGCGCGGCCGTGGCGCGATGATCGCGATCGAACTCGTGAAGAACCGTGAGACCAAGGAGCCGGCTCCGGAGGCGACCGCCGCGCTCGCCAAGGCGTGCCACGCGGCCGGGCTATTGGTCCTGACCTGTGGCACCTACGGCAATGTGCTGCGCTTCCTGCCGCCGCTGGTGATCGGCGAGGACCTGCTGAACGAGGGCCTGGACATCATCGAGCAGGCGTTCGCCACCGTCTGAGCCGCCGGAAACCGCCGCCGGAAACCGCCGTCTGAGCTGCCGGAACAGGGACCGGGACCCGCGGGAGCGGCCCCGGTCCGCCACACCTGTCAGGGCCTGTGAAGAAGGTGTGCGGGGCCGATGGCGGGATGCGTTTCGGACTGTCGGTGTCGGCGCGCCTGACGTACCGTTTCCGCAGATGAGAGAAACACCCCGCTCGCAGGGGACTGCGAGCGACACCGGAGCGGGGCATCCCCGGCGCCGCTCTGGTCGTGCCTTCGCGCACACCACTGGAGCCTCCGGCTCTGGAGCACCTCACCGATCGGATGGCCGCCCGCCCCAAACCCCCCGGGGCGTGCGGCACACCGGTCCGCACGGCCGCCCCGGAACCACCCCCCCTGTTCCCGGGCGGCCGTCCTTCTTTCCCCGCCCCGCCCGGTGGTTCTGGATTCCCTTCGCGCTGTGCGCGGCCGTCTTCGCGCTCGTGACCTGGCAGGTATCCGCCGGCGGGCCGCTGATGTCGGCCGACGAGCGTGCCGGTCGCGTGCTCGCGGGCCAGGGGCCCAGACCACTGACGGAATTCCTCGCCGATCTCGGCAGCATGCTCGTCGCCGTGCCCGTACTGGCCGTGGCGATCGGATACGCGCTGTGGCGCGGGCAGCGCGCGCGGCCGCTGGTGGCGGCGCTCGCGATGGCCGCCGTGCCCGTCCTGGTCGTACCGCTCAAGCTCTGGACCGACCGGCCGGGCCCGTTCACCGACGCCACCGGGTACTACCCGTCCGGGCACACGGCGACGGCGATGGTCGCGTACGGCGGCGCCGCGCTGCTCCTCGCTCCGGGCACGCCGCGGAACCGGACGGTGCCCGCCGCCGTCCTGCTCACCCTGGCGACGGGCACCGGTCTCATGCTGCGTGGCTACCACTGGCCGCTGGACGTCCTCGGCAGCCTGGCGCTGTGCGGGATGCTGCTCCTGGCTCTGGAGCGGGCACTCCGCGTGGCCGGATCGCGCGACCTCAGCCGAAGTACGCGTCGAAGTTCTTCGAGAACTCCCACTGGTTGAAGCGGTCCCAGTTGATGGACCAGGTCATCAGTCCGCGCAGGGCGGGCCAGGTGCCATGGGTCTGGTAGGAACCGCAGTCGGTCTTCTTGGTCAGGCAGTTCAGCGCCTTGTTCACCTCGGCCGGTGAGGTGTGGCCGTTGCCCGCCTGGGTCGAGGCGGGCAGGCCGATGGCGACCTGCTCGGGGCGGAGCGCCGGGAAGACCTTCGTGGTGTCACCGGCGACGGGGAAGCCGGTGAGCAGCATGTCGGTCATGGCGATATGGAAGTCGGCGCCGCCCATCGAGTGGTACTGGTTGTCCAGGCCCATGATCGGTCCGGAGTTGTAGTCCTGGACGTGCAGCAGGGTGAGATCGTCGCGCAGCGCGTGGATCACCGGGAGGTACGAGCCGGCGCGCGGGTCCTGGCCGCCCCAGGGGCCGGACCCGTAGAACTGGTAGCCGAGCTGTACGAAGAAGGTCTCGGGGGCCATGGTGAGGACGAAGTCCGCGCCGTACTTGGCCTTGAGGGTCTTGATCGCGGAGATGAGGTTGACGACGACCGGGGTCGTGGGGTTGCGGAAGTCGGTGTCACCGGTGTTCAGCGAGAGCGAGTGGCCCTCGAAGTCGATGTCCAGGCCGTCCAGACCGTACTCGTCGATGATCTTGGAGACCGAGGAGACGAAGGCGTCGCGGGCGCCGGTGGTGGACAGCTGCACCTGGCCGTTCGCGCCGCCGATGGAGATCAGGACCTTCTTGCCCGCGGCCTGTTTGGCCTTGATCGCCGCCTTGAACTCGGCGGCGGACTCGACGTTCGGGCATTCGGCGACCGGGCAGAGGCTGAAACGGATGTCGCCCGAGGTGACCGAGGTGGGTTCGCCGAAGGCGAGGTTGATGACGTCCCACGAGGCGGGCACGTCGGCCATCCGCGTGTAGCCGGAGCCGTTGGCGAAGCTGGAGTGCAGATAACCGACCAGCGCGTGGGCGGGCAGGTCCGCGCCGCCGCCTCCGCCGCCGCCCGAGGCGGAGGTGGTGGCGGTGACGGCGGGCGAGAGCGCGGAGGCGCCGGCGGCGTTGGTGGCGGCGACCTGGAAGCCGTACGCCGTGGAGGGGCTGAGTCCGGTGACGGTGGCCGAGGTGCCGCTGACGTCCAGCGCCCTGGCGCCGCCCCGGTAGACGGTGTAGCCGGTGGCGCCCGTGACGGGCGCCCAGGAGAGCGCCACGGAGGTGGAGGTGACGGTGCCCGTCTTCAGACCGGTGGGGACGGCCGGTGGCTGCGCCGGGGCGCCGCCAGGACCGACGAGGGTGAGGTCGTCGGCGTAGTAGGCGGGCGTGCCGTACCACCCGTGGGTGTAGACGGTCACCGAGGTGGTGTTCGGGCCGGTGCGGAAGCTCGTCGTCAGCTTCTGCCAGTCGGACGCGGACTGCGTCCAGGTGGAGACATCGGTGGTGCCGGTGCCGGAGGCGCCGAGATAGACGTAGCCCCCGCGGACCCAGGAGCTGAGTGTGTACGCGGAGTCCGGCTGGACCGCGACGGTCTGCGAGCACTTGGCGTTGTCACTGCCCGCGGGGGTCCCCTTGAGCGCGCCGCTGCCGCCGTGGACGGGGGTGGTGACGACGGCGCCGCTGCCCGCCGTACAGCTCCAGCCCGTCAGGCCGGACTCGAAGCCGCCGTTGCGGGCGATGTCCGCGTCGGCGGCCCGCGCCGTCTGGGCGGCGGCGACGAGTCCGCCCGCGGTCAGTACGGCGGCCGCGAGGGCGGCCACCAGTCTTGGGTACAGAGCAGGACGTCTCGTGCGTTCCACAACTGCCTCCGGGCATGGGGGAAATGAGGTGGCGGAGCGCGCACAGCATGGTCCAGACCAATTGCTTGGTCAAGACCTCTGACAGCGCCGCCCCGGAACCGCCGCCGCTCCCCCGCTCACGCCGCTTCCCCCGCTCCCCGGCTCACGCCCCTTCCCCCACTCCCCCGCCCCCCGCCCCCCACGTCACGCGGCGCCGCCCTCCCCACCCCCGTCCCCGTCCCGGTCTCCCGCCGCGAGGTTCGCCGCCGCCTCGTGCATGGCCAGTTCCAGCAGTGACGCGTCGGTGAGCGTGCCCGAGCCGTCCGGCGGGATCAGCCAGCGCATGCCGCCGCTCGTCCGCCCCGGGTACGGCACCACGATCCAGGTACCGGAGCCGGCGCCGCGTACGCCCGTACCGAGCCAGCGCGCGACCGTGCCCGGCGGCACGAAGAACCCCATCCGCGCGTCGCCGAAGTCGGCGAGCACCGGCCCCGGCCGGTCGACGAGCCTGGTCAGCACGTCGAGGGTCGGATAGCCGAGTTCACCGGGGAGGATCAGCACGTCCCAGCGCCTGCCCGCGGGCAGGAGAGCCACCCCCAGGGGGTTGCGCTCCCACTCCCGCCGGCAGGCCTCGGGATCCGGTGCCACCGAAATCAGCCACTCCACCGCGTTGTTCGCCCCTGAGCCGGTCATCTGCCCGGCCTCCCCTCCGTATTGTTGGACAATCTGTCCACAAGGAGGAGACACGGGGGGTGCCGGTCGATGACGCGGGTTCGGCCGGTGATCTTGCGGTGATCTGGATCACAGGGCCTGCGGGATCCGGAGCACGAGGTCCCACGGACCCGGATCAGCAGGCGCGCGGATCCGGATCACAGCCTTCGGCGGCGCGGCTCAGCGGCTCAGCTGTCGAAGCCCAGCCCCAGCCGGTCCATGGTCCGCAGCCACAGATTGCGCTGTCCGCCCCGGGCGTCCGCGCGGGCGAGCGACCATTTCGTGAGACCGATCCCGGCCCACGCGGCCGGTTCGGGCGGGAAGGGCAGCGGCTTGCTCCTGACCATCTCCAGCGCGGTGCGCTCGGTGCGTTCGCCCGCCAGGAGATCGAGCATCACCTCTCCGCCGAAGCGGGTCGCCCCGACACCGAGTCCGGTGTAGCCGGCGGCGTACGCGACCCGGCCGTCGTACGCCGTGCCGAAGAAGGCCGAGAAGCGCGAACAGGTGTCGATGGCACCGCCCCAGGCATGGCTGAAGCGCACCCCCGCCAGCTGCGGGAAACAGCGGAAGAAGTGGGTGGCGAGCTTGAGATAGGTCTCCGGGCGGTGGTCGAGCGCCGGGTCGAGCCGCCCGCCGTACGGATAGACCGCGTCGTAACCGCCCCACAGGACGCGGTGGTCGTCGGTGATCCGGAAGTAGTGGAACTGGTTGGCGCTGTCGCCGAGCCCCTGGCGGTTCCGCCAGCCGATCGCGGCGCGCTGTGCCTCGGTCAGCGGCTCGGTCATCAGCGCGTAGTCGTAGACCGGGACGGTGTACGGACGCACGCGTCGGACCAGCGAGGGGAACACGTTGGTGCCGAGCGCGACCGAGCGCGCGAAGACCCGCCCGTACGGCGTACGGACGGCCATCCCGGCTCCGGCTCCGGGCCTGGTACGCGCCAGCTCCAGCCCGCGGGTGTTCTCGTAGACGCGTACCCCGAGGTCCTCGCAGGCGCGCTTGAGGCCCCAGGCGAGCTTGGCCGGGTGCAGCATGGCGACGCCGCGCCGGTCCCACAGCCCGCCGAGGAACGTCGGCGAGTCGACCTCGGCGCGCACCGCGTCCCGGTCGAGAAGTTCCAGACCCGTGCGGCCGAGGCGCCTGGCCTCCGCGTACAGCTCGTGGAGGTCGTCGAGCTGGTACGGCTCGGTGGCGACATCGATCTCGCCGGTGCGCTCGAAGGAGCAGTCGATGGCGTAGCGGGCGACGGCCGCCTCGATGGCGTCGAGATTGCGCTCGCCCAGCTCCTCCAGTTTCCGCAGCTCACCCGGCCAGCGCGCGAGCCCGTTGCCGAAGCCGTGGGTGAGGGAGGCGGCGCAGAAGCCGCCGTTGCGGCCGGATGCGGCCCAGCCCACCTCGCGTCCCTCGATCAGCACGACGTCGCGGTCCGGATCGCGTTCCTTGGCGAGCAGCGCGGTCCACAGCCCGCTGTAGCCGCCGCCGATGACGAGCAGGTCGCAGTGTTCGTCGCCGGTGAGGGCCGGCAGGGCCCCCGGCCTGCCGGGATCGTCCAGCCAGTATGGGACCGGCCGGGCGTCGGAGAGCGATGCGGCGGCGAGCGCCGCGCCTGCGGTACGCATGGCGCTTGGGGCCATGGCTTCCCACTCCTTCTGGATCCTTCTGGATTCTTCCGGGGACGGTGACCGAGGGACGGTGACCGGGGGGGGCGGTGACCGGGGGGGCGGTGACCGGGGGGGGCGGTGACCGGGGGCGGTGAGATCCGCTCAGGTCGTGGCGGCGGTCTTCTTCCGCCGGTTGCTGATCAGCTGGCCGCCGACCACCAGCAGTACGGCGATGACGAACATCGCCGTCCCGATGACATTGATCTGCACCGGCGTGCCGCGCTGGGCGGAGCCCCAGACGAACATGGGGAAGGTCACGGTCGAGCCGGCGTTGAAGTTGGTGATGATGAAGTCGTCGAACGAGAGCGCGAAGGCGAGCAGGGCGCCGGCCGCGATCCCGGGGGCGGCGATCGGCAGCGTGACCCGTACGAAGGTCTGCACGGGCCCCGCGTAGAGATCCCGCGCCGCCTCCTCCAGCCGCGGGTCCATCGACATGACGCGGGCCTTGACGGCGGTGACCACGAAGCTGAGGCAGAACATGATGTGCGCGATGAGCACGGTCCAGAAGCCGAGCTGCGCGCCCAGGTTGAGGAAGAGCGTCAGCAGCGAGGCGGCCATCACGACCTCGGGCATCGCCATCGGCAGGAAGATCAGGGAATTGATCGAGCCGCGCGCCCGGAAGCGGTAGCGGACCAGCGCGAACGCGATCATCGTGCCGAGGACGGTGGCACCGAGCGTCGCCCAGGCGGCGATCTGGAGCGAGAGCGTCAGCGAGCCGCACAGGTCGGCGACTCCGCACGGATCCTTCCAGGCGTCCAGCGAGAACCGCTGCCAGGAGTAGTTGAAGCGCCCGTTCGGCTTGTTGAAGGAGAAGACCATCACGACGATGTTGGGCACGACCAGATAGCCGAGCGTCAGCACGCCCGCGATGACGACGATGTTGCGTCGGAGCCAGCGCATCAGACCAGGTCCTCCGTCCCTGCTCGGCGGATGTAGAAGGTGACCATCAGCAGGACGATCGCCATGAGGATGAACGAGAGCGCGGCGGCCGTCGGATAGTCCAGGACCCGCAGGAACTGCGTCTGGATGACGCTGCCCACCATCTTCGTGTCGGTGGAGCCGAGCAGTTCGGCGTTGACGTAGTCGCCGCTCGCCGGGATGAAGGTGAGCAGGGTGCCGGAGACGACCCCGGGCAGGGAGAGCGGGAAGGTCACCTTCCGGAACGTGGTCAGCGGCGTGGCGTACAGATCGCCCGCGGCCTCGTGCAGCCGCCCGTCGATGCGCTCCAGCGAGGTGTAGAGCGGCAGGATCATGAAGGGCAGGAAGTTGTAGGTGAGTCCGCAGACCACGGCCATGGGGGTGGCGAGCACACGGTCGCCCTCGGTCCAGCCGAGCCAGCTGGTCACGTCCAGCACGTGCAGGGAGTCCAGGACGCCGACGACCGTGCCGCCGTCGGCGAGGATCGTCTTCCAGGCGAGCGTACGGATCAGGAAGCTGGTGAAGAACGGGGCGATGACGAGGACCAGCAGCAGATTGCGCCACCGTCCGGCCTTGAAGGCGATGAGATACGCGAGCGGGTAGCCGAGCAGCAGACACAGGATCGTGGCCGTGCCGGCGTACAGCAGGGAGCGGACGAACTGCGGGTAGTACTCCTGGAGCGCGTCCCAGTAGGTCTGGAAGTGCCAGGTGACCTCGAAGCCCTTCTCCAGGGAGCCGGTCTGTACGGACGTCGAGGCCTGGTAGACCATCGGCAGCGCGAAGAAGACCAGCAGCCAGAGGATGCCGGGCAGCAGCAGCCAGTACGGGACGAGCCGTTTGCGCCTGGACGCCTTGCGTACCGGGAGTTCGGGCGGGGTGGCGGGCGCGGCGGTAGGCGCCTCGGTGAGCGTCACGAGACCTCCCCGTCCACCGTCTCGATGCCCGCGGCGCCCACTGTCCCGGCGAGCGGGGACTGGGCGGCGTCCAGACCGAAGCTGTGCGCCGGGTTCCAGTGCAGGACCACCTCGGCGCCGGGGGCGAGCCGGCTGTCCCGCTCGATGTTCTGCGCGTACACCTCGAACTCGGGACAGACCGGGCTGTCGATCACATACTGGGTGGAGACCCCGATGAAGCTGGAGTCGGCGATCCGTCCGGTGATGCGGTTGCGGCCGTCGGGGACGGTGGCCGCGTCGTCCGCGTGTGCCAGCGAGATCTTCTCGGGCCGGATGCCGACCAGCAGCCTGCCGCCACGCGCGGTCGGGGCGGAGCAGCGTCCCGCGGGCAGCCGCAGTGTGGCGCCGCCCGCCGTGACCACCACGTCGTCGCCGTGGTTCTCGGCGACCTCGGCCTCGATGAGGTTGGAGGTGCCGAGGAAGTTGGCGACAAAGGTGGTGTCCGGGTTCTCGTAGAGGTCGGCGGGGCTGCCCAGTTGCTCGACCACGCCTCCGTTCATCACCGCGACCGTGTCGGCCATCGTCATGGCCTCCTCCTGGTCGTGGGTGACATGGATGAAGGTGATGCCGACCTCGGTCTGGATGCGCTTCAGCTCCAGCTGCATCTGGCGGCGCAGCTTGAGGTCGAGGGCGCCGAGCGGTTCGTCGAGCAGCAGCACCTGCGGGTGGTTGATCAGGGCGCGGGCGACGGCGACCCGCTGCTGCTGGCCGCCGGAGAGCTGGTGCGGCTTGCGCTTGGCGAAGTCGCCGAGCTGGACGAGATCGAGCATCGCGCCGACCTGCCGGCGTACGGACGTGATGCCGCGGCGGCGCAGTCCGAAGGCGACGTTCTCGTAGATGTCCAGGTGCGGGAAGAGCGCGTAGCTCTGGAAGACGGTGTTGACCGGCCGCTTGTACGGGGGCAGGCCGGTGACGTCCTTGTCGCCCAGGAAGACCGTGCCGGTGGTCGGCTCCTCCAGGCCCGCGATCATCCGCAGGGTGGTGGTCTTGCCGCATCCCGACGCGCCGAGGAGGGCGAAGAAGGAGCCCTGCGGCACGGTGAGATCGAGCGGCTGGACGGCGCGGAAGGATCCGTACGTCTTGCTGATCCCGGACAGGCGGACGTCGCCGCCGCCCCGGCTGGTGGATGCAGTCTCTGTCATGGGTAACGGTCCCGGGGATGAGAGAGGTGGACGGGCTGAGACCAGGCCGTCCCCGGCGATGGGGGAGGTACGGCGTCAGGCGCCGATGAGCTTGGCGAACTTCTGCTCGTACGCTGTCTCTTCCTCGGCGCTGAGGGAGCGGAAGGCGTGCGAGGCGGCGGCCATCGCCGCGTCCGGGAGGATCAGTGTGTTGTCGGCCATCGACTTGTCGATCTTCGTGAGTTCGGCGCGCACCCCGTCGACCGGGCAGACGTAGTTGATGTACGCGGCGAGCTGGGCGGCGACCGGCGGCCGGTAGTAGTGGTCGATGAGCTTCTCGGCGTTGGTTTTGTGCCGCGCCTTGGCCGGGACCAGGAGATTGTCGCTGGAGATGATGTAGCCGCTGCGGGGGATGGTGAACTTGATGTCCGGGTTGTCGTTCTGGAGCTGGACGATGTCCCCGGCCCAGGCGACGCAGGCGGCGATATCGCCCTTGTCGAGGTCGGCGGTGTAGTCGTTGCCGGTGAAGCGGCGGATCTGCTTCTTGTCGACGGCCTTCTGGATACGGGCGACGGCGGCGTCGAAGTCGTCATCGGTGAAGCTGCCCGGGTCCTTGCCCAGATCGAGCAGGGTCATTCCGATGGAGTCGCGCATCTCGGAGAGGAAGGAGACCCGCCCCTTGAGCCGCGGGTCGTCGAGCAGCTGGGAGACGGAGTCGACCGTGCGTCCGCCGGTGGCCTTCGCGTTGTAGGCGATGACGGTGGGGATGCCCGTCCAGGGGTAGCTGTGGGCGCGGCCCGGGTCCCAGTCGGGTGAGCGGAACTGGTCGGAGAGGTTCGCGAACGCGTGGGGCAGCTGGGCGGGGTCGAGCTTCTGCGCGTAACCGAGCCTGATCATGCGGGCGGCGAGCCAGTCGGTGACGCATATGAGGTCACGGCCGGTGTCCTGGCCGGCCGCCAGCTGCGGCTGGATCTTGCCGAAGAACTCGACGTTGTCGTTGATGTCCGCGGTGTACTTGACGCCGATGCCGGTGCGCTTGGTGAACGCCTCCAGCGTCGGGTAGTGCTTCTCGTCCTCGCTGACGTCCATGTACTCGGTCCAGTTGGAGAAGACGACCCGCTTCTCTTCGGCCGAGTGGTCGGTGGACGCGGGGCCGTCGCCCTCCCGCTTGGCCGGCGGGATCCCGCAGCCGCTCAGACCGGCGAGCCCGCCGATCGTGAGCGCGCCGACACCGGTGGCGCGCAGCATGGAGCGGCGGGTGAGGGCACCCCTGCCGCTGGTCAGGCTGCGCCGCATCGCGGCCAGTTGGGCCCCGGAGAGACGGTCGGGCTCGTACTGCTCCATGCGCTGTGCCCTTTCGGGTGGGTGGTCACTGCGGGCGGACGGTCACTGGGGGCGGTCCCCGAAGATCGTGCGGTGCCAGTCCTTCCTGGCCACCGCGGTGTTGTCGTACATCACATGCTTGACCTGCGTGTACTCCTCGAAGGAGTACGCCGACATGTCCTTGCCGAACCCGCTGGCCTTGTATCCGCCGTGCGGCATCTCGCTGATGATCGGGATGTGGTCGTTGACCCAGACGCAGCCGGCCTTGATCTCGCGGGTGGCCCGGCCGGCGCGGTGGACGTCGCGGGTCCAGGCGGAGGCGGCCAGGCCGTACGGGGTGTCGTTGGCGAGCCGGATGCCCTCGTCGTCGGAGTCGAAGGGCAGGACGACCAGGACCGGGCCGAAGATCTCGGACTGGACGATCTCGCTGTCCTGGGCGGCGTCCGCGACGAGGGTGGGCCGGTAGTACGCGCCGTCCTTCCAGGCGCCGCCGGGCGCCTCGCCGCCGGTGACGATCCGGGCGTGGCCGCGGGCCCGGTCGACGAAGCCGGCCACCCGGTCGCGGTGGGTGTGCGAGATCAGCGGGCCGAGGTCGGTGGCCTGATCGAAGGGGTCGCCGATGCGTACGGTCTCCATCAGGTCGGCGACGGCGCCGACGAAGGCGTCGTACAGCGGCCGCTGCACATAGGCGCGGGTGGCGGCCGTGCAGTCCTGGCCGCCGTTGATGAGGGAACCGGCGACCGCGCCGTGGGCGGCGGCTTCCAGGTCGGCGTCGTCGAACACCAGGAAGGGCGCCTTGCCGCCGAGTTCGAGATGGAGGCGTGTGACGGTGGCGGTGGCGATCTCGGCGACGCGCCTGCCGACGGCGGTGGAGCCGGTGAAGGAGGTCATCACGACATCGGGGTGGCCGACGAGACGTTCCCCTGCGTCGGGCCCGGCGCCGCTGACGATGTTGATCACGCCGTCGGGCAGTCCGGCCCGCTGGGCGGCCCGCGCGAACATCAGCGAGGTGAAGGGGGTGATCTCGGCGGGCTTGAGCACGATGGTGTTGCCCGCGGCGACGGCCGGGAGGATCTTCCAGGCGGCCATCTGGAGCGGGTAGTTCCAGGGCGCGATGGAGCCGACGACGCCGATCGGCTCGCGGCGTACGTACGAGGTGTGATCGGCGCTGTACTCACCGGCGGAGGCGCCCTGGAGATGGCGTGCGGCGCCCGCGAAGAAGGCGGTGTTGTCGATGGTGCCGGGGACATCGAACTCGGTGGACAGCTTGATCGGTTTGCCGCACTGGAGCGATTCGGCGTACGCGAAGTCGTCGGCCTGTTCGGCGAGGACGGCCGCGAACCGGTGCAGGGCGTCGGAACGCTCCCCCGGGGTGGTGCCCGACCAGCCGGGGAACGCCTCCCGCGCGGCGGCGACGGCGGCGTCGACATCGGCGGGCCCCGCCAGTTCGTACGCGTACAACTCCTCGCCGGTCGCCGGGTTCACGACGGCGTGCGTACGTCCCGAGGTGCCCGGACGCGGCCGCCCGCCGATGAACTGCGCACCGTCCGCGAAGCGGTCCCGCACCTGGAAGCGGTTGGCCATGACGCTCTCCCGATGGTCCGGCTGGTTGGTCAACTGTTGTCCCGGCTGTTGTTCCGGCTGTTGTTCCGGCTTCAATTGAGTGCCGATCCTGACAGAGCACTGCCACCTCAACAAGGGATTCCGTTGTTGCCTTTTGGTTACGCGACGGAATCGGTCGACCATGTGTCGCGTCAGCGTGGTGATCGGCGGACGGAATGTCAGTGGTGGCTGCCAGACTCGCATGCATGAGGACGAATGCGGAGCGCTCGGGACACCCGGGATACCCGGGACACCCGGGACACCCGAAGCGTGAGAAGTACCTGCTCTTCTGGGGGCACGCACCGCGCCGGGACGGCACGCTCGGCGCGAGCTGTCTCAGTCAGTGGTGGCCGTCGCCGTTCACGGCGGACGGGGTGGAGTACGCGACGGCCGAGCACTGGATGATGGCGGGCAAGGCGCGGCTCTTCGGGGACGAGCGGGCCGAGCGCGCCGTTCTGGAGGCGTCGAATCCCGCGCTCGCCAAGAAGGCGGGGCGGCTGGTGCGCGATTTCGACGAGGCCGTCTGGGAGCGCGAGCGCCTCGGCATCGTCGTGGAGGGCAGCGTCCACAAGTTCGGGCAGGATGCCGCGCTGCGCGGATTTCTGCTGGCCACGGGCGACCGGATACTCGTGGAGGCCAGCCCGATGGACCGGATCTGGGGCATCGGGCTGGCCTCGGACGACGAGCGGGCGCGCGACCCCGCGCGCTGGCGCGGGCTGAATCTGCTGGGCGTGGCGCTGATGGAGGCGCGCGAGCGGCTCAGGACCGGGGCCAGTACCGGAACCGGGGCCAGTACGGGGACCGGGGCTGGGACTGGGTCCGTCGCCGCGGCCCCTGGCTCTGCCGGGTCTCCGGGTCTAGCGGGTGACGTCGACGACCAGTGAGGTGCTGTAGTCGTCGTAGGTGCTGTCGTAGTCGTTGTTCCGTTCCTCGTTGATCGCCTGGGTGATGCCCCAGATGATGAAGCCGAGGAAGATGACGCCGAGGGCGATACCGATCGACCCGAGGATGACACCGGCGCGGGCCTGGCCTTCGTTGGTTGCCTGGCCCCGCCGCACCCTCTTCCTGCCGACGATGCCGAAGATCAGCGCGAGTACGCCGAGGACGATGCCGCCGATGCCGTAGAGACAGAACAGGCAGACGGACAGGATGCCGAGCACCATCGCGGCGACGCCCATCCCGTTCGCCGGGGGCTGCCAGCCGGGCTGGCCGTACCCCGGCATGCCCGGATACGGCTGGGCGGCGGGGTAGCCGGGATAGCCATAGCCCGGGGCCTGCCCCGGTCCCGCGCCGGCGCCGTACGGAGCGGCGGGGTGCTGGCCGGGCGAGGCGCCCGGGTAGCCGTAGGGACCGGGGGCGGGCTGGGCGGGTCCCCCGGGAGCGGTGGGCGGCGGGGGCACGGCGCCGAACCCGGACCCTCCGGCCGGCGTGTCCATGATCGTCGGCTGGTTGTGGATCGACCCCGCCGAAGGCTGCGGGGGCTGTGGGTGCTGTGGGTGCTGGGCGGCCCCTGCCGACTGCTGCTGTCCCGGGAGGTCGGGCGATATCGGCGGCGGCGGCAGCGGCGCCGGGTTGTCCAGCGGAATCCGCTGCTCGGGCGGAGCCCACGGATCACCCGGCTCGTAGCCGCCCGGCGGCTGCTCGCTCTTGTCTGACATGGGCCTCCCCCATCGTAATTCCGTCATGCTACGGCCTCCGGTCCACCCGGAAACGGCCCGGCCTACGATGATCCCTGACCCGAGCGGCCCAAGGCAGGGTACGGACGTCCCGTCCCTGCCCACGGCCGTTCCCTCTCGGCACCCGCCCCAGCATCCGGAGGACCCCGATGACCGATCTGCACCCCTTCATCGCGGGGCTGCCCAAGGCCGAACTGCATGTGCACCATGTCGGATCGGCGTCGCCCCGCATCGTGGCCGAACTGGCCGCCCGGCACGCGGACTCGAAGGTGCCCACCGACCCCGAGGCGCTCGTCGACTACTTCACCTTCACGGACTTCGCGCACTTCATCGACGTCTATCTCTCCGTCGTCGATCTGATCCGCACACCCGAGGACGTCCGGCTGCTGACCTTCGAGGTCGCCCGTGACATGGCCCGCCAGAACATCCGCTACGCCGAGCTGACGGTCACCCCGTACAGCTCGACCAGCCGGGGCATCCCGGAGCAGGGCTTCATGGAGGCGATCGAGGACGCCAGGAAGAGCGCCGAGGCCGAGTTCGGGGTCGTGCTGCGCTGGTGCTTCGACATTCCCGGCGAGGCCGGGCTGCCCGCGGCCGAGGAGACCGCCAGGCTCGCGGTGGACCTGCGGCCCGAGGGACTGATCGCCTTCGGTCTCGGCGGCCCCGAGATCGGCGTGCCCCGGCCGCAGTTCAAGCCGTACTTCGACCGCGCGATCGCCGCGGGCCTGCACTCCGTGCCGCACGCCGGTGAGACAACGGGTCCGGGGACGATCTGGGACGCCCTGCGCGACCTGGGCGCGGAGCGCATCGGCCATGGCACGAGCGCCGTCCAGGACCCGGAGCTGCTCGCGTACCTCGCCGAGCACCGCGTCCCGCTGGAGGTGTGCCCGACCTCCAACATCGCCACCCGCGCCGTCCTCGATCTCGACGAGCACCCGATCAAGGAGATGGTCGCGGCCGGGGTGCTGGTGACGGTCAACAGCGACGACCCGCCGATGTTCGGCACGGACCTCAACCAGGAGTTCGGGGTGGCCGCCCGGCTGCTGGGCCTGGACGAGCGCGGTCTCGCGGATCTCGCGAAGAACGGTGTCGAGGCCTCGTTCCTCGACACGGACGGCAAGAAGCGGCTCACCGCCGAGATCGACGCGTACACCGCCCAGTGGCTCGCGCGCTGACGATGGCCGGCGACCGGACGGACCGGGACACCGCCGCGCGGACCGTCGTCGCCGTCGGCCACCGCGGTGACCCCTACCGCGTACGGGAGAACACCCTCCCGTCCGTGCGCTCCGCGCGGCTGCGGGGCGCGGACGCGGTCGAGATCGATGTCAGGCTCACCCGTGACGGCGTGCCCGTGCTGCTGCACGACTCCACGCTGAAGCGGCTCTGGGGCCATGACCGGCGGCTGGCGGAGCTGACGTACGAGGAGCTGCGCGCGCTGACGGACGGCGGCGTCCCGACGCTGCGCGAGGCGCTCACGGCGGCGGACCCGGACGGGGCGCCCGGCGGAAGCGCGGGCAGCGGAAACGCTGGCGACGCGGGCAACGCAGGCGACGCGGTCACGGACGGGACGCGTTTCATGGTGGATCTTCCCGGCGCGACCGAGGAGTCGGTACGTACGATCATCGGCACGGTGCGTGACTGCGGCGCCGCCGAGCGCGTGTACTACTGCGCGGGCCCGAGCGCGATGCTCGCCGTCCGCGCCGCCGACGCGCGCGCCGAGATCGCCATGACGTGGACGACGCTCGCGCCTCCGCGTCCGGCCCTGCTCGCGGCGGTGCGGCCACGCTGGCTCAACTACCGGTTCGGACTGGTCAGCCGGGAGCTGGCCGACCGCGACCACCGGGCCGGCCTGCTGGTCTCCGCCTGGACCGTGGACACCCGGCGCAGCATGCGCCGGCTGATCGCGCACGGCGTCGACTCCGTCACCACCAACCGGATCGGTGTCCTGGCCGCGCTGCTGGACACTCGTCGTTCCTGAGCCCCCGGGCATACGGTCGGGCATGACGAGCCGCCCGCCGTGACCGACGGTCCTTCCCGTGATCACGGCGGGCGTGACAGGAGCAGAGGAGCGGATGTGTCCGACGACCACGACAAGCCACGCGCGACGGGGCGCATCCGCTCCGACATCGCCCACAACGCACGGGTCTGGAACTACTGGTTGGGCGGAAAGGACAATTATCTGGTGGACCGCGCGGTCGGCGACCGGATCACCGGCATGTACCCGAGCATCGGGGAAGTGGCGCGCGCGGACCGGGCGTTCCTCGGCCGGGCGGTCCGGCATCTCACCGAGGACCTGGGCGTACGGCAGTTCCTGGACATCGGCACGGGCCTGCCCACCGTCGACAACACCCACGAGGTGGCGCAGCGGATCGCGCCCGAGTCCCGGATCGTCTACGTCGACAACGACCCGATCGTGCTGGCGCACGCCCGCGCGCTGCTGACAGGTTCGGCGGCGGGCGTCACCGAGTACCTCGACGCGGACGCCCATGACCCGGACGCGATCCTGGCCGGCGTCGAGCCGACGCTCGACCTGCGGCGGCCGGTCGCGGTCATACTGCTCGGCATCCTGAACTTCGTCCTCGACACGGACGAGGCGCGGTCGATCGTACGGAAGCTGCTGGCCGCCGTACCCTCCGGCAGCTATCTGGTACTGACCCACCCCACGCTGGAGCTGGGCGGCGAGGGCAACGCCGAGGCCATGCGGTTCTGGAACGAGAACGCGACTCCGCCGATCACCGCCCGCGGCCGGACGGACATCGAGTCCTTCGTGGCCGGTCTGGAGCTGCTCGATCCCGGCATCGTCTCCTGCGCGCGCTGGCGTCCCGACCCCCGCCGGGACGACGGCGCGGCGGACGTGGCCCAGTTCGGCGTGGTGGCCCGTAAGCCCTGACGTGCTGCGAACAGGGGGGAGCGAAGGGGCGGGCGCGGGCGGCGGAGCGGCGTCCGGCGCAGGTGCGTGGGCCGTCGACCTCGGGGTGGCTCTGCTCATCCAGGCCGCGGTGACCATTCCGTTCGTCGTGCCGCGCGGGCCGGAACTGCCGCCCGCCGACTGGCCGTCGTACGGTCTGACCACGCTGGCCGTGCTGCCGCTGGTCTGGCGGCGCAGGGCGCCCGTGACCGTACTGCTGGCCGTGCTGGCGGCCCAGGTCGTCTACAGGTTCACGCTCGACGGTCCCGGCCAGCCGCTGCCGTATACCAGTCTGATGGCGCTCTACACCGTCGCCGCGCTGTCTCCCGCCCGCCGCCGAGTCCCCGCTGCCGTAGTGACCTTCGCGCTGGTCCCGCCGGGGGTCGCGTTGAACTCCGGGGAGGCGAGGGAGCTGCTGTTCTCGCTCTTCGTGTTCGGCGCGGCGTACGCGTTCGGCCGGCTGACCCACACCCGTCGGGCCTATACGGCGGCGGTCGAGGACCGGGCGGCTCAGCTGGAGCGGGCGAACCGTATCGAGGCCGAGCAGGCGACAGCGCGTGAACGGGCCCGGATCGCGCGGGAGATGCACGACATCCTGTCGCACGCGGTCAGCGTCATGGTGGTGCAGGCGGAGGCGGGCCCGGTCGCCGTACGCACCGCGCCCGAGCGTGCCGAGGCGGCCTTCGAGGCCATCTCGGAGACCGGCCGGGACGCGATGGTCCAGCTGCGCAGGATGCTGGGCGTGCTCCGCGAGACCGCGGAGCACGGCGCGAACACGGAGAGCGGCGAGGACCATACGATCCCCGAGGACGCCGGAGCCGCCGCGCGGTCGCCGCGCCGGCCCCAGCCCTCCCTGGCCGGGCTCCCCGGGCTCGTCGAACGGGTCGCCGCGGGCGGCCTCGCCATCGACTGCGTGACGGAGGGCCTGCCCCGCCCGCTGTCGCTCGACACGGAGGCGACCGTCTACCGCGTCGTCCAGGAGGCGCTGACGAATGTGGTCAGGCATGCCGCCGCGCGCTCCGTCCGCGTACGGCTGGAGTACGGGCCCGACGCCCTGGAGATCACGGTCACCGACGACGGCCGCGGCCCCACCGGCTCTGCCCCCGGCGCCGTCCCCGGTCATGGGCTGGCCGGCATCCGGGAACGCGCCGCACTCCACGGCGGAACGGCCAGGACCGGACCGGGCCCCGGAGGAGTGGGCTTCCGGCTCGCCGTACGGCTTCCGTTCGTACACTCCCGTGCGGAGGTGGGGAGTTGACGATCCGTGTGGTGGTGGCCGACGACCAGGAGCTGGTGCGCAGCGGGTTCTCGATGATCCTGGACGCGCAGCCCGGCATCGAGGTGGTCGCCGAGGCGGGCGACGGCGCGCGTGCGGTCGAGGAGGTGCGCCGCCACCGCCCCGAGGTGGCGCTTCTCGACATCCGGATGCCCGTGATGGACGGGATCGAGGCGTGCCGCGCCATCACGGACGCGACCGGCTGCCGCGCGGTCATGCTCACCACCTTCGACTCCGACGAGTATGTGTACGAGGCCCTGCACGCGGGGGCGAGCGGGTTCCTGCTCAAGGACGTCAGGCGCGACGATCTGGTGCACGCGGTACGGGTGGTGGCGGCCGGGGACTCCCTGCTCGCCCCGTCGGTGGCCCGCCGGCTCATCGAGGAGTACACCCGGCAGCCGCCGAGGCCCGCGGCGGCGGGTGCCGCGCGGCTCGGTGTCCTCACCGCCAGGGAGCGCGAGACGCTGCTGCAGCTGGCCCGCGGTCTGTCCAACGCGGAGATCGCGGCGGCGCTCACCGTCAGCGAACACACCGTCAAGACGCATGTGGGACACGTACTGGCGAAGCTCGGTCTGCGCGATCGCGTCCAGGCGGTCATCTGCGCGTACGAGACCGGTCTGGTCACCGCCGGGCATCCTCCCCACGGAGGAGACGGCGTGCCCGGCTCCCCCGTACCGGCGAGGGATTGAGACCGCGAGGACCGCTCGCTCAGGCGATCCGCCGGACCGCCGCGCTCAGCAGGATGGGACGGGTCGGCACCACCCGCCTCGCGCCTGGAGACCCAGAGATGCCTGCCCGCACACGCACCGCCGCCCTGGCCGCCGCCCTCGTTCTGGGGCTCGCGGCGGGACCCGCGGCCCCGGCCGCCCTCGCCACGGCGGCTCCGCACAGCGACACGTACGGAACCGCCCCCGACGCCGAGGCGCTGCGGTCCGCGCTCGCCGGTCTGCCCCGCGCCGACGCGACCGCCGCGCTGGTCAGGGTCGGCGGCGATGACGGCAGTTGGCGCGGCGGCGCGGGCGTCCACGATCTGCGCGGCGGCCGGCCCGCCGACGAGGACGGCCGCTTCCGGGCCGGTTCGGTGACCAAGGTGTTCACCGCCGCCGTGGTGCTCCAGCTCGCCGCCGAGCGGAAGGTGGACCTCGACCGCCCGGCCAGGTCCTATCTGCCGGCGCTGATCCCGGCGGCGTACGGCGCGGTGACCGTAAGGCAGTTGCTCGACCACACCAGCGGAATCCCGGCGGCCGAGCTGCCCTGGAGCACCGTCGAGGAGTCGTACGCCCACCGCTTCGACCGCCACGACCCGCGGGACATGGTCGCGTCGGCGACCGCGCGGGAGCGGGAGTTCGCGCCCGGGGAGGCGCAGCACTACCTCAACATCAACTACACCGTGCTGGGGCTGCTGATCGAGCGGGTCACGGGCGGCCGGTACGCCGCCGAGGTCCACCGCCGTGTGCTGGCACCGCTCGGGCTGCGCGACACGTACTTCCCCGGCGACGATCCGCGTATCAAGGGGCCGCACAACCACGGCTATCAGTCCTTCTCCCGGCCCGGCGACGGCTCCGACGAGGGCTCCGAACTGCGCGATGTGACGGCGTGGGGGGCCACGGACGCCTGGGCGGCGGGCGACGTCATCTCCACCACCGCCGATCTCGAACGGTTCCTCCAGGCCCTGTTCCGGGGCCGGGTGGTGCCGGAGCCGCAGCTGGCGGAGATGTTCACCCTGCCGGACCCGTCCGTGCGCGACCATGAGTCCGGCGACCCCGCCGCGTACAGCGCCGGTCTGTCGGTGGCGACGCTCGGGGGCCGTCAGGTGTGGGGCAAGACGGGCGGACGATGGGGCTACAACACGGCGGTCGCCGCCACCCGGGATCTCTCCCGGACCCTGGTGTACAGCGTCAACGCGACGGACGCGAAGGGCAGGGACATGAATCCGACCGCGCTGAAGCTGATGGTCGCCACGTTCGGCGCGCCGTCCGAGGAGCAGGCCCCGCCCGCGTAGGCCCTCCGCGCACGGGGAGAGCCGCGCCCGCGCGGAGCCGCGCCCGCGCCGGCCCGCCGCCTCTCAGACCGATGGCCTCACAGGTCGGCGCCCGGGTCCTCCCGCGACGGACCCGGGTCCTCGGCCCTGAGCGTCTCCGGCGGCACCTCCTTGGCGCGGGCCGTCAGCACCTTCCCGATGAACAGGTCGTAGACGAAGACCCCGATGAGCCCCCCGACCAGCGGTCCGACGATCGGGATCCAGAAGTAGCCGCTGAACCACTGGAAGCTGCCCGGCAGCGCGATGTCCCCCCAGCCCACGATGTACGTCCACAGCCGCGGACCGAAGTCGCGTGCGGGGTTGATCGCGTATCCGGCGTTCGTCCCGATGCTCAGACCGATCGCGAAGACGACCAGACCGATCAGGAACGGTGCGAGATTGGACAAGGGCCCGCTGTTGCGCGTGTCGATGAGCGCGCAGACCAGGATCAGGAGAATCGCGGTCCCGATGAGCTGGTCCAGCAGGGGACCCCACCAGGAATTGCCGAAGTATTCGGCCGGGAAGGTGGCGAAAATCGAGAAGGTGGAGAGAGACTCGTCCCTGGCGACTCCGGCCTTGTCATTGAAATCGTTGATGGCCCAGCTGTACGCGCCGAATACCAGGGCGGCGGCGAGAAAGGCGCCCAGGAGTTGTGCGCCCCAGTACGGAAGGACCTTTTTCCAGGGGAATCCGCGGCGCGCGGCGAAGGCGAGCGTGACGGCCGGGTTGATATGCCCTCCGCTGATACCTCCGGAGACGTACACCCCGAAGACCACGCCCAGACCCCAGCCCCACGAGATGATCAGCCAGTTCGCGGCGCCGAAGGCGACCGTCTGGCGGCCCGAACCAGGAAGTCCGGCGACGGCCACGGCGACCGATCCGCAGCCCAGCAGAATCAGTACGAACGTTCCCAGGAATTCCGCGAGCAGCTCGCCATTGAGTCCTTCGTGGTAGCCCCGGCGCTTTGTACTGGTGGTCGTACTGGTGGTCGCCATCGCTCCTCCTGCTTCAGACCTGCTTCGGACAGCCTTCGCGCATCCATCGGACGGCCCGAGCGGGCCTTGATAGAAGCGACTGTAGGACCGTCCGGCGGAATGCGCCCGGCGAGTGCGGCGCACAGCTGAGGGCCTGTCACACAGGCGGGGGAGCCATTCGGGTGAGGGTTTTCCGCCGCGCGCGAACGAAAAGGGCGGGCGGTGGACAAGAAGTCCACCGCCCGCCCTTCCGGCGGGAATTCCGCCCGGCCGGGAACCCGCCCCGGCGGCCCGGTCAGCCGTCGAGCGAGGTCATCACGTGCTTGATACGCGTGTAGTCGTCGAAGCCGTACGCCGAGAGGTCCTTGCCGTAGCCGGACTTCTTGAAGCCGCCGTGCGGCATCTCCGCGACCAGCGGAATGTGGGTGTTGATCCACACACAGCCGAAGTCCAGGGACTTCGACATCCGCATCGCGCGGCCGTGGTCCTTGGTCCACACCGAGGAGGCGAGCGCGAACTCGACGCCGTTGGCGTACTCCAGCGCCTGCGCCTCGTCCGTGAAGGACTGGACGGTGATGACCGGGCCGAAGACCTCGTTCTGGATGATCTCGTCGTCCTGCTTGAGGCCGGAGACGACGGTCGGGGCGTAGAAGTAGCCTTTGTCGCCGACCTGGTGGCCGCCCGCCTCGACCTTGGCGTGGGCCGGCAGCCGCTCGATGAAGCCGGAGACCTGCTTCAGCTGGTTGGCGTTGTTGAGCGGGCCGTACAGCACGTCCTCGTCGTCCGCCGCGCCGGTCTTCGTGTCGGCCGCGGCCTTCGCGAGCGCCGTCACGAACTCGTCGTGGATCGACTCGTGGACGAGGACGCGGGTGGCGGCCGTACAGTCCTGGCCCGCGTTGAAGTAGCCCGCCACCGCGATGTCCTCGACGGCCTTGGCGATGTCGACGTCCTCGAAGACGACGACCGGCGCCTTGCCGCCCAGCTCCAGGTGGACGCGCTTGACGTCCTTGGCCGCCGACTCGGCGACCTGGATGCCGGCCCGTACGGAACCGGTGATCGAGGCCATCGCCGGGATCGGGTGCTCGACCATCGCCCGGCCGCTGTCGCGGTCGCCGCAGATGACGTTGAAGACGCCCTTGGGGACGATCGCGCCGATGATCTCGGCCATCAGCGTGGTCGAGGCCGGGGTGGTGTCCGACGGCTTGAGCACCACGGTGTTGCCCGCGGCGAGGGCCGGCGCGAACTTCCACACGGCCATCATCATCGGGTAGTTCCACGGCGCGACCTGCGCGCAGACGCCGACCGGCTCGCGGCGGACGATGGAGGTGAGCCCCTCCATGTACTCCCCGGCCGAGCGGCCTTCGAGCATCCGGGCGGCGCCCGCGAAGAAGCGGATCTGGTCCACCATCGGCGGGATCTCTTCGGTACGGGTCAGCTCCAGCGGCTTGCCCGTGTTCTCGGACTCGGCGGCGATCAGATCCTCCGCCCGCTCCTCGAAGGCGTCCGCGATCCTGAGCAGTACCTTCTGGCGTTCTGCCGGGGTGGTGTCGCGCCAGGCCGGGAAGGCGGCCGCGGCTGCCTCCATGGCGGCGTCGACGTCGGCCTGCCCCGAGAGCGGGGAGGTGGCGTACACCTCGCCCGTGGCCGGGTTGACCACGTCGATGGTCCGCCCGTCCGCGGCGTCCCGGAACTCTCCGTTGATGTAGTTACGCAGCCGGCGCAGCTCGGTGGTCACTGCCACCCCTCCTGTCGGAAGTTACGTATCGGAATGTCCGATGGGTGAGACACCCACCCTAATCGGTCGGTCGACGCTTTCGACAGGCCGGACCCCCCACAACTTCGGATTCGGTGAGATTCGATCGCCTCAACAACGAATTTCATCGATACAGGGTTGCGGGACAGACGAGTCGCAGTGCACAGTGAAGCGCGTGGCCAGTCGCAGCGCAGACTCCAGGACAGACTCCAGGACCGGGAACGGATCGTCGCCGTCCATCGATGCCGTGTCCCTCGCGATCATCGAACAGCTCCAGGAGGACGGGCGGCGTCCGTACGCCGCGATCGGCAAGGCCGTCGGCCTCTCCGAGGCGGCCGTGCGCCAGCGCGTCCAGAAGCTGCTCGACCAGGGCGTGATGCAGATCGTCGCCGTCACCGACCCGCTCACCGTGGGCTTCCGGCGCCAGGCGATGGTCGGCATCAATGTCGAGGGCGATCTCGATCCCGTCGCGGACGCGCTGTCGGCCATGGACGAGTGCGAGTACGTGGTGATGACCGCGGGCTCGTTCGACCTGATGGTGGAGATCGTCTGCGAGGACGACGACCACCTGCTGGGCGTCATCAACAAGCGGATCCGCGCGCTCCCCGGCGTGCGCTCCACCGAGAGCTTCGTCTACCTCAAGCTGAAGAAGCAGACCTACATGTGGGGAACCCGATAGCCGTGAGCAAGGACCTCTCCAAAACCGCGTACGACCACCTGTGGATGCACTTCACCCGCATGTCGTCGTACGAGAACGCACCCGTGCCCACCATCGTGCGTGGTGAGGGCACCTACATCTACGACGATCAGGGCAAGCGCTACCTGGACGGTCTCTCGGGGCTCTTCGTGGTGAACGCCGGGCACGGCCGCCACGAGCTGGCCGAGACCGCCTACAAGCAGGCGCAGGAGCTGGCCTTCTTCCCGGTGTGGTCGTACGCGCACCCCAAGGCCGTCGAGCTGGCCGAGCGGCTCGCCCACTACGCGCCGGGCGACCTCAACAAGGTCTTCTTCACCACGGGCGGCGGCGAGGCGGTCGAGACCGCCTGGAAGCTCGCCAAGCAGTACTTCAAGCTGACCGGCAAGCCGACCAAGTACAAGGTCATCTCACGCGCCGTCGCCTATCACGGCACGCCGCAGGGAGCCCTGTCCATCACCGGTCTGCCGGCCCTGAAGGCGCCGTTCGAGCCGCTGGTCCCGGGCGCGCACAAGGTGCCGAACACCAACATCTACCGCGCGCCGCTCCACGGCGACGACCCCGAGGCCTTCGGCCGCTGGGCCGCCGACCAGATCGAGCAGCAGATCCTCTTCGAGGGTCCGGACACGGTCGCGGCGGTCTTCCTGGAGCCGGTGCAGAACGCGGGCGGCTGTTTCCCGCCCCCGCCCGGATACTTCCAGCGGGTCCGCGAGATCTGCGACCAGTACGACGTCCTGCTCGTCTCCGACGAGGTCATCTGCGCCTTCGGCCGGCTCGGCACGATGTTCGCGTGCGACAAGTTCGACTACGTACCGGACATGATCACCTGCGCCAAGGGCATGACCTCGGGCTACTCCCCGATCGGCGCGTGCATCGTCTCCGACCGGCTCGCCGAGCCGTTCTACCAGGGTGACAACACTTTCCTGCACGGCTACACCTTCGGCGGCCACCCGGTCTCGGCGGCGGTCGGCCTCGCCAACCTCGACATCTTCGAGCGCGAGGGCCTCAACCAGCACGTCCTGGACAACGAGTCCGCCTTCTTCGACACGCTGAACAAGCTGCACGACCTGCCGATCGTCGGCGACGTGCGCGGCAACGGCTTCTTCTACGGCATCGAGCTGGTGAAGGACAAGGCCACGAAGGAGACGTTCACGGACGAGGAGACCGAGCGCGTCCTGTACGGCTTCCTCTCCAAGGGGCTGTACGAGAACGGCCTGTACTGCCGTGCCGACGACCGCGGCGACCCGGTCGTGCAGCTGGCGCCGCCGCTGATCTCCGACCAGTCGACGTTCAACGAGATCGAGGGAATCCTGCGGTCGGTGCTGACGGAGGCGTGGACCAAGCTCTGACGCCGACGGTGTCCCTCCCGTTTCCCGGGACACCTCCGGCCGGTTCCGTACCGACCGTACGGAACCCACCCCCGCATGACGGCCCGGGTGCCGCCTTTCGAGTGAGAAGGGCGGCACCCGGGCCGTGTGCTGTCCGTACTCCCGGCTCCGAATCCTTACCGTGCCCAGTGACCGATCGTCGCCGCCTTCGTTCCCCCGGACGGGGGAGGTAAATCCGAACCGAGGTGTACGCCAATGGTGGCCCCACCGGACAACGACGTGCTCTGGGCGCGTTCTCTGAACTACTCCCACAACGGCTCCCCCGCACTCGACAGCGTCTCGCTCGGGGTGCGCGAGGGTGAGATCCTCGCCGTCAACGGCCCGCGCGGCAGCGGCAAGACGACTCTGCTGCGGTGTCTGTCGGGTCAGCTGGTGCCGCAGGAGGGCGAGGTCTGGTTCAACAGCTCGCCGGTCCACACCATGAGCGCGGCGCTCCGCGAACAGCTGCGCCGCGACCGCTTCAGCTGGATCGGCCCCGAGCCGTCCCTCGTCCCCGAACTCAACGCCTGGGAGAACGCGGCCCTGCCGCTGCTGATGCGCGGCTCGTCCCATCGCGCCGCCAAGGCGGCGGCCATGGAGTGGCTGGAGCGCCTCGACATCGGCGGCTGCGCCCGTAAACGTCCGTACGCGCTGTACCAGGCACAGCGGCAACGCGTCGCCGTCGCCCGCGCGCTGGTCACCACGCCCTCGGTGCTCTTCGCCGACGAGCCGGCGGCGGCGCTGCACCTCACGGACGGCGCGCAGGTGCTGCGCACGCTGACCACCGCGGCCCGCTCGCACCGGATCACCGTCGTCCTGGCCACTCTGGACGAGGAGCTCACGGCGCTCGCCGACCGTACGGTCTCACTGGTGGACGGACGCCGGGTCAACTCCCTCCGGCCGTCCGAGGCGGAAGGCCGGGCCGCGTGCTCGCTCTCCGTCTAGGCCGCGGCGCCCACCCCCTGGTCCTGCTGCGCCGGCTGCTGGTCGCCGCCGCCTCCGCCGGGGTCGGTTTCCTTCTTCTGTGCACCCTGGGCTGGGCGCTGGACCATCCGGCCGGGTCCCAGGCGCGACTGCTCTGGTGTCTGATCCCGCTGGCCGCGACGGTGCAGTTCGCGGTCGCCACGGCCCGTACCGATCAGAGCACCCTGCCCCGCTCCGGGCTGTCGGCGGTGGGCCTCGGCCCGGCGCGGCTCGCGGCGCTGGCCGCCGCGTCGACCGCCGTGTCCTGCACGCTGGGCAGCGCGGTGGCGCTGCTGTTCTTCCTTCATCTGCGCGGTGATCTGACGGGGATGCCGTTCGACGGCGAGGCCGCGAAACTGCTCGCCGCGGGCCGTCCGCTGCCGCTGGGCGCGGCACTGACGCTGCTGGCCGCGGTGCCGGTGCTGGCGTCGGCGGCGACCTGGCTGGCGCTGCGGACGCGCACCACGGCCGGGCTCCCGCCCGCCCCCGCCAGGATGCCGGTCCGGCCCGTCAACACCATGGTGGCGACCACGGATCCGGACACGGACACGGGCGCGGGCGCGGACATGGACGCGGATCCGCATACGGCGTCGGGCAAGGCCATCGAGGCGGCGGAGGCCGCGGAGGCGGCCAAGGCCCCGGACACCGCCATCGACGAGCCCAGGCTGATGCCGCCCGTGCGCGTACCCGAACCGGGGCCGACGCCGGCCGGTCTGCCGTGGGGTGTCGCGATCGCGGCGGCGGGGCTCGCGGTCGAGACCTACGCGAGCCGGGGCGGTGGCGGCACCCCGCCGCCGCTGCCGGGCCACTTCGACGGCAGTTCGGCCGGAGTGCTGGCGGGCTGGGCGCTGACGGCGCTCGGCCTGGCGCTGGCCGGGCCGGGGATCACCCATCTCTGCGGCTTGCTGCTCCAGGCCATGCGGCCCGGCGCGATCCGGCTGCTCGCGGGCCGCACGCTGATGGCCGAGGCGCGCCGCATCGGACGCCCGCTGGGCGTGCTGTGCGCGGTGGTCTCGGGCGCGTTCGCCGCGGCGTCCCTGTACGGCCCCGGTGAGGAACGGCCCTTCGGCCCGCTGACCGGCCTCGGCGCCGCCCTGGTCATCGGCTGCACGGTGGCCACGGTTCTGACGGCGGTCCTGGAGGCCAAACAGGCCCGTGTCTCCACCACCGAGTCCCTGTACCGGCTCGGTGCCCCCGCCACGCTCCTGCGGACGGCGGCGGCGGTGCGCGCGACCACGATCCTCGTGGTGTTCGCCCCGCTGACCTGGGCGGTGGCGGCCCTGGCGGCGGTCCCGCTGACCAACTGAGCCGGCGCTCTCGCCGGAACCGGCCGTGCCCCGCCCGAGTGCGGGGGACGGCCGGTTCCGGCGTTCCGGGGCCGTCGGGCCGGGGGCCCTGGCGGCAACACCCCGTCGGCCACGCCCTATCGTGACCCCATGCCGAACGACGCCCAGTCCCCCGCGCACACCGAGGACCACGAGGACCACGAGATCGAGACCCTCGACGAGTTCGACCGGGTCGTGCGGGCGGGCACGCTCGGCGGATACCGGCTGCAGTCCGTCGATCTGACGGCCCGTACGCCGGAACTGCTCCGCACCGACACCGCCGACGCCGTCTTCCTCGGCTGCCCCATGGAGCCCCGCGCCGCCGACAAGGTCCGGTCCGACGGCGCCATGGTGTTCCCGCCCGTTCCCCATCTCCCGTTCGATCCCTACCGAGGGTTCGTCTACTCGCCCGACCAGCTCTTCGAGGGGCTGGCGGAAGGCGGTTACGAGGCCACACCCGACGCGCGCGCCTACGCGTGGTTCCAGCGGACCAAGGCGGACGGCGACATCCTCGCGTCCATGCTGCGCGCGGTGCACGACGACGCGATCTCCGACGCCCTGGACGAACTCCTCGTGGGCGCCAGGGTGGTGGGCGTGATGGGCGGACACGCGATGGCGCGCGGTACCGACGCGTACGCCGGCGCGGCACGGCTCGGCCGCTCGCTCACCCGTACCGGACTGACCGTGGCGACCGGCGGCGGGCCCGGCGCCATGGAGGCCGCGAACCTCGGCGCGTACGCGGCCTCCCACCCCGACGACATGCTGGACGAGGCGCTCGGCATGCTCGCGGAGGCACCGTCGTTCGTGCCCTCCATATCCGACTGGGCGCGGGCCGCCTTCGCCGTACGCGCGCGCTGGCCCAAGGGCGAGGCCTCGATCGGGATCCCCACCTGGTTCTACGGCCACGAGCCGCCCAACGCCTTCGCCGCGCACATCGCCAAGTACTTCGCCAACGCCACCCGCGAGGACGGCCTGCTGGCGCGCTCCAACGCGGGCGTGGTCTTCCTGCCGGGCGCGGCGGGCACCGTCCAGGAGATCTTCGACAACGCGACGCCGAACTACTACGAGTCGCGCGGTGAGCCGACCCCGATGGTCCTGGTCGACCGGGCCCACTGGACGGAGCGGCTGCCTGCCTGGCCGCTGCTGACGGCGCTCGCGCGGGAACGCCGGATGGAGTCCCGTATCGCGCTCGTCGACACGGTGGACGAGGCACCGGCGGCGCTCGCCCGGCTCGCGGCGGGGTGAGCGGCGGGCCGTCGACGAGGTGAGCGGCGGGAGCGGACGGCTTCCTCCTGAAGGACGCGACGTTTCCCGAACCGCTGGACGCCGTACGGGTCGTGGCCAGGGGCGACGCGCCGCTCGCGCGCGGTCCGTCCAACGCCGAGATCGCCGGCCGGCTCACCATCGCGGACCACACGGTCAAGGCGCACATCAGCCGGCTGTTCGCGAAGGCGCGGCTCAGGGACCGGGCGCAGGCGGTGATCCTGGCGTACGAACTCGGTCCGGTGCGGCCGGGCGCGCGGCGCCATGACCCGTGAGGTACGGGGACGCCCCGGCCGTGTCCGCCGCCCGCGTATCCGGCCGGTTCTGAGCGGCCCGCACTCCCGGCCGGTCCTGATCCGCCGCCCGCGTATCCGGCCGGTTCTGAGCGGCCGGCACTCCGGGCCGGTCCTGAGCGGCCAGCACCACCACTTCCTCGGCGGCGAAGACGACCCCCACCTCCGCGCCCTCCTCCGGCGCCTCGCGCAGCCCGCACTCGGCCTCGATGTCCGGCGCGCCGGTGGGCGCGCCGGGCCGTAGCCGTACGGCGACCCGGCCGCCGGTGAACGTACGCGCCCCGACGACGCAGCGCAGCCCTTCACCCGGGGCCACGAGACGTACCCCGGCGGGCCGTACCAGCACCGTCCGCTCGCCCTGGGCCGATCCGTCGGGGACCGGCACCTTCCCCCAGACCGTGTCGGCGACCGCGCCGCTCACCGTCGCGTCCACGACATTGCCGAAGCCGAGGAAGCGGGCGACGAAGGCGGAGGCGGGCCGCTGCCAGACCTCCAGCGGGGTGCCCGTCTGGGCGATACGGCCGTCGCGCATCACCACCACCCGGTCGGCGAGCGCGAAGGCCTCGCCCTGGTCGTGGGTGACGGCGAGCACGGTCGTGCCCAACCGTCCGAACAGGCCGCGCAGTTCGACCACGAGCCGTTCGCGCAGGCCGCGGTCGAGCTGGCCGAGCGGTTCGTCCAGCATCAGCAGCCGCGGCCTCGGCGCGAGCGCCCGTGCCAGCGCGACCCGCTGCTGTTCGCCGCCCGACAGCTCGGCGACGGCCCGGCGGCCGGCCCCCGGCAGTCCGACGAGATCGAGCAACTCCTCGACGCGGCGGGCCTGTTCGTCCCGGGTGGCGCCGCGCATCCGCAGCCCGAAGGCGACATTGCCGCGCACGTCGCGCTGCGGGAAGAGCTGGTGGTCCTGGAACATCAGGCCGACCCCACGCCGGTGCACCGGTACCCCCGACTGGTCGGAGCCGTCGAGCGCCACCCGTCCGCCGGCCGGCTCCTGGAGTCCGGCGACCACCCGCAGCAGCGTGGATTTGCCGCTGCCGCTCGGTCCGAGCACACAGACGGTCTCGTGCTCGGCGACCTCCAGATCCACCGCGTCGAGCGCGGTGCGCGCGCCGAACCGTACGGTCACATCCGACAGGGTCAGCAAGGCCATCAGAACTCTCCCGAGCGGTCGGTACGGATACGTTCCAGCGCCAGCAGCGACACCGCGCACACCACCATCAGGACCGTGGAAAGGGCCATCGCCTGGCCGTAGTTCAGCTCACCCGGCCGCCCCAGCAGCCGCGCGACGGCCACCGGCAGCGTCGGCCGGTCCGGGCGCGCGATGAAGACCGTCGCGCCGAACTCGCCGAGCGAGACGGCGAACGCGAACCCGGCGGCGACCAGCGAAGCCCGCCGCACCAGCGGCAGGTCCACCTCCCGCCAGGCGCGCAGCGGTGACGCTCCGAGCACGGCCGCCGCCTCGCGCAGCCGTCCGTCCACCGCCCGCAGCACCGGCAGCATGGTCCGTACGACGAAGGGGACCCCCACCAGCGCCTGGGCGAGCGGCACCAGGATCCAGGAGGCCCGCAGATCCAGCGGCGGCTTGTCCAGCGTGATCAGGAAACCGAAGCCGACGGTCACGGCCGAGACGCCGAGCGGCAGCATCAGCAGCGCGTCGAAGCCCCGCACGAGACGGCCCGCGCGCCGGGTGAGCGCGGCGGCGGCCAGCCCTCCGACCACCAGCGCGACGGCGGTCGCGACGAGCGCGTACCGCAGGGAGTTCCAGACCGCTTCCAGCGGCGGCACGAGGAAGGTGCCGCCGCTGGACTCCACCGATCCGAGGGCCCGGTAGAAGTCGAATCCGTACCCGCCGGGACCGCTCAGGGAGCGTTCGACGAGCACCCCCAACGGCACCAGGATCAGCAGCAGTACGGTGCCGAGCACCCCGCCGAGCAGCGCCCACTGTCCGGCGCCGCGCGGCCGGCGGGCGGTCAGCGCGGGGTCGACCAGCCGCAGCGCGGTCTCCCGCCGCCGTACGGTCCACGCGTGCACCGCCAGGACCGCGCCGACCGCCGCGAACTGCACCAGCGTGAGCACGGCGGCGGTGGGCAGATCGAGGAGCTGCGCGGTCTGCCGGTAGATCTCCACCTCCAGGGTGGAGAAGCCGGGACCGCCCAGGATCTGTACGACCCCGAAGGAGGTGAAGGTGAAGAGGAAGACCATCAGCGCGGCGGCCGCGACGGCGGGACCGAGGGCCGGCAGCGTCACGCGCCACCAGGCCGCGAGCCGCCCCGCGCCGAGCACCCGGCCCGCCTCCTCCTGGCGCGGATCGAGCTGCGCCCACAGCCCGCCCACCGTCCTGACGACCACCGCGTAGTTGAAGAAGACATGCGCGAGGAGGATCGCCCAGACCGAGGTGTCGAGCCGTACGCCCCACAGGTCGTCGAGGAGTCCGCCGCGCCCGAGCAGCGCCAGGAAGGCGGTGCCGGCCACGACGGACGGCAGCACGAACGGGACGGTGACGACCGCGCGCAGCAGCTGTTTGCCGGGGAAGTCGAAGCGTGCGAAAACATACGCGCCCGGCAGCGCGATCAGCAGGGTGAGCGCCGTGGAGGCGAGCGCCTGCCAGGTGGTGAACCACAGGACGCCGAGGATGTCAGGGCGGGTCAGTACGTCCCCGATCCGGCCGAACTGCCAGCCGCCGTCCGTCTTCAGTCCCCGGCCCACGATCGCGGCCACCGGGTAGGCGAAGAAGACGGCGAAGAAGGCGAGGGGCACGGCCATGAGGGCGAGCCGCAGGGCGTTTCCGCGCCCCCGGGCCCGGCCGCGCCCCGGCCGCCCTCCCCCCGGCGTCCTGGGTGTTACTTCACTACGAGTGAGGACCACGACTGGATCCACTGCTCACGGTGGGCGGCGATGGTGTCGGGCGCCACGGTCCTGGGCGTGTCGACGGTCGCGCCGAACTTCGTGAACAGCTCCGGCAGCGCGACATCCTTGACCACGGGGTTGACGAACATGTTCAGCGGCATGTCCGCCTGGAACTTCTCACCGATCAGGAAGTCCAGCAGCGCCTTCCCGCCGGCCTCGTTCTTCGCGCCGCCCAGCAGACCGGCGAACTCGGTCTGCCGGAAGCAGGTCCCGGTGGAGACGCCGGTCGGCGCCTCCTCGGGCCGGGGCTCCGCGTACAGCACCTCGACGGGCGGGCTGGAGGCGTACGAGACGACGAGCGGCCGGTCGGCCTTGGCCTTCTTGCCGCCCGCGGAGCCGGAGAAGCTGTCGTTGTACGCCTGCTCCCAGCTGTCCACGACCTGGACCCCGTTGTCCTTCAGCTTCTTCCAGTAGTCCTGCCAGCCCTTGTCGCCGTACCGCGCGACCGTGCCGAGGAGGAAGCCGAGGCCGGGTGAGGAGGTCGCGGCGTTCTCGGTGACGAGGAGGTTCTTGTACTGGGGCTTGATCAGATCGTCGAAGGTCCGCGGCGGCGCCAGCTTCTTGTCCGCGAAGTACTTCTTGTCGTAGTTGACGCAGATGTCGCCGGTGTCGACCGGGGTGACCCGGTTCTTGTCCTTGTCGAGCCGCGTACTGTCCTCGACGCGGTCCAGGCCCTTCGCCTCGTACGGCGTGAACAGGCCGTTGTCGAGGGCGCGGGAGAGCAGGGTGTTGTCCACGCCGAAGAAGACATCGCCCTGGGGCGAACCCTTCGTCAGGATCTCCTTGTTGAGGGCCTCTCCGGCGTCGCCGCTCTTCAGGACCTTGACCGTGTAACCGGTCTCCTTGGTGAACTCCTTCAGCACGGCGGGCGAGGCGTTGAACGAGTCGTGGCTGACGAGGGTGACGGTCTTCGACTCGGGGCCGCTGCCGCCGTCGCCGGACGACGTGGAGCCGCCGGACCCGCCGCAGGCGGCGAGCGCCGAGACGCCGAGCGCGGCGGCGAGCGCGCCGGCCGCCGCCCTTCTCGTGCTGGTCCGCGTACGGATGCTGGTCCGCGTACGGGTACGAATACGGGTACTGCTCACTGACTTTCCTCCTGGGATGTCCAGGAGAAGACGCGGCCCCGCCCGGGGTCCGTACCGGCCGGACTCCGGGCAGGGCGCTACAGCTTGAGTGGTGTCCGAACTTCCTACCCAGAATGACCTGGGCAAGGTTCAGAGGGTCTGCGACCGCTGCCCGCTCCCACGGACATGTGCCGCACTCTCAGCGCTGTGGCGCTCCCCTGTCGGAAAATATGCAATACGTTCAGGCCAAGATTACCCCGTGGCGCCGTACCGACTCCTCCCGCGTTCCTACCGCTCCGAGGCCGCCAGCTGTCCGCACGCCCCGTCGATCTCCTGGCCCCGGGTGTCCCGTACGGTCACCGGCACCCCGTGGGCCGCGATCGCCTCGACGAACGCCTTCTCGTCCTCGGGGCGCGACGCCGTCCACTTGGAGCCGGGCGTCGGGTTGAGCGGGATGAGATTGACGTGCACCCGCTTGCCCTTGAGCAGCCGGCCCAGCCGGTCGCCGCGCCAGGCCTGGTCGTTGATGTCGCGGATCAGCGCGTACTCGATGGAGACCCGGCGGCCCGACTTCTCCGCGTACTCCCAGGCGGCGTCCAGCACTTCGCGCACCTTCCACCGCGTGTTGACCGGCACGAGAGTGTCGCGCAGTTCGTCGTCGGGCGCGTGCAGGGAGACCGCGAGCCGGCACTTGAAGCCCTCGTCGGCGAAGCGCAGCATCGCGGGCACCAGACCGACCGTCGAGACGGTGATCCCGCGCTGCGAGAGGCCCAGCCCGTCCGGCTCGGGGTCGGTGAGCCGGCGGATCGCCCCGACCACCCGGTTGTAGTTGGCGAGCGGCTCGCCCATGCCCATGAAGACGATGTTGGACAGCCGCGAGGGGCCGCCGGGGACCTCGCCGTCACGCAGCGCGCGCATGCCGTCGACGATCTGGTGCACGATCTCGGCGGTGGAGAGGTTGCGGTCGAGACCGGCCTGGCCGGTGGCGCAGAACGGGCAGTTCATCCCGCAGCCCGCCTGCGAGGAGATGCACATGGTGACGCGGTCCGGGTAGCGCATCAGCACCGACTCGACGAGCGTGCCGTCGTGCAGCCGCCACAGGGTCTTACGGGTGGTGTCGTCGTCGCACGAGATGTGCCGTACCACCGACATCAGGTCGGGCAGCAGCTCCGTGGCGAGCTTCTGGCGGGCGGCGGCCGGGATGTCGGTCCACTGCTCGGGGTCGTGCGCGTACCGCGCGAAGTAGTGCTGCGACAGCTGCTTGGCGCGGAACGGCTTCTCGCCGATCGCGGCGACGGCGTCGCGGCGCTCCGCGGGGGTGAGGTCGGCGAGATGCCGCGGGGGCTTCTTGGCTCCGCGAGGCGCGACGAAAGTGAGTTCTCCGGGTGTCGGCGGGGCCATGAAAAACCAAATCTCCTCGATGCGGCGAGGCCGGGCTACCCCCGCTGTGGCGGGGAGTACGGCAGGACTGTGCCGGTGCCGGGAGACCTCACGGGAACGGCTTCACAGCCGCGGGGCTCAAAAGGGCCCGCCACCCGTGAGCGGCGAGCCCTTTCAGGGTAACCGGTACGGGTAGTGCCGCGACGGGCCGACCTTGCCGGGGACGGGAGCACTACCCGGAGCCCACGAAGAGCACCAGCAGCAACCAGACCACCGGCGCCGTGGGCAGCAGGGAGTCCAGCCGGTCCATGATCCCGCCGTGCCCCGGCAGCAGCGTGCCCATGTCCTTGATGCCGAGATCCCGCTTGATCATGGACTCGCCGAGATCACCGAGGGTGGCACTGGCCGCGACCGCGAGTCCCAGCAGCAGTCCCTGCCACCAGACCCCGTCGTCGATCAGGAACTCCATGGAGAGCGCACCGGCCGCCATCGCGAAGCCGACAGCTCCGGCCAGCCCCTCCCAGGTCTTCCCGGGGCTGATACGGGGCGCCAGCTTGTGCGTGCCGAAGCGCCAGCCGACCGCGTACGCGCCCGTGTCGCTGACGACCGTCAGCAGCAGGAACATCAGCACCCGCCACGGACCGTCGTGCGCGGTGAGCATCATCGCGACGAAGGTGGCCAGGAACGGCACGTAGAACGCGGCGAAGACGCCCGCCGTGACATCTCTGAGGTAGCCCTCGGGCGGTTCCGTCATCCGCCAGATCAGCACCGCGAGCGCGGTGAGGGCCATCGCGACCCAGGCACCTTCCGCTCCCCGCGCGTATCCGGCGACGACCATCGCGGCGCCGCCGACGGCGAGTGGGACGAGCGGTGCCTTGATGCCCTTCTTCTCGTCGAGCCGTGAGGTCAGCTCCCACAGCCCGATCACCACCGCGACCGCTATGACACCGATGAAAACGGCCTTCACGATGAAGAGCGAGGCCGCGACGACCGCGCCGAGCCCGATACCGACCCCTATGGCCGCACGCAGATCACGTCCGGCCCGCTTCTTCGGCGGGGGTGGCGGCGGGGCTGCCATGGGCTCCTGCGGGGTCTTGTCACGGAACAGGGGGCCGCCCGGCCGAGCAGCCCCCCGGTCGTCATCCTGGTTCCCGCTGTCGGCGGGTCCGTCGGGCACGATGGGCATGGGCCGAGTCTGCTGTGCGGGATGCTCATCGTATGCGGGACCCGCCGGGACAGCCCCCGGGTCGGTCGGTCCCCAGTATCCGGCTGTCGACGAGGCTCCCCGGGAAGAGTCGTTCATCAGACTTCGAGCAGCTCGGCTTCCTTGTGCTTCAGCAGCTCGTCCACCTGCGCGACATACTTCGCGGTGGTGTCGTCGAGCTCCTTCTCGGCGCGGCGGCCCTCGTCCTCGCCGACCTCGCCGTCTTTGATCAGCTTGTCGATGGTCTCCTTGGCCTTGCGGCGGACCGCGCGGATCGAGATCTTCGAGTCCTCGGCCTTGGTCTTGGCGACCTTGATGAACTCCTTGCGCCTGTCCTGCGTCAGCTCGGGGAACACCACCCGGATGATGTTGCCGTCGTTGCTCGGATTGACGCCGAGGTCGGAGTCGCGGATCGCCTGCTCGATATTGCGCAGCGCGCTCTTGTCGAACGGGGTCACCACGGCCATCCGCGCCTCGGGCACGGCGAACGAGGCGAGCTGGTTGATCGGGGTCAGAGCACCGTAGTAGTCCGCCACGATCTTGTTGAACATCGCCGGGTGCGCCCGCCCTGTGCGGATCGCGGCGAAGTCGTCTTTGGCGACCAGGACGGCCTTCTCCATCTTCTCCTCGGCCTCGAGGAGGGTCTCTTCGATCACCACTTGCTCCTGCGTGTCTTGAGTGGGCCCGGCGTGCGAATCGGCCGGCGGAACCTGCGTCGCGTCTTGTCCTGCACGGTGTCCGACCGGCAGGGCTTTGTCCATCCCGTGCGGGGCGGCCCCGGATCAGCTCCGGGTGCCCTGGTCGCTCACGAGTGTGCCGATCTTCTCACCCTTGACCGCACGCGCGATATTGCCTTCCTTCAGCAATTCGAAGACGAGGATCGGCAGCTTGTTGTCCTGGCACAGCGTGATGGCGGTCATGTCGGCGACGCGCAGATCTCCGGCGATCACCTCGCCGTACTCCAGGGCGTCGAACTTGACCGCGGCGGGGTTGGTCTTGGGGTCGGAGTCGTACACCCCGTCGACTCCGTTCTTCCCCATCAACAATGCCTCGGCGTCGATCTCCAGCGCGCGCTGGGCGGCGGTGGTGTCGGTCGAGAAGTACGGCATGCCCATACCGGCGCCGAAGATCACGACGCGGCCCTTCTCCAGGTGGCGCACGGCGCGGAGGGGGATGTACGGCTCCGCGACCTGCCCCATGGTGATGGCGGTCTGGACACGGGAGTCGATGCCCTCCTTCTCCAGGAAGTCCTGGAGGGCGAGGCAGTTCATGACCGTGCCGAGCATGCCCATGTAGTCGGAGCGCGCCCGGTCCATGCCGCGCTGCTGGAGTTCGGCACCCCGGAAGAAGTTGCCCCCGCCGATGACGACCGCGATCTGGGCGCCGTCCCGGACGACGGCGGCGATCTCGCGGGCGATGGCGTGGACGACATCGGGGTCGACGCCGAGCGCTCCCCGTCCGGCGAACGCCTCACCGGACAGCTTCAGCATGAAGCGGCCGTGGCCGTGATTCCTGCCGTCGTCGCTCTTCTTGCCGTCGTCGCTTGTGTCGGCCTGTTCCATGGAGATCTCCTCGTGCGCATACGAAGAAGGCCATTGCCGGGGTCCTTGCGGTTCCCTGTGCGGCAATGGCCTCCTCGTCAGATCTGCGGCCGCCCGGCAGGTACCCGGACGACTGCGTCAGACCCTATCGGGGTCTTGGGTTGATCGCGTACAGACTCAGACGCCGACCCGGATGCGCACGAAGCGCGTCAGGGTGACACCGGCCTCGTCCAGGACCTTCTGGACGGACTTCTTGTTGTCCTTGGCGAACGCCTGCTCCGTGACGACGACGTCCTTGAAGAAGCCGTTGACCCGGCCCTCGATGATCTTCGGCAGGGCGGCCTCGGGCTTGCCCTCCTCGCGCGAGGTGGCCTCGGCCACGCGACGCTCGTTCTCGACCGTCTCGGCCGGGACCTCGTCGCGGCTGAGGTACTTCGGGTCGAACGCGGCGATGTGCTGCGCGATGTCCTTGGCGATGTCCTCGTTCTCCTTGTCCAGCTGGACAAGGACGCCGACCTGCGGCGGGAGGTCGGGCATGGTGCGGTGCATGTAGGCGGCCACGTAACCGCCGGTGAACTGCGCGAACCGGTCCAGGACGATCTTCTCGCCGAGGTTGGCGTTCGCCTCGTCGACATACGCCTGGACGGTCTTGCCGGCCTCGATCTCGGAGGCGAGCAGCGCCTGGAGGTCGGCCGGGGAGGTCGCGGCGACGTGGGCGGCGAGCGTGTTGGCGACGGTCTGGAACTTGTCGCCCTTGGCGACGAAGTCCGTCTCGCACTTCAGCTCAAGCAGAACGCCGGACGTCTTGTCCTCGGAGATGAGGGAGACGACGGCGCCGTTCTCGGCCGAACGGCTCTCGCGCTTGGCGACGCCCTTCTGACCCTTGACACGGAGAAGCTCGACGGCCTTGTCGACGTCACCGTCGGCCTCGACGAGCGCCTTCTTGCAGTCCATCATGCCGGCGCCGGAGAGCTCACGGAGCTTCTTGACGTCAGCGGCGGTGTAGTTCGCCATGATCTGTAATTCTCTCTCGAAGGTCTGAAGGATCTACGGGTGAACGGCGGGGGCCGGTGGGCCCCCGCCGTCAACTACCGAACCTGGGGAAGGTCAGGCCTGCTCGGTGTCCGCGGCCGGAGCCTCGGCGGGGGCCTCGGCGGGGGCCTCGGCCTGCTCCGCGTCGGCGACCTTCTCCGTCTCGGCGGAGGTCTGGACGTCGCCCTCGGTCTTGGCCTCGGCCTCGGCCGGCTTCTCGGCCTCGGCCGGCTTCTCGGCCTCGGCCGGCTTCTCGGCGTCGTCCTTCTTCTCGCCCTCAAGCAGGTCGCGCTCCCACTCGGCGAGCGGCTCGCCGGCGGCCTTCTCGCCCGGCTTCGAGTCACCGGTGGCGACGCCGGAACGGGCGATGAGGCCCTCGGCGACGGCGTCGGCGATCACGCGGGTGAGCAGGGTGACGGAGCGGATCGCGTCGTCGTTGCCCGGGATCTTGTAGTCGACCTCGTCGGGGTCGCAGTTGGTGTCGAGGATCGCGACGACCGGGATGTGGAGCTTGCGCGCCTCACCGACGGCGATGTGCTCCTTCTTGGTGTCGACGATCCAGACGGCGCTGGGCACCTTCTGCATCTCGCGGATACCACCGAGGGTCTTCTCCAGCTTGGCCTTCTCGCGGGAGAGGACCAGCAGCTCCTTCTTGGTGAGGCCGGAGGCGGCCACGTCCTCGAAGTCGATCTGCTCAAGCTCCTTCAGACGCTGAAGGCGCTTGTAGACGGTGGAGAAGTTGGTGAGCATGCCGCCCAGCCAGCGCTGGTTGACGTAGGGCATGCCGACGCGCGTCGCCTGCTCGGCGATGGCCTCCTGGGCCTGCTTCTTCGTACCGACGAACATGATGGAGCCGCCGTGGGCGACGGTCTCCTTGACGAACTCGTAGGCGCGGTCGATGTACGACAGCGACTGGAGCAGGTCGATGATGTAGATGCCGTTGCGCTCGGTGAAGATGAAGCGCTTCATCTTCGGGTTCCAGCGACGGGTCTGGTGACCGAAGTGGACGCCGCTCTCCAGCAGCTCCCGCATCGTGACGACGGCCATGGCCGCACTCCTTGAGATACTCGGTTGTCGCGTCCGCCGGACGGCAGTCGCGCCTGACGCCCCGATGCGCTGTGCCACGGAAGACCGAGACCGAGAAGCGCTGACATCGGCGCGAAGGGGCCGATGGCGGGGCGTGCGAAGTCGACCCGGTGACCCGGATCGCCACGAGAAGTGTACGGGACCTTCGCACCCCTGGGTGACGGCGTTGTCCACAACCCGTCGGTACTCCACAGATCCCGTTCATGATCAGCGCGCTGGGGCCCTCATGCGGGACCGTGGACGGCATGACTACTTTCCGTGACCACGTCGGCACACTCGCCCTTCTCTCCCCTCTCCTCGTCCGGCGCCGCGTACGGCTCGTACTGCTCGCGCTCGGCGTACTCGTCGCCGCCGTTCCGGCACCGCTCGGGCTGTGGGCCGCGCCGGAGGCGGTGGCCGCGAAGGCGCCCGGCGGCGGCGAGGGCCGGGCCTGGCCCGTGGGCGTGGGTGCGCGTCCGGGTCCGGCGGTGCTGCGGGGCTGGGAGCCGCCCGCCTCGGCGTACGGCCCCGGTCATCGTGGGGTGGACCTGGCCGCGGCGGCCGGGGAGCCGGTACGCGCGGCGGCAGCGGGCCGGGTCTCCTTCGCAGGGCGGGTGGCGGGGCGCGGGGTGCTCTCGATCACGCTGTCCGGTACGGGCGATCCGCCGCTGCGGACGACCTACCAGCCGGTGTCGCCTCTCGTCGCCGAGGGAGACGAGGTGACGGCGGGCCAGCGGGTCGCCACGATGACGGGCGCTCCGTCCCATTGCGCGCGGGGATGTCTGCACTGGGGTCTGCTGCGGGGCGGAGTCCATCTGAACCCGCTGTCCCTGCTGCCCCGCGAGCTGCTGCGCCGGGGTCCGTCGCGGCTCCTGCCGGTCTTCGGCGTCCCCGAACCGGAACCGGAACAAGTCCGGGCGGTACGAGTCCGGGCGGTACGAATCCAGTGGGGCGTGCGGTGGACACTGGCGGCGCATCCGCCGGCGTACGCGCCGTCCGTGTACGCGCCGCCTACGTCCGCGCCCGGCGCTCAGCCCCGTACGCCGCGCAGCGCCATGGAGACGGCCGCCTCGGCGATCTCCGGGGGCGCCTCGGCCGCGCCGAGCTCGATACGTCTGACCGCCGCGTCCACGACGCCCTGGAGCAGCATCGCGGCGAGCCGGGGCTGTTCATGGCCCAGTTCGCCGAGCGCCTCCACGATCATGGCGATCAGACCGCCGTGCGCGGCACGGATCTTCTCGCGGGCCCCGGCGTCCAGCTCACTCGCGGAGATGGCGACGACCGCGCGGTGGCGCCGGTCCCCGACCAGCGCGAGCTGACGGCGCACATACGCCTCGATCTTGGCCTCGGGCGTCTCCGCTCCGGCCATGGCGGCCTCGACCTCGGCCGCCCAGACCGGGAAGTCGACGGCGCACAGTTCCTCGACGACAGCGGCGCGCGAGCGGAAGTACTCGTAGACGGAGGACCTGGCGAGGCCGGTGCGCTCGGCGAGTGCGGGGAAGGTCAGCGCGTCCGTACCGCCTTCGGACAGGAGGGAACGCGCGGCGTCCAGCAGGGCGCCTCGTTGCATGGTCCGGTGCTCGGCCACGGAGGCCGCTCGAATCCTGGGCACGCCTCCACTCTACGGATGAGCGGGCGCCCACACAGCGTCAGCGTCCGACGTCGGCCAGCTTCGCCCGCAGCTGCAGCACGGACTTTGTGTGGATCTGGCTGACCCTGCTCTCGGTCACCCCGAGGACATGGCCGATCTCGGCAAGCGTGAGGCCCTCGTAGTAGTAGAGCGTGACGACGGTTTTCTCCCGGTCGGGGAGGGTGTTGATGGCCCGCGCGAGCAACCGTCTCAGCTCGCGGTCCTCGGCGACCTCCACCGGGTTGTCGGCGGCGGTGTCCTCCAGGGTGTCCATGAGGCTGAGCCGGTCACCGCCCTCGCCGCCGACATGCAGCAGTTCCTCCAGCGCCACGACGTTCGCCAGGGACAACTGGCTGAAAACCGCGTGCAGTTCCTCCAGCGCGATCCCCATCTCGGCGGCGACCTCGGGCTCCGAGGGCGTGCGCCGCAGCTGGGCCTCCAGCGTGGCGTAGGCGCGCTCGACGGCCCTGGCCTTCTGGCGTACGGAGCGTGGGATCCAGTCCAGGGCGCGGAGTTCGTCGATCATCGCGCCGCGGATACGGGTGATCGCGTAGGTCTCGAACTTGATGGCCCGCTCGATGTCGAACTTCTCGATCGCGTCGATCAGACCGAAGACCCCGGAGGAGACGAAATCGGCCTGCTCGACATTGGACGGCAGCCCCACGCTCACCCGGCCCGCCACATACTTCACCAGGGGCGAGTAGTGCAGGATCAACTGCTCGCGCAGCCGCTCGTCGCCCGTGGCCTTGTACGACCGCCACAACTCGTCGAGCGACGAGGGCGCGGGGGGCCGCACGCCGCTCCGGGCGGCAGGGGGCGCCGCCGCGCGGTCAGACCCGGAGGTGTGCTGGGGCATGCGTTGCCTTGAGCCGTTCTGCTGTGAAGTGCGGGGGGACATCTGTCTCGGGGGCCGGAATGCAGGTGAGCGTAGCGTGACTGGCGCGTCGCGCTGAGCGAGGAACGGGCGCCCGTACCCGCCATGACGGACGCCGCCGGCCACACCGTCGGTCCGGGGCCGACGCCGCTCGCGCCGGCCCCTGGTGTGTCACCGATCGAGAGACAGGGGTCATTCGCATCACCTTTTCACCCGAATGCCCCAGGTCAAGTACCGCCTCGCCGCGCGGCGGCCAACTGCCAGCCGTCGCCATGCCGTTCGACGAACCCCAACGAGTGCAGTTCGTACAATCTGCCGAGCGCCTCGTCCGTGGTCGTGCCCGCGCCGCGCGCGATCTCCGGCCCACGCGCGGCCCCTCGCGCGGGCAGCGCCTCCAGAACCCGTGCGCTGACCGGATCGAGCAGATCCCTGGGCAGTACGGGACCGCGTCGGAGCGGTGCCAGCTCGCCCATGTCTCCCACCAGCTCGATCACTTCCGCGGCGTCCGTGACCAGCACTCCCTCACCGCGCAGCAGTTCGTGCACGCCCGCCGAGAGGCCGCTGGTGGCGGGGCCCGGCACGCCCATCGTGAAGCGGCCGAGCCGCCGCGCCGCGCGCGCGGTGACCAGGGATCCGCTGCGGTACTCCGCTTCCACCACGACAGTCCCCCTGGTGAGCGCGGCGATCACGCGGTTGCGGAGAACGAACCTGCTGCGGGTGGGATGGTCGCCCGGCGGTAATTCACCGATGACCAGGCCCTGTTCGGCGATGCGTCCGATCAGCTCCGTGTGACCGCGCGGATAGACCACGTCGACCCCGCAGGCGAGGACGGCCACGGTGGCGCCGTCGGCCGCCAGCGCGCCGCGGTGCGCCGCGCCGTCCACCCCGAACGCTCCGCCTGAGGTCACCACCCAGCCGCGCTCCGCCAGACCAGAGCCCAGACTCGCCGCCATATGTGCCCCGTACGGAGTACACGCCCTGGCGCCGACCACCGCGACGGAGCGCAGTGACCAGAGCCGCAGATCCGCCGCGCCGCGCACCCACAGCCCGATGGGCGCGGCCGCTTCCAGGTCGTCGAGCTGGCTGGGCCACTCCCGGTCGCCGGGGCAGACGAACCGGCCGCCGAGCGTGTTCACCGCCGCCAGATCGCGCTCGGGATCGGCCGTCGCCGCCCGTATCCGATAGCCGCCGAGCCGCCGCTCACCGGCCTCGGTGAGCTGCTCAGGTCCGGCGTCCGGTGAGGTGAGCAGCTCCAGCAGCCGAGCCGCCCCGTACCTCCGCAGCCACCGTCCGCCGCACTCGTCTCCCGGTTCCAGAATCCGCGTGAGCGCGGCCCGCGCCAGCCGCTCCCCCGGGGCGACGGCGATCATGACGCCGCTCCTGCCGCCGCACCCCTGGCCACACCGGTACGCAGCTCCAGCGCCAGGGCCACATCGCGTGATTCCGGCCGGGCTCGCCCGGCGAGGTCCGCGACTGTCCAGGCCACCCGCAGCACCCGGTCCAGACCGCGCGCGGTGAGCAGGCCACGCTCCAGATCGCGTTCCGCCGCCGCGAGCGCTCCGGGGGCGACGGCCCAGCGCGTACGCAGCTCATGGCCGGGCACCTCGCTGTTCACCGTCCACGGCGTGCCCTCCAGCCGGGCCGCCGACCGCTGTCTGGCCTCCCGTACCCGCACGGCCACCGCCGCCGTGGACTCGCCCCTGCCGCCCTGCCCCAGCAGGTCCGCGCGGTGGACGGGCTGGACACCGACCCGCAGATCGACCCGGTCGAGCAGCGGCCCGGACAGCCGGGCCTGGTAGCGCCGGATCACCGAGGGCGGGCAGTCACACGCGGCCCCGACCAGAGTGTGCCGCCCGCACGGGCAGGGATTGGCCGCGAGGATCATCAGAAACCGCGCGGGCAGCCGCACCACCCCGGCACTGCGTGCCACCACCACATGGCCGGACTCCAGCGGCTGCCGCAGAGCGTCCAGCGCCCGGCCCGAGAACTCCGGCGCCTCGTCGAGGAAGAGCACTCCTCGGTGCGCCAGCGACACCGCGCCCGGCCGCGGAAGCCCGCTCCCGCCGCCGACCAGGGACTGCATGGTCGCCGAGTGATGCGGTGCGCAGTAGGGCGGGGCGCTGACGAGCGGCTCGCCGGGCGGCAGCATGCCCGCCACCGAGTGCACGGCCGTGACCTCCAGGGATTCCTGGCCGGTCAGGGGCGGCAGAACACCCGGCAGCCGCTCCGCCAGCATCGTCTTCCCCGCTCCCGGCGGCCCGTGGAGCAGCAGATGGTGCCCGCCGGCCGCGGCCACCTCCAGCGCCGTACGGGCCGGCTCCTGACCCGCCACGTCCGCGAGATCCGGCCGGTGTCCGTCGCCCGCCCCGGCGCCCGTGGCCAGACCGGTGCCCACCCCGGCGCCGGGCACCATCAGCCCCGCCAGCATCGCGTCGGGACGTCCCGGCGCGCTCTCCGGCGGCTCCTCGGGCACCGGCTCGTCGGTCAGTACGGCGATGAGCTGGCGCAGCGTCCGTACCCCGAGGACCGACACCCCCGGCACCAGGGAGGCCTCGCCCGCTGTCTGCTCGGGGACGACGACCTGGCGGTAGCCGGCCTCCGCCGCCGCGAGCACGGCCGGCAGCACCCCGCGCACCGGCCTGACCCGCCCGTCCAGACCGAGCTCCCCGATCAGGACCAGATCGGCGATGGCCCTGGGATCGATCCGTTCGGCCGCGCCGAGCACCGCGGCGGCCACGGCGAGGTCGAAGCCGCTGCCACCCTTCGGCACGGAGGCGGGGCTCAGCCCCACCGTGAGTTTCTTCTGCGGCCACTCGCCCCCGGAGTTCACCACGGCCGCCCGCACCCGGTCGCGGCTCTCCACCAGGCTCTTGTCGGGCAGCCCCACCAGGGTGAAGGCGGCCACTCCCGGCTCCAGGTCCGCCTGGACCTCGACCACCACACCCTCGACGCCCAGCAGCGCCACCGAGCACGCACGCGCGAACCCCATCAGGCCACCCCCTGGGCGTGCTCGACCACGGGCGCGCCCCGGCCGGGCAGCAGCACCCCGATGAGATCGATCCGCACCCCGCCGGGCGGCGGACCGCCGTACCGCTCCAGCCAGCAGTACGCGAGCCGTTTCAGCCGGTCCGCCTTCACCGGCGTGACCGCGGCCATCGGATGCTCGAACCAGCCGGCCCTGCGGGTCTTCACCTCGCAGACGACCAGTACGTCCCGGCCGCCGCTGTCCTGGTCGCGGGCCACGATGTCGATCTCGCCGACCCTGCCGCACCGCCAGTTGCGCGCCAGCACGGTCATCCCCGCGTCGGCCAGCCGCCGCGCCGCCAGATCCTCGCCGTACCGCCCCAGTGCCCCCGTCGCGTTCATTCCGGCACCACCTCCGGTACCGACTCTGACGCGACCGCCCGCAACTAGTGGATCTTGGTGGACAACCCGGTGGTTGTGGAAAACCCGCTCACTCGTCCGTGGCGCTCCCGCGCTCCGGCGCCCCCGGCACGATCACGTCCTTCAGCCGCCGGGGAGTTCGAGGTCGCTCTTGTTCAGCTCCTCGATATTCACGTCCTTGAACGTGAGCACCCGCACCTGCTTGACGAACCTGGCCGGCCTGTACATGTCCCAGACCCACGCATCCGCCATCGTGACCTCGAAAAAGACCTCACCCTGCACCGAGTGCACCTGCATCTCGTAGTCATTGGTGAGATAAAAGCGACGCTCGGTCTCGATCACGTATTTGAACAGACCGACGACATCTCGGTACTCCCGGTAGAGCTTCAGCTCCATCTCGGTCTCGTACTTCTCGAGGTCCTCGGCGCTCATGGCATGTTCCCCTTCAGCCGTACGTCCCCCCATTGTGCTCCGGCACTCGCGCCCCTAGACGCTCTCGGGGGCGAGGTCCACCGGCGCACCCGGGGGACCCTCGTCGAGCAGCGTGCGCAGCAGCTCGGCGAGCCTGGTCGGATACACCGTCTCACGCGCCGCCGACAGTTCGGCGGAGGTCCACCACCTCAACCCCGCGACACTTCGCAGCTCCAGCTCGGTCAGCCCCTCGGGCGACGTCTCGGTCTGCGTCGTACGCGCCAGGAAGTACCACTCATCCTGATCCCAGCGGCGCCCGTCGAACGGGAAGGAGCAGGTCCGGCGCCACAGCACGGGTCCCAGCTCCACCTCTGTGATCCCCGTCTCCTCCGCCAGCTCGCGCAGCGCGGCCTCTTCCCGGGTCTCGTCGCCCTCCAGGCCCCCGCCGGGCGTGAACCACCAGGTGTTGTCCCGGTCACCGGGCTCGTATCCGTGCAACAGCAGAATCCGGTCCTCCGGATCCAGCAGCACCACCCGCGCCACCTTCCGCAGCGCTCGCTCACCCTGCCCGGCGGTCCCACCCTGCCCCGGCGGCCCCGGCGACCCGGCGCCCCCGGCGGACCGTGCGGCCCCGGTTGCCCCAGCTGCCCCCGCTGCCCCGGCGGCCCCAGCAGCCCCGGCAGATTCAGCGGACACCCGCGGACACCCCTTCACCACTCCGGCCACCGGCCCGCGGCTTCGAGAACCGCCGGGCGACCGGCCCGTACGCCGCCCCGCCGAAGATCAGCGCCGCCCCGGCCACCACCGCCCCCACGATCAGCCGCACCGGCCCCGGCCCGGACACCCCGCCCGGCAGCGCGGCGAATCCCGCCGGCCGTTCGATCACCCCGCCCAGCGGCCAGGCCACGGCGTCGACGCGCGCGTCGACCGCCGAGCGCGGCACCGATCCCTGCCCCGCGTCCTCCAGATGGACCCGGGAGTCCAGCGAACCGCTGCGTTCATCACCGAGCAGAAACAGCTTCCCCTCGGGCACGGTCGCGTCGAAGTCGGTCGTGGACGCCCGCCCACCGATCATTCCCTGTACGTACGGCTCCTCGACCGCCGTGCCGTTGACGGTGAGCCGGCCGTCCGCGTCACAGCAGGCGATCGTGTCGCCGCCGACCGCGACCACCCGCTTCACCATCGGCATATTGGCCCAGTCCGCGTCCTTGAAGACCACCACGTCGCCGCGGCGCACCTCGTCGCCGGATATCCGCTGCGCCAGCACCCGGTCACCGGCCTTCACGGTCGGGTCCATCGAGTTGGTCGGGACGGTGTACGGCAGGTACTCGACGGCCCCCCACACGAACCCGCCGAGGAAGAGCACACAGCCGACGGCCACGGCCAGCCCCGACAGCACACTGCCGAGGCGGCCATGGCCGCCGTTCGCACGTTCCGCTCGTCCTGATCCGCTCATCCCAGCACTCCCCCCGTTCCGGAGAACGATCACTCACCGTTCCGGAGAATGATCCTCGGAGATCGACGATCCGGGACGGCACCCTACCCGGCGGTACGCCCCCGGGTCAGCCTCCTTCGGCGCCACAGTACGAACGGCACCGCTCCGGCCAGGCCCAGCGCCCCCGGAACCGCGGCCGAGGCCACCGACGCCGCCGCGCTCAGCCCCGACTGGTCGAACGTGCCGGGCACCGGAAGCAGCGACCAGCGGTTGACCGGCCAGGCCACCACGAACGCGCGCCCGACGACCTCGTCGTTGGAGACCGTGCCGTTACCGGTCAGCTCCTGGTGGTAGCGGGAGTCCAGCGAGTTCTGCCGGTGGTCGCCCATCACCCAGATGCTGTCCTTGGGCACGTCGATCGGCCCGAACGGCTTGTCGTCACAGGGAGTGTTGCCCGGGTAGATGTAATCCGTCTCGTTCAACGGAACCCCGTTGACCTGGACCTTTCCACCCTTCTTGCACTCCACCGTGTCACCGCCGACCGCGATGACCCGCTTGATCAGGTCCTTCTCCTCGGACGACGGCATCAGCCCGATGAAGCTCAGGAACCGCTGCGCCACATTCGGCTCGGGTGCCTGGGTGTCGTCCAGCCAGCCGCCCGGGTCATGGAAGACGACGACCTCACCGCGCTCCGGCTCGGAGCCGAACCAGGGGGTGAGCTTGTCCACCAGCACCCGGTCGCCCCGCTGCAGGGTGTCCTGCATCGAGTCCGAGGGGATCGAGAACGCCTGCACCAGGAAAGTCTTGATCAGAAGCGCCAGCAGGAGCGCGATCCCGATGAGGAGGGGCAGCTCCTTCCAGAAGGAGCGCGGTTTCCTCGCGTCCGATCCGTCTCCGTCGCTGTCGCCGTCCCTGTCGCCGTCATGGATCCCACCGGACCCGCTTCCGCGTTCCGTCCGCCTGTCCGTCACGTTCTCGGGCGACTCGGCGAGCTGCTCGTGTCCCTCCTCGGGATCATCGTGTCCGGATCGTGCGCCGACCGCCACATCCCCCACATCCACTCCTCACTCCGTGCGATTACTCCGTGCGACCGCCTGCCCCGGAGACGGGACAGGCCCACCACTCCCATAACGAGCGGGAGTTCCGCAGGGCTCGGGAGCCGGATCAATCCGTTCAGATCCTGGGAAGACAGACTATGGGACGGCCCCAGTGCCGTCGTCGGCGCGGCGCGCGGATCGGGGACCGAAGCGTAGGTCTCCCGCTCCTCCAGTCGCCGCCAGTGACCGACCGGCCAGGCGATGACGACCGCGCGGCCCACCACCTCGTCCTCCGAGACGGTCCCCTTGTCCGCCTCCTGGAGGTGGAAGCGGGAGTCGGCCGAATTGGACCTGTGGTCCCCCATCACGAAGATGCGTCCGGCCGGCACCCGCACCTCGAAGGGGATCGTGGAGGGCGCGTTCCCGGGGTTCAGATACGGCTCGGTCAGCGGCGTGCCGTTGACGGTGACCTTGCCGTCCCGGTCGCAGCACTTGACGGTGTCCCCGCCGGTCGCGACGACGCGCTTGATCAGATCCTGCTCGTCGGCGGACGGCAGCAGTCCGATGAACGTCAGCGCCTGCTTGACCTGCTTGATCACAATGGGCGAGTCGTCCGGCGCCGGCTTCTCGTCCTGGAGCCAGTTGCCGGGGTCCTTGAAGACCACGACATCGCCGCGCTCCGGCTTCGAGCCGAACCACGGCGTGAGCTTGTCCACCAGCACCCGGTCGCTGATCCTGATCGTCTGCTCCATCGATCCCGAGGGGATCACGAACGCCTGCACCAGAAACGTCTTGAGGACGAGCGCGATCAGCACCGCCACGGTGATGAGCAGCGGTATCTCCTTCGCCGCGGACCTGCGACGGCGCCGCTTCACCCGGCGGGCGAGCTTACGGCGCTCCGCGCGCCCCGGCAGCGTCCGGCCGGTGGTGGGCCGGGAGCCGGTCGGCAGCCGGGTGTCGGCCCCATGGCTGGGACGGCGGCGGCGCCCCCGCTTACCCATGGACACCGCCCGGGACAGGGGTCTCCATACCACCCGGGGCCGCCTCGTCACCCGGGGCCGCTGCGTCACCGGAGTCCGCCCCGGCACCAGTGGGCTCGGCGTCCCCCGGCCCCCGTACGCCCTGGAAGGCCTCTGTCGGCTCCAGAGCGGCCCAGCGGCCCAGCGGCCAGCCGATCCAGTCCGCCCGTCCGATGACCTTGTCCACGGGCACCATGCCGCCGCCGGGGTCGCCGAGATGGTCGCGGGAGTCGCGCGAATTGCTGCGGTGGTCGCCCATCACCCAGAGGGTGCCCCGGGGTACGACGATGTCGAAGGGGACGCTGGAGGGCGCGTCTCCGGCGTACAGATACCGCTCGTCCACGGCCCGGCCGTTCACCTCGACCCTGCCCCCCTTGTCGCAGCAGACCACGCGGTCACCCCCCACACCGACCACGCGCTTGACGAAGTCGGTCTCGGCGGGCTCGGCGAGACCCAGGGCCGCGGCCGCCCCGTGCAGCAGCCCGGTGACGGGGTTCTCCCCCGTCGGCTCCTGGACGAAGGATCCGGTGCCGTCGAAGACCACCACATCACCGCGCTCCGGCGCGGTACCGAAACGGTACGCCACCTTGTTGACGAGCACCCGGTCCCCGACCTGGAGCGTGGGCTCCATCGAACCGCTGGGGATCAGGAACGGCTGCACCACGAAGTTGCTGAGGAGCAGTGCGAAGACCCCGCAGGCGAGCCCGAGCAGCCCCACCCTTCCCCACGAGAGCCCGGACAGTCCGGACACCCCGGGCAGCCACCGGGAGGAACGGGGGGAACGGGGGGAACACGCGGAGCGCGACCCCTCTTCCGTCCCGTCGTGGGAAGCGGAAGAGCGGTCGCGCTCCGTCTGTCGTGCTTCGGTGTCCATCGGGGCCAGATCTTATCCGGCGGCCCTGCGGACCCGGGTGCGCGTCCGAGCGGGCCCGGACGCCACGGGCTTACCTGTCGCGCTTCTCCTTGATCTTCGCGGCCTTGCCGCGCAGCTCACGGAGGTAGTACAGCTTGGCGCGACGGACGTCACCGCGGCTCACGAGCTCGATCTTCTCGAAGATCGGGCTGTGCACCGGGAAGGTGCGCTCGACGCCGACGGAGAAGGAGACCTTGCGGACCGTGAAGGTCTCACGGACGCCGGAGCCCTGGCGGCGGATGACGACGCCCTTGAACTGCTGGATACGGGAGCGGTTGCCCTCGATGACCCGTACGTGGACGTTCACGGTGTCACCGGGACGGAAAGCGGGGAGGTCGCTGCGGAGCGACGATGCGTCGACGACGTCGAGCAGGCTGGCCATGAAGGTCTGCTTCCTCGCTGATGCCACAGGTCATCAGCGGATATCGAGAGAGTCGGATGTGCTGTCCGCGTCGGGCGGGCGTCGTTCCCCCTGTGGCAGGGGCGCACACCGGACGTACAGCAGCGGCCTATTCTTCCATGGCCCCTGGCCTGCGCCAAAATCGGCCGCCGGGCTCCGGCGCCCAGCCCAGGATGGAGAGCGTCTCGCGGTCCTTCTTGTCGAAGGACGCCGGGTCGCAACGCTCGATCAGATCGGGCCGGTTGAGGGCGGTGCGCCGGAACGCCTCGTCCCGCCGCCAGCGCGCGATCTTGCCGTGGTGGCCGCTGAGCAGCACCCCGGGAATCCCGCGCCCGCGCCACTCCGGCGGCTTCGTGTAGACGGGGCCCTCCAGCAGATTCGCCATCGCGCCGGGGGCGAAGGAGTCGTCGCGGTGCGACTCCGCGTTGCCGAGCACACCGGGCAGCAGCCGGGCCACGGCCTCCGTGATCACCAGTACGGCGGCCTCGCCGCCGGCGAGCACATAGTCACCGATGGAGACCTCGACCACCGGTACGCGGGTCGCGTACTCGTCGATGACCCGGCGGTCGATGCCCTCGTAACGCGCCGGGGTGAAGACCAGCCAGGGCAGCTCGGACAGCTCGACGGCCAGTTCCTGGGTGAACGGGCGGCCGCTGGGGGTGGGCACGACCAGGACCGGGCCGTGGGCGCCCGACTCGTAGCCGCTCGCCAGGACGTCGTCCAGCGCGTCGCCCCAGGGCTCGGTCTTCATGACCATGCCGGGACCGCCGCCGTACGGGGTGTCATCGACCGTGTTGTGCCGGTCGTACGTCCACTCCCGGAGGTCGTGCACGTGCACGTCGAGCCGGCCGCGCGCGCGGGCCTTGCCGACGAGCGAGACGTTCAGCGGCTCCAGGTACTCCGGGAAGATCGTGACCACATCGAGCCGCATCAGCCGCCGTCCCCACCGGACGCGCCGTCCCTGCCGGAGGACGTGGCTCCCTCGCCGGACGCGCCGTCCTGGCCGGGCGTACCGGACGCGCCGCCGGCGTCACCGTCCCGGCCCGAGGCGATCTCCGCCTGGTCGTCGATCAGCCCCGGCGGCGGGTCGATGACGGCCCGCTGCTCCTCCAGGTCGATCTCGGTGACGATCTCCTCCACAAAGGGGATCATCACCTCGCTGCCGTCCGGCCGCTCCACGATGAACAGGTCCTGCGAGGGCAGATGCGAGATCTCGGTGATCCGCCCGATCTCCGTGCCGTCGGCGAGTACCACGTCCAGGTCCATCAGCTGATGGTCGTAGAACTCCTCGGGGTCGGCGGGGAGTTCCTCGGGGTCGACCTCCGCGATCAGCAGGACATTGCGCAGCGCCTCGGCGCCCGTACGGTCGCGTACGCCCTCGAAGCGGAGCAGCAGCCTGCCGCTGTGCACCCGGCCCGTCTCGATCCTCAGCGGTCCGGCCTGCGCCGGTTCCGTGGCGAGTACGGCGCCGGGCCCGAGCCGCAGTTCGGGCTCGTCCGTACGCACCTCGACGGTGACCTCGCCCTTGATCCCATGGGCGCGGCCCACCCGCCCGACCACCAACTGCACTGACACTCCACCTTCTTGTCACGATCACGCACCGGAAACAGCGAAGGCCGGGAAGGCCGTGGCCCTCCCGGCCCCTGCCGGTGTTCTGCTGGCTCAGCGAACCTGGTCCACGTCGATGAGATCGACGCGGATGCCGCGGCCGCCGATGGCGCCCACGACGGTCCGCAGAGCACGTGCGGTGCGGCCGTTGCGGCCGATCACCTTGCCGAGGTCGTCCGGGTGCACCCGGACCTCCAGCACACGGCCGCGGCGCAGGTCGCGCGAGGCCACCTGCACTTCGTCCGGGTTGTCGACGATGCCCTTCACGAGGTGCTCGAGAGCCTCCTCGAGCATGCTCAGGCCTCGGTCGACTCGGCGGCGGCCGAGGACTCGGTCCCGGCTTCGTCGGCCTTCTTGTCGGACTTCTTGGCCTTCTGAGTGATCGCCTCACCCTTGGGCTCGTCGCCGGCGTCCTTCGCGGCGGCCTCGAAGAGGGCGCGCTTGTCGGCCTTCGGCTCCGGCTGGAGCAGCGGCGCGGGGGCCGGCAGGCCCTTGTGCGCCTGCCAGTCACCGGTGAGCTTGAGGATCGCGAGAACCGGCTCGGTCGGCTGGGCGCCGACGGACAGCCAGTAACGCGCGCGCTCCGAGTCGACCTCGATGCGCGAGGGGTTCTGCACCGGGTGGTACAGACCGATCTCCTCGATGGCCCGGCCGTCGCGGCGGGTACGGGAGTCGGCGACGATGATGCGGTAGTGAGGCGAACGGATCTTGCCCAGACGCTTCAGCTTGATCTTGACTGCCACTGGAGTGGTGTCTCCTGGTCTTGACGTGGTTGGGCACAACGGGATGCCGCGTGGGGTTGCGGTACCCGATCCGCCCGATGGACGCGTCAGCCGGAGGAGAGAGGGGTCCTGTGCGACTGTCGAGTACAGCTGGCCATTCTGCCATACGCCCGCGACCGGGCATGACCCGGTGGCGGGCAGGGGGCGGGAGCGTCCGGGACGGCCGGTGACTCAGCCCGCGGCGCCGACCACTTCGGGGATACGGAAGGGCTTGCCGCAGCCACCGCAGACGATCGGGGCCTGGGCGAGGACCGACGGTACGACCCGTACGTTCCGCCCGCAGTCACAGACCGCCTTGACGCGTACCCCGCCGCCCGACGAGCCGTGTCTGGCGGCCGGGCCGCGGAAGCTGCGCTTGGTGTCGGCGGCCGTCGCGACCGTGTGCGCCTTGAGGGCGCGCTGCAATCGCTCGATGGTGGGGCGGTACCGCCGCTTCGCCTCGGGGCTGAGCGAGACCAGGGAGAAACCACTGCTGGGATGCGGCTCCTCGGGATGGTCGAGGCCCATCTCCTCGGCGATCGCCAGGAATCGGCGGTTGTGATAGCGGCCGGCCCGCGAGGTGTCCCGGACACCTCTGGCCGCGGCGATGCCATGGACCGCTTCGTGAAGCAGTCGTTCGAAAGAGAGCTCGGCGCCACAGGCGGACGACGACTCTCCGATCAGGGACTCGGGCGCGGCAAGATCCGGCAGCTCGGGGTGGGACCGCTGAATATCGGCCCACGCCTGCGCCAGCTCTGCGGCGAGAACAGGTGGTGTCGTGCTCACGTCGTGAACAACGAGCCGGAAGGCTCCCGGGTTCCATTACGGGGCATCCCAAATAATTTGCACGTACCCGTCAGTTGCCATTGATGCGTCCGGACGAGGGCGGGTGCGCTGATCTGCGGAGAAGTCTCACAGCTCCTACCAAGGTGGTACGTAGCGTCTCGTACGCTTCGACGCGTAGACGATCTACGTACACCGGCGCTTCCTCTTCAAGAGGAGCTTCTCCCCCTCAAGAGGGGCTCCCCGCGGAAGGGGTTCCGGACGGGGGACGCGCTGGACGCCTGGTGACGGATCCGCTCAATACGCGCGGGCCACAATGGCGACACTACCCGCCTCATCATCCGTTTCCGGCACCGCCCCGTCCTCGGCGACCAGACACCGTACGGAGACCCCGCGCTCGGCGAGAGCCGCCTCTCCGCGGGTACCCAGCGTCGCCCAGGGAATGCGTGCCCAGCCGCCCGCCGCGGCGGCCTCGGCGGCCTCGGCGACGGTGGAGACGTCGGCGGTACGGGCCTCGCGGCGCGCCCTGGACTCCGTCAGCAGCAGGGCCTGGTCGTCCTCAAGGACGGTGGGCAGCAGCCCGGCGAGGGCGCCCGCCGCCACCGGCTCCTTGCCTCCGGGGATCCGGCGTACGAGCATCGCCGTGCCGTTCTCCAGGTCGCGCGGGCCGATCTCGATCCGTACGGGCACGCCCTTCAGCTCCCAGTCGACGGCCCGGCGGCCGAAGGGGATGTCGGTGCGGTCGTCGACCAGGGCCCGGACGCCGGCGAGCCGGAGGCGCTCGGCGGTCTCACGGACGGCGGCCAGGACCGGTTCGTCGTCCTTGATGGCCAGCACGACGGCCTGTACGGCGGCGAGGCGCGGCGGGACGCGCAGTCCGTCGTCGTCGCCGTGGGACATGATCAGTCCGCCGATCATCCGCGTCGAGGCGCCCCAGGAGGTCTGCCAGACCAGCTCCTCGGTGCCCTCCTTCGACAGATACCGGGTGTGGAAGGCCCGCGCGAAGTTCTGTCCCAGCTCGTGGCTCGTGCCCATCTGGAGGGCCTTGCCGTCGCCCATCATCCCTTCGAGCGTGAGGGTGTTGACCGCTCCGGCGAAGCGCTCGCGCGCGGTCTTGCGGCCCAGGACGACATCGATTCCGAGGACCTCGGTCATGAAGTCCGCGTAGACGTTCCGGTGGATGTGCGCGGCGTAGTCCCTGGCGTCCTCGGAGGTGGCGTGGGCGGTGTGGCCCTCCTGCCAGAGGAATTCGGTGGTGCGCAGGAAGACGCGGGGGCGCATCTCCCAGCGGACGACGTTGGCCCACTGGTTGATCAGCAGCGGCAGATCGCGGTAGCTGCGCACCCACTTGGCGAAGTACTCGTTGACGATCGTCTCGGAGGTGGGCCGGACGACGACCGGCTCCTCCAGGTCCTTGCCGCCGCCGTGCGTGACGATCGCCAGTTCGGGCGCGAAACCCTCGACGTGCGCCGCCTCCCGGGTCAGATACGACCGCGGGATGAGGAGCGGGAAGTACGCGTTCGAGGCGCCGGCGGCCTTGATACGGGCATCCAGCTCCTGCTGCATCCGCTCCCACAGACCGTACCCATATGGCCTAATCACCATCGTGCCGCGCACCGGCCCGTTGTCGGCCAGTTCGGCCTTGTTGATCAGATCCTGGTACCAGCGGGGGAAGTCGTCGGCCCGGGGCGTGAGAACAGGTGCCTTCGCCATGGCGGGCATCGTACGGGCCCGGACGCAAGGAACCGGCCATGCGCGCGGGGGCGCACGCCCGGGGCAAACACGCTTTGCCCGCCGCCCACTGGACGCGGGCACGGATGCGGAGTTCTCTGGCATACGGGGGAAGAACGCGCGCACGTACACGGGGGGAGTCCATCAGGGCATGACCGACCTCTCGGCGGATTGGGGCGCTATCCATGACACGTACGCTCGGCCGGCACCACCAGCGGCTCTCGACCACGGGCACGGCACCGGCGGCCTCCGCCGAGGCGGGCGCGCGCGCCCGCGACTGGGCCGAGATCCAGGAACGGATGCTGGTGCCGCTCTACGAGGCGGTGTACGAGCGCCTGGAGGTCCGGAGCGGGACCAGGGTGCTCGGCCTCGGCTGCGGCTCGGGGCTCGCGCTGCTGCTCGCGGCCGCGCGGGGTGCGCGGGTGACCGGTGTCGATTCCGACCATGAGCGGCTGGCACTGGCCCGCGAGCGGCTCCGCGCCGACCTGGAGCGGGACGGCCGGACGGACCGCGCGGCCGACACGGGCACACTGCTGCCGGTGGACCGGATGGCCGACGCCGCGCCGGGGCCCGGCCGTTCACCGTACGACCTGATCACCGCCTTCCAGCCGATCGGCTCCGTGGCGGGCGACGCGAAGGGGCTGGGACCGGCGCTCGACGAGGCGATACCACTGGCCCGGCGCGGCACGCCCGTGGTGCTCGCGGCCTGGGGTCCGCCGGAGCGGTGTGCCACGGACGGGGTGCTGCGGGTCGCGGGCCGGCTGGGCGACCGCCCGCGCAGGGGCGCCCGGCGGCCGGGGCACCGCGACGATCTGGAGGAGGTCGCGGCGCGGGCCGGTCTGAAGCCGGACGGTTCGGGCCGGGTGGCCTGCCCGTTCGGATACGCGGACCAGGAGAGCGCGGTCCGCGGCCTGTTGTCGACGGGGGTGTTCGACGGCGCGATCCGGACGACGAACCGCCGGCTGGTGGAGAAGGAGATCGGTGAGGCGCTCCATCCGCATCTGCGCCGTGACGGCACGGTCTGGATGCCGAATGTCTTCCGGTATCTGATCGCCCGTACGCCCTGAGGTCCGCTCATAACGGACCGGCACCAAACCCTGGACAGTATCCGGAATTCTGTTTACTGTCGCACCCGTGACTGGCTTCGACGAGCGTTTCCTGACCCGCAACGGCCTCGCGGCCCGGCAGCTGGCGGTTCTCCTGCTGAACCACGAGCCGGAGACCCGGCTGCCGCGCGTGCGGGACTTCGCCGTGGAGCTGGGCGTGGGGAACGGCACCGTCCAGGCCGCGCTCCAGCTGCTGGAGAACGCCGAGGCGATCGAGACGACGGCCCGGGGCCATCTCGGCACCTTCCTCGTCCGCTCGGACCGCTCCATACTGTGGCGGCTCTCCGGGCTCGGCACGCTCCTCGCCGCGATGCCGCTGCCGTACTCCCGCCGGTACGAGGGGCTGGCGACCGGGCTGCGCGCCGCCTTCGAGGAGGCCGGCGCGCCTTTCGCGATCACCTTCATGCGGGGCGCCGGCGCCCGTACGACCGCCCTCCTCGAAGGCAAGGTCGATCTCGTCGTCCTGTCGCGCTTCGCCGCCGACCGGCTGATCGAGGACCATCCCGTCGAGCTGGTCGCGGATCTGGGCCCGGCCACGTACGTCGGGGCGCACGGTCTGCTGCTGCGGCGCGGCTCGGACCCGGAGACCCCGGGGCTGCGCGTCGCCGTCGACCACGCCTCGGAGGATCAGCGGATGCTCGCCGAGCGCGCGTTCGCCGGGCGCCCGGACATCGAGTGGATCGAGGCGTCGTACATGCAGCTGCGCGAGCTGTTCGAACACGATCAGGCCGACGCCACCGTCTGGAACCTCGATGAGGCGCAGGGGCTGCTCGGGGTGAGCGTGGACGTCCTGCCGCTCGGCGACGAGATCACCCGCGATCTGTCGCTGCGCAACTCCAGCGCGGCGATCATCGGCAGGACGGAGGGGGCGAAGGCGCTCGGCGCCGTACGCGAATCCCTCGATCTGTCGGTCGTCACCACCCTCCAGACCGAGGTGTTGCGCGGTGAGCGCACGCCCTCGTACTGACCGTCACGGCCACGGCCACGCGAAAGGACACCTGCGCGCGCCGACGCGTCGGCTCAAAATACAAAATCCTGGTTACTGTCTCTTCGTCGGCTCCGAGGACCGGACCCACGGAACGGGATCGAAGGAAAGGAAGACCGAACCCATGGACGACCAGCTCGCCCTCCGCGTCCAGCTGTTCCGCGAGAGCGGCCAGGTCAGGCCCGAGGTCGCCGCGTTCGTGACCGAGGAGCTGGACTCCCTGGCCGCCGAGGGCCATACCGTCACCGAGGCCACGGCCGGCATGCTCACCAGCCATCTGATGATGGCCCTCGACCGGCTGCTCGACGGCGCGCCGATCGAGGAGTTCAGGACCGACGAGCAGGTGGCGGCCGAACTCGCCGCCCACCCCGAGGCCGTGGCCCGCGCCCGCGCGGTCTCCGCACGCGCCGAACGGGAGTTGGGCGCTCCGCTCCCCGGCTCCGAGATCAACTTCCTGGGCCTGCATCTCGCCGTACTGGCGCAGAACTCCCCCGCCTCACCCCACCCGTAGGTCTCACCCCACCCACAGATCCCACCTCGCCCATAGGACCCACCTCATTCGCAGCGCGAAGGACCCAGCCATGACGAAGATCCTCACCGGCGGCGTCGGCAAGACCGAGGTCGCGAACACCGTCTCCGCACTCGCCCTCGACGGCCTGGAGATCACGGTCTCCAACGACATGGACGCCGCGATGAAGCTCCGCGCCGGGCAGGCCGATTACTACCTCGGCACCTGTCACACCGGCGCCGGCGCCTCTCTCGGCATCCTGGTCGGCCTCCTGGGCCAGCCGCTCTGCCACACCTTCGGCCGCCACGTCCCCACCGAGGACGAGGTCGCCGCCCTGCTGGCGGACGGGAAGAAGGTCTTCGGCTTCGCCATCGACCAGATCGACGTGCTCGCCCCGATCATGGCCCGCGCGATCGCCGCGCGCGGCTGACCGAAGACCTGCCAGGACCGGAGGAGAGACCCCGTGAGCAGCACCGTCCTCGCAGCGAGTACCAGTCTGGACTTCTCGCTGACGCAGAAGCTTTTCGTCATAGCCCTGTGCGCGCTGACCGCCTTCATCGCGCACATGGCGCTGGCCGTGTTCAACGACGGCGTACGCCCCTTCATGCTCGACTTCATCCAGGGACGCTCCAAGCGGACCGCCACCACCGCGGTCTCCTTCGGTCTCTCGGCGGGCTTCATCTTCGGCCTCGGCGCCCCGATGGCGCTGTCCAGCGGTGTACTCAACCCCTGGCTGCTCTTCCTCCCCACCGACATCCTGGGCATCCTCGCGCCGCGGAAGTGGCTCGCGCCGCTGCTCGGCGGCGCCTGGGGCGCCGTGGTCGTCTTCGGTCTCAACGGGGCCAATGACGTCGCGCACGATCTGCCCGTCGACTTCCTGACGGCGATGCAGCAGATGTCGACGCCGATCCTCTTCCTCTTCACGCTCTTCCCGGTGCTCGCCATCACCAAGCAGTTCGGGCGGCTGCGCGGCGGCCTGGCGGCCGTGCTGGAGCTGGCGCTCGTGATCATGACGATGAAGCTCTGGCCCAACGTCTTCGCCGGCTCACTGGCGATGGCGGCCGGTGTGCTGCTGCTCATCGGCTTCGCCGTCCGGAAGGACCTGCTCCAGCGCTCGGCGGACCGGGCCGCCGCACTGGCGGCGGGCGAGGAGACCTCGGGTACGGGGCGGCAGGCGGAGGCCGGAGACGATCCGATGGCCTCGCTCTTCAGCGCCAGCGCGCTGCGGCTGCGCCGGTATCTGCCGCTGTTCATGGTGCTGGGCGCCGGAGTCTGCGTGCTGGCGCAGATGCATATCTTCGGCGGCGGCGAGGCGACCAGCTTCCTGATCGCCAAGGGCCAGTACAGCGAGGCCGCCCAGGTCGACTTCTACCGGGTCTTCGGCTTCATCCCGCTGATCGCGACGACCGCGCTCGCCTCCGGCGCGTACGGCATCGCCGGTTTCACGCTCGTCTACCCCATCGGCTATCTGCTGCCGAACCCGATCCTGGCGGCCGTCGTCGGCGCCGTGGTCTTCGCCCTCGAAGTGCTGGCCCTGTCCTCCATCGGCAAGGTCCTGGGCAAACTGCCGAGCGTGCGGGACTCCTCCGAGCATCTGCGGAGCGCGATCACCGACACCCTGCAACTGGCGATCCTCTTCGGCTCACTGCTCGCGGCCAATGTCATGGGCGGCGGGCTCGCGATCCTCATCGTCGGCGGGCTCTATCTCCTCAACGAGGCGATGGGCAGGCCCGTGGTGCGGATGGCGGCGGCGCCCGCGGCGGTCATCGTCGGCGGCGTTCTCCTCAACCTCCTCTACTGGCTGGACCTGTTCACCCCCGTCAAGGGCTGACCCCGCGACGGCCGGACGGGCCCGCCAGGAAGGCACCCCCACTCATGCCTCATCTCACCACCGTCGCCGGGCCGCTGCCCGTCTCCGCCGTGCGCGGCCCGGCGCTCTCCCACGAACACCTCGTCCTCGATCTCGACCGTACGGGCGACGGCGCCGCCGTCCTCGACGCCGGACGCCATCTGGACGCCGTCACCTCCGAACTGACCACACTGCGCGCCGAGTTCGGGCTCTCCCTGGTCATCGAGCTGACCTGCCGCGGCATGGGCCGCGACCCGCGCGCCCTGGCCCGTGCCGCCGAGGAGTCCGGGGTCGCGGTGGTCGCGGCCGCCGGCTGGTACTACGAGCCGTTCCACCCGGACGAGATCGGCGGCACGTCCGTCGGCCGGCTCACCGCGACCCTGGTCCAGGAGATCACCGACGGGCTCGACTCCACCGGGATCCGGCCGGGCGTGCTCGGCGAGATCGGCAGCCACGGCGACCGGCCCAGCGAGCCGGAGAGCCGCGTGCTGCTCGCCTCGGGGCACGCCGCCGTCGCCACCGGTCTGTCGGTCGCCACCCATGCGCAGCTCGGCCGCGGCGGACTCGCCCAGCTCGAACTGCTCACCGGTACGGGCCTGGCCCCGCACCGGATCTGTCTCGGCCACCAGGACCTGCTGGACGATCCCGCCGTCCACCGCGAACTGGCGGCGAGCGGCGCGTACGTCGCCTTCGACACCGTCGGCAAGGAGTCCTACCAGAGCGACGACACCCGGCTGCGGCTGCTGCTCGCCCTGCTGGAGGCCGGTCACGCCGACCGCGCCCTGCTCAGCTGCGACATCTCGCGCCACGGCTATCTGGAGTCGGAGGGCGGCCAGGGGTACGGGCATCTCTTCCGGTCCTTCCTGCCGAAAGCGCGCGCGGCGGGCGTGGACGACGAGCTGATCGACCTGATGACCCGGCGCAATCCGCTGCGCTTCCTGACCGGCGCCGACACGGACGACACCCCGGCCACCGGCACCGGCACCGGCACCGGCGCCGACACCGACACCGACACCGAGGAGATCTGAGATGCCCGCGCTCCCACGGACCTTCCCGCTGGCGACCGTCACCCCGGAGGACGCGGCCCAGCGGCAGTTCCGGCTCCTGGAGTGCACCGCCGCGCACTTCGAGGGACCCCAGCTCTTCGAGGCGGACGCCGGGGTCGTACCGGGTCTCGGCCGCCCCCGTACGACCGCGCGCGTCGAGGCCGTACTCGCCGACTACTTCGGCGCCGAGGACGCGGCGCTCGTGCAGGGCGCCGGTACGGGCGCGATCCGCGCCGCGCTCGCCGCCGCCGTCTCCCCCGGCGACCCGCTGCTGATCCACCGGGCCCCGGTCTACCGGACGACCGCCGTCACCCTGCGCGGCCTCGGGGTCCGTACCACCGAGGCCGACTTCAACGACCGCACGGCGCTCCGGCGGGCCCTGGAGTCCGGCGCTTTCTCCTGGGCCTACGTCCAGCACAGCCGGCAGCGGCTCGCCGACTCCTACGATCCGGGCGAGGTCCTCGCGGCCTGCCGCGCCGCCGGGGTCCGCACGATCGTCGACGACAACTACGCGGTGATGCGCGTCCCCGCCTCCGGGGTGGAGCTGGGCGCGGACGCCTCCTGCTTCTCCCTCTTCAAACTGCACGGCCCCGAAGGCGTCGGCGCGGTCGTCGGCACCCGCGAGCTGATCGGACACGTCCGCGCCGACAACTACTCGGGCGGTGGCCAGGTCCAGGGCCACCAGGCCCTCGACGCGCTGCGCGCCCTCACCCACGTCCCCGTCCTGTGGGCGCTCCAGTCCCGGGTCGGCGCGGAGATCGCGGAGCGGCTCACCGCCGGTGAGGTGCCGGGCGTCGCGGAGGTACGGATCGCCAACGCCCAGGACCGCTGTCTGCTGGTACGCCTCGACCGCCCGGTCGCCCGGGAGCTGCCCGCCGTCGCCGCGCGGTACGGCGCCGCGCCCTATCCCGTGGGCTCCAACTCCCGCTACGAGATCGCCCCGCTCGTCTACCGGATGTCCAGCTCGTCGCTGGACGACGCCCCCGAGCTGGCCGACTGGACCGTACGGATCAACCCCATGCGGGCCGGAGCCGACCTCGTGCTGGGGATCCTCCGCCGTTCGCTGCGCGACCTGAAGGGCTGATCGTGTTCCTGGACACCGTCCTCACCCGCAACCCCGCGCTCGTCGACACGGCGACCGCGCTGCACCGCTCCGGTGCCATCCCGCCCGACACGTACGTGATGGACGCGGACGCCGTCGAGGGCAACGCCGCGCTGCTGGCGGCCGAGGCCGAACGGCTCGGGCTCTCGCTGTGGTTCGTGGTCAAGCAGTTCGGCCGCAACCCCGAGCTGATCCGGGCGGTCGCCCGGCACATCCCGCGGTTCGCCGCGATCGACCCCGCCGAGGCCCGTACCCTGCACGCCACCGGAGCGGCGGCCGGCAACCTCGGCCATCTCGTGCAGATCCCGCGCCGCGACCTGCCCGAACTGCTCGCGTGGCGGCCCGAGGCGGTGACCGTCTTCGATCTCGCCAACGCGCGGGCCGTCTCGGCGGCCGCCGGTGAACAGGGCTTCGTCCAGGACGTGTTCGTACGCCTCGAAGGCGTCCCCGGCTCCGTCTACCCGGGCCAGGAAGGCGGCGTACCCCTGGACGCGCTGGACGAGTTCGCGTCCGCCGCCGAACAGCTGCCGTCGATCCGTATCGCGGGGGTCACCGCGTTCCCCTGTGTGCTGTGCGACCCGGCCACCGGCCTGCCCGCCGCCACCCCCAACTTCGAACTCGCCGTCAAGGCGAGGGAACTGCTCACCGCCCGCGGCCACCACCCGGTCGCGCTCAGCGCCCCCAGCGCCACCTCCATGGCGACGCTGCCCCTGCTGGCCGAACGGGGCGCCACCCACGGCGAGCCGGGCCACTCCCTCACCGGCACCACCCCGCTCCACGCGATCGACCCGCACCAGCCGGAACAGCCCGCCTACGTCTACGTCAGCGAGGTCGCCCACACCCTCGCGGACGGCAGGCCCGCGCTCTACGGCGGCGGCTTCTACAGCCGCGCCGGCATCCGCACCGCCCTGCTGCCGCGCACCGGACTGCGCCTCCCGGTCCAGGACGCCCCCGCCGAGAACATCGACTACTACCGGCTGCTGGACGCGCCCCCCGCCGGCGAGGTGCGGGCCGGGGACACCGCCGTACTCGCCTTCCGTACACAGATCTTCGTCACCCGCTCGACCGTCGCGGTCGTCGCCGGCCTCTCCACCGGAAAACCCCGGCTGACCGGCCTGTACGACGCGCGGGGCCGGGCCCTGTAAGGAGCCACCGTGAGCAAGACCGTCATCCTCGTCATCGACGGATTCGGGATCGGCGCGATGCCGGACGCGGGGGCCCTGCGGCCGGGCGATGCCGCGGCCGACACCTGCGGGCACGTACTGGACCACTGCCGCGCGTCCCTGGGCCGCCCGCTGCGGCTGCCCGCGCTGGGACAACTGGGCCTCGGCCTCGTCCATCCGCACCCCGACCTGGCCCGGTCCACCCGGCTGCCGGTGACGGCGGGCCGCGCCGCGCTCGGCTACCCGGGAGCGGACACGTACGCGGGCCACCAGACCATGATGGGCGCGGACTTCAGCCGCGTCACGGTGGCCCGGCTGGCCGACCACCTCCCCGAGGTGATCTCGGCCCTGGCCGCGGCCGGCCACCGGGCCGAACCGCTCGGCGGCCGGCCGCTGCTCCTGGTCGACGGCGCGGTCCTGGTCCACGACAACCTGGAGGCCGACCCGGGCATCAACTGGAACGCCTCCGGCCGCCTGGACGACCTGCCCTTCGACCACATCCTGGCGATCGCCCGTACGGTACGGAGCGTGGCGCCCGTCGCCCGCGTCATCGCGGTCGGCGGCCACGCGGACGGACCCCTCAGCACCTACGTACGCGACGGGGACGGCGGCACGGTCGGCCTGGACACCCCGGCGAGCGGCTTCTACCGCAACGGCGGACTCGAAGTCCAGCACCTGGGCGCGGACATCGACCACACCCGCCAACTCCCGGACCTGGCGGCCCGCGCGGGCATCCCGGTGACGCTCGTCGGCAAGGCGGCGGACATCCTGGCGTGCGAGGCCGCCGTACGGCGGCCGGCTGTCGGGACGGCGGAGGTCCTGGCCCACACGCTGGAGGCGGTACGCGCCCCCGGCGACGGGCTCATCGTCGCCAACGTCCAGGAGACGGACCTCGCCGGCCACCAGCAGGACACCGACCGCTACGGCCGGATCCTGGAACAGACCGACGCGGGGCTGTCGGCACTGCTCGGTCTGCTGTCCGGGGCGGGCGACCGGCTGACGGTGACGGGCGACCACGGCAACGACCCGACGATCGGCCACGCGTACCACACGCGCGAATACGTCCCGGTGCTGACGTACAGCCCGGACGGCACGGGCCCGGAACGACGGCCGGACGCGCGGTCCCTGGCGTCGGTGGGAGCGGACGCGTGGGCATGGCTTCGCCACGGTGTGCGCGGGGGCCGGGTGGTCTCGGGCTGAGCCCGCCGGCCGTGCGCGGCGGCGGGACCGGCCCACCAGCCACCGGACCCACCGGCACCCGCGGACTAGCTCATGAACTTCTTGAACTCGTCCGGAAGTTCGAACGACTTGTCCTGCCCCCCGGCCGGCAGGCCATTCGCCGCTTCCTCCCGGCGCGCCAGCGCCGCCTGTTCCTCCGCCTTGCGCTTCATCGGGTTGCCCGACCGCTGCTTGCCCTTCGCCTGCTTCGTCTTCTTCTTCGCACGGCCGGGCCCGCCGCCCATCCCCGGAATGCCCGGCATCCCCGGCATCCCGCCGCCCTGCGCCATCTTCGACATCATCTTGCGGGCGTCGAAGAACCGCTCCACCAGGTTCTTCACGGCGCTGACCTCGACACCGGAACCCCGCGCGATCCGGGCCCTGCGTGAGCCGTTGATGATGACCGGGTCCTGGCGCTCCCCCGGCGTCATCGACTTGATGATCGCGGCGGTGCGGTCCACGTCCTTCTCGTCGATGTTGTTGATCTGGTCCTTGATCTGCCCCATGCCCGGGAGCATGCCGAGCAGCTTGCTGATGCTGCCCATCTTCCTGACCTGTTCCATCTGCGCCAGGAAGTCGTCGAGCGTGAAGTCCTTGCCCTTGCTGCTCGCCAGCTTGGAGGCCATCTTCTCGGCCTCGGCCTGGCTGAACGTCTTCTCCGCCTGCTCGATGAGGGTGAGCAGGTCACCCATGTCGAGGATGCGGGACGCCATGCGGTCCGGGTGGAACGCGTCGAACTCGTCCAGCTTCTCGCCGTTCGAGGCGAACATGATCTGCTTGCCGGTGACGTGCGCGATGGAGAGGGCGGCGCCGCCGCGGGCGTCGCCGTCGAGCTTGGAGAGGACCACGCCGTCGAAGCCGACACCGTCGCGGAAGGCTTCCGCGGTGTTGACCGCGTCCTGGCCGATCATCGCGTCGACGACGAAGAGGACCTCGTCCGGGCTGACGGCGTCGCGGATGTCCGCGGCCTGCTTCATCAGCTCCTCGTCGATACCGAGGCGGCCCGCGGTGTCGACGATCACGACGTCGTGCTGCTTGGTCCTCGCGTACTCGACGGAGTCCTTGGCGACCTTGACCGGGTCGCCGACCCCGTTGCCCGGCTCGGGCGCGTACACCGCGACGCCCGCGCGGTCGGCGACCACGGAGAGCTGGGTGACGGCGTTGGGACGCTGGAGGTCACAGGCGACGAGCAGCGGGGTGTGGCCCTGGCCCTTGAGCCAGAGGCCGAGCTTTCCGGCGAGGGTGGTCTTACCGGCGCCCTGGAGACCCGCGAGCATGATCACGGTGGGCGGCTGCTTGGCGAAGCGCAGGACGCGGGTCTCGCCGCCGAGGATGCCGATGAGCTCCTCGTTGACGATCTTGATGACCTGCTGCGCCGGGTTCAGCGCCTGGGAGACCTCGGCGCCGGCCGCGCGCTCCTTGACCTTGGCGATGAAGGCGCGGACCACGGGCAGCGCGACGTCGGCTTCGAGCAGGGCGATACGGATCTCGCGGGCCGTGGCGTCGATGTCCTCCGGGCTGAGGCGCCCTTTGCCCCGGAGGCTCTTGAACGTGGCTGCGAGGCGGTCGGAGAGAGTGTCGAACACGGCGGTCGCGGATCCTCAGGTCGGGGGCGGATGAGGGGGCTGTCCCATACAGCTTCGCGTACAGCATCGCGCTATGAAGGACAGACCGTTCCCCAGGGTATCCGGCCGCGCGCGGTGCGGTCTGCCCTGTGGAGGCTCGGCCGTTCGGCCGAGCCCCCGGCGCCGTCGTCAGCGCAGCGCGGCCTCCACCGCCCCGGCCAGCTCGGCGGCGGCCTTCTCGGGCAGCGGCCGGCCCCGCTCGTTCGTGACGTAGAACGCGTCGACCGCGTTGGCGCCCAGCGTCGACACATGCGCGCTGCGCACCCGTACCCTCGCCGCCTCCAGGGCGCGGCCGATGCGGTGCAGCAGCCCCGGCGCGTCCTGGGCGCGTACCTCGATGACCGTCGCGAGCTGGGAGGCGGTCGGCGCGACGGTCACACGGGGCGGTGGGGCCGTGACTCCCCGGCGGCGCGGATACGCGGCCTCACGCTCGGCGAGCCTGGACGGGATGTCGAGCGAGCCGTCGAGGGCCCGTACGAGATCGGCGCGGAGCCGGGCGGCCTGCGGCAGGGAGCCGTATTCGGCGGCCACCCGCCAGCTCAGCAGCAGGACCTCGGTGGTCCCCCGCTGCCCCGCGTCCTTGCCCAGTTCGGCGGGCAGCTCGACGGCGCGCAGATCGGCCGCCCGTACGGTCAGCCGGTGCAGGGCCAGTACTCCGGCCGCGGCGGGCAGGACGCCCGGCTGGTCGGGCAGGGCGATGAGCAGCTCGACGCCGACGGGTTCGGGTTCGCCGTCGTCCTGCGGGGGCTCGGTCTGGGCGTGCAGCGCCAGTACGGGACCGCCGGTGCGCAGTGCCTCGACCGCCAGCCGTTCCTGCTCGGCGCTGGGCGCGGCGGGTTCCGGCTCGGTGACGGCGTCGCCCGTGAGGACGGCGGCCACGCGGGCGACGAGGTCGTCGACGAGCGAGGCGCGCCAGGACGACCAGGCCGCGGGGCCGGTGGCGAGCGCGTCGGCCTCGGTGAGGGCGTGCAGCAGCTCCAGGGTGGCGAGCGAACCGACCCGGGTGGCGACCGCGTCGACGGTCGCGGGGTCGTCCAGGTCGCGCCGGGTCGCGGTGTCGATGAGCAGCAGGTGGTGGCGTACGACCGTGGCGACGACGCCCATGTCCTCACGGTCGAAGCCGATCCGGGAGGCGACGTCGCGGGCGATGACCTCGCCGGCCACGGAGTGGTCGCCGGGCCAGCCCTTGCCGATGTCGTGCAGCAGGGCGCAGATCAGCAGCAGGTCGGGACGGCCCACGCGGCGGGTCAGCGAGGACGCCTGGACGGCGGTCTCCACGAGATGGCGGTCGACGGTCCAGGTGTGTACGGGGTTGCGCTGCGGCCGGCAGCGGACCCGCTCCCAGTCGGGAAGGAACTGGCTGATCAGGCCCTCGGCCTCCAGCGCCTCCCAGACGGGGACGGTCGACTCGCCGGCGCCGAGCAGGGTGATCAGTTCCTGGCGCGCCTCGGCGGGCCAGGGCACGGGCAGCGGCTTCGCGGCGGCGGCCAGCCGCCGCACGGCGTGCAGCGAGATCGGCAGACCTGCCTGGGCGGCGGCGGCCGCCGCCCGCAGGGGCAGCACGAGGTCGCGCTCCGGGCGGGCGGTCCGGGCGAGGACGACCTCGCCGTCCTGCTCGACGACGCCTTCGGCGAGCGGGCTGCGGTCCGGGGCGGGCTTGGCGCCGAGCATGGCCCGCAGCCGGGGGCGTACGGCCCGGGAGCGCAGTACGCGGTTGACCTCGCGCCAGGTGACGTCGGAGGCGTACGAGACGGTGCGCGCCGCCTCGTACACCTGCCGCAGCAGCGCGTCGGCGTCGAGCAGGCCGAGTTCCGCGGCGACCGGGTCCTGTTCCTGGAGGGCGAGCCGGTCGGTGGCGCGGCCGGTGGTCAGATGCAGGGCGTCGCGGGCGTCGAGGAGCCGGCGCCGGGCCTCGTAGAGCCCTTCGCGTGGCGCGTCGGCGAGCCAGGAGGCGGCGACGGCGCGCAGCGCGGTGGCGTCGCGCAGTCCGCCTCTGGCCTCCTTGAGGTCGGGTTCCAGCAGGAACTGGAGCTCGCCCTGGCGCTCGGCGCGCTCACGGCAGAGTTCGTCCAGCTCGGGGAGGCGTTTGGGGGCGCTGTTGCGCCAGTCGGCGAGGATCGCGGTGCGTACGCCGCCGGCCAGGCCGAGGTCTCCGGCGACAGGCCGGGCGTCGAGGAGCCCGAGCTGTGCCTTGAGGTCCTCGCCCGCGGTCCTGCGCGCCTCGGCGGGGGTGCGTACGGAGTGGTCGAGGGCGAGCCCGAGGTCCCACACCGGGTACCAGACGCGGTCGGCGAGTGCGGCGATCGCGGCGGGTCCGGACGTGCCGTCGTGCAGGAGCAGCAGGTCGAGGTCGCTGCGCGGCGACAGTTCGCCGCGGCCGTAGCCGCCGACGGCGACGAGCGCGGCGCCCCGTACCCCGGCTTCCCTGGCGGCGGTGGTGAACAGCGCGTTCAGCCAGTCGTCGGTCAGTCCGGCCAGGGCGGCACGGCGCGGCGGCCCGGACCGCGCCTTCTCCTGGAGGAGGCGCAGCCGGGCCGCCGCGTAACCGCTGGGTCCCGAGTCTGCCTGTTCGGTCGTCTCTTCGAGGCTCGTCACCCAGTCGTTCCCATCTCTAGAGTGCGTCCGGGCCGCGCTCGCCGGTCCGTACCCGGACCGCCGTGTCGACCGGCACGCTCCATACCTTCCCGTCACCGATCTTGCCGGTGCGGGCGGCCTTGACCACCACGTCGATGAGCTGTTCGGCGTCGCCGTCCTCGACCAGCACCTCGACGCGGATCTTCGGTACGAGGTCGACGGTGTACTCGGCACCGCGGTAGACCTCGGTGTGGCCGCGCTGACGGCCGTAGCCACTGGCCTCCGTGACCGTGAGCCCCTGGACGCCGAAGGCCTGCAGGGCCTCCTTGATCTCGTCCAGCCGGTGTGGCTTCACGACTGCGGTGATGAGCTTCATGCGTCCACCTTCTTGGTCTTCGCCGCGACGGCGGCGTTCTCGTCCTGGCTGGCGGCGGCGACGCTACTACGGCCCGACGGCGAACCCCCGACCGCGCTGAAGTCGTAGGCGGACTCGGCGTGGTACGCCATGTCGACGCCGCTCGTCTCGTCGTCCTCGGAGGCCCGGAAGCCGATCGTGGCGTCGACGATCTTGGCGAGGATCCAGGAGACCACGAAGGAGTAGGCCATCACCGCGAAGGCACCGACGGCCTGCTTGCCCAGCTGCGAGAGTCCGCCGACCCCGCCGGTGGCGAGGACACCCACGAGGAGGGTGCCGATGACACCGCCGACGAGGTGGACGCCGACCACGTCGAGGGAGTCGTCATAGCCCAGCTTGAACTTGAGGCTGACGGCCCAGGAGCAGACCGCGCCGGCGACGACACCGATGAGCAGGGCGCCGAAGGGGTTGACGGCCGCGCCGGACGGGGTGATCGCGACGAGGCCCGCGACCGCGCCGGAGGCGGCGCCCAGCGTGGTGAACGCGCCGTGCCGGATGCGCTCGTAGATCAGCCAGCCGAGCATCGCGGCGCCGGTGGCGATCTGCGTGTTGAAGGCCATGAGGGCGGCGGTGCCGTTGGCGGCCAGCGCCGATCCGGCGTTGAAGCCGAACCAGCCGAACCAGAGCAGTCCGGCGCCGAGGACGACGAGCGGCAGGTTGTGCGGCCGCATCGGGTCCTTCTTGAATCCGATCCGCTTGCCGACGACGAGGACCGCGGCGAGGGCTCCGACACCCGCGTTGATGTGGACCGCCGTACCACCGGCGAAGTCGATCACCCCGAGCTTGAAGAGCCAGCCGTCGGACTGCCAGACCCAGTGCGCGATCGGGAAGTACACGACGGAGACCCAGAGCGCGATGAACAGCGCCCAGGCGCTGAACTTCACACGGTCCGCGAGCGCGCCGCTCATCAGCGCGGGGGTGAGGACGGCGAACATCAGCTGGAAGAGGGCGAAGGCGAAGACCGGGATGCCTTCCGTGCCCCCGGTCAGAGTGTCGACCGTGATGCCCTTGAGGCCGATGTGGTCGAAGTTGCCCAGGAGACCGGCGCCGATGTCGTCACCGAAGGTCAGCGAGTACCCGTAGAGCACCCACAGCACGCTGACGATGCCGAGTGAGATCAAGGACATCATGAGCATGTTGAGGGCGCTCTTCACCCGCACCATGCCGCCGTAGAAGAATGCCAGGCCGGGCGTCATCAGCATGACGAGCGCGGCACTGATCAATACGAATGCGGTATCTGCGCCATTCAAGGCCAGCGTCTCCTCGTGGTCGGAACGGCCCGTGCGGATGCTCAAACTAGGTGTGGGCCGACTGTGCTGAGGAGATTGGCGCAGCGCGGTTTCGGCCAATGCCGCTCGATGTTTCGCGGCAGTGACGAAGACGTCCCGCGTGTTACGTGCCGATGAACCGGCGGATCTCGGCCGCCGGGCTGGGTACCCTCTGCGGACATCGGAAACCGGCCGCGGCGGTCACCCTGTGTCCTGGCGGCGGGGGAGCCGTGTCGGGCTGTACGGGGTGACTGCCGCGGCCGGGGCTTTCGGCGGGGCGGCGTGCGGGTCCGGCCGGCGGCCGGGGCGCGCGCGCCGCTCAGACGGCCTCCGCGGACTCGGGCAGCTGGGCGGTGAGCCGCTCGGTGAGATCGACGACACCGGCGACGTCGCCGAACTCCCTGGCGGCGGTGTCGAGCGTCTTGCGGAGCCGGGTGTTGACCCGCTCGGAACGCACGCTCTCCGCCACCTTGAGGGCTTTCTCCGCAAGGGCCGTGGACTGCTCGGGCTCCCTCTTGAGGAGATGGACGGTGGCCAGGCCGATCAGATTCAGCGCGTACGACCGCTGGTGGTCGGCGTCCTGGGCGAACAGGTCGACCGCGCGCCGCATGACGGGTTCGGAGAGGGAGGCGTAGGTGGGGCTGCGGCCGGCGACATAGGCGAGGTCGCGGTACGAGTGGGCGTTCTCGCCGTTGAGTTCGGCCTCGGAGAAGAAGCGGATCCAGTCGGGCTCCGCCTCGCCGTCGACCCCGGCGTCGGAGAAGGTGTCCTCGGCCATCCTGACAGCCCGCTTCGTCTTGCTCGGCTGCCCCATATTGGCGTACGCGCGCGCCTCCATCGCATACAGCATGGCCTGGGTCCGCGGGGTGGCGCAGTCGCGGCTGCCGTACTGCGCGAGATGGATCAGCTCCAGCGCGTCGTCGGGCCGGCCGAGGTGGATCATCTGGCGGCTCATGGACGAGAGGATGTACGAGCCGAGCGGCTTGTCCCCGGCCTCCTTCGCGGCGTGCAGGGCGAGGACGAAGTACTTCTGGGCGTTGGGCTGGAGGCCGACGTCGTAACTCATCCACCCCGCCAGCTCGGCCAGTTCGGCCGCGCACCGGAAGAGCCGTCGCGAGGTGGCCTCGGGCTGGGGCTCCTGGAGCAGGTCGGTGACCTCGTGGAGCTGACCGACGACCGCCTTGCGCCGGAGTCCGCCGCCGCACTGCGCGTCCCAGAGCCGGAACATCGCGGTGGTCGACTCCAGCAGATCCAGCTCGGGCCCGGAGAGCCGGCCGGCGTGGGACGGGGCGGCGACGGGCTCGTCGGGCTGCTCCTGGCCGCCCGCCGAGGTGGGCACCAGCCACCGCTGCATGGGCTCCACCAGCGCGGGTCCCGCGGCCAGCGCCAGTGAGGTGCCGAGGAAGCCGCGCCGCGCCAGCATCAGATCGCTGCGGGAGAACTCACTGATCAGCGCGACGGTCTGCGGGCCCGCCCAGGGCAGATCGACCCCGGACACCGAGGGCGACTGATGCGCGGAGCGCAGCCCGAGCTCCTCGACGGCGACGACGGCGCCGAAGCGCTCGGAGAACAGCTCGGCGAGGATGCGCGGGATCGGCTCGCGCGGCTGCTCGCCGTCGAGCCAGCGGCGCACGCGCGAGGTGTCCGTGCTGATGTGGTGCGCGCCCATCTGACGTGCTCTGCGGTTGACCTGACGGGCCAGCTCGCCCTTCGACCAGCCACTGCGCAGGAACCACGAGCCGAGCTGCCCATTCGGGCGCTTGCCGGTATGCGTACCGCCTGCGCCGCTGCCGCCCACTGGAACGCCCCCATCCGCTGAAGCCACTTGTCACGCGAACCGGTATCAGAATGCCGCGAGCACGGGGTGCCTGTCCGCCGGTTGCGCCCCTTCGAACAGGAAACCGAGTTGCCCTTGGCATACCCGCGGGAGTGCCTTACCCCGGGTCCGTGTACTGAAAGTAATCCTACGATCACTGCCCCAGCGAGGGTGATTCCACAATCGCCACCATTCGCCACCCCTTCGAATGAACTCGCCCACGGCGGGGCGCGATTGACTTGACGCACGGCGACCGGAGCGGACCGAAGCGCTGTACGCCGGGGCGCGCGAATCCGGTCCCACTACCCCCAATGCCACTTCGCGCCGCCTCGACCGCCCCGATGGCGACGGAGTGTCACGGGCACACTGCGAGACGTAACCACCGGCGAGTTCGACCCGTTGGAGGGGGCATGGGCTTCACGATCGGCGGCATCCGGGAGATGCGGCCCGGCTCGCGCCGCCGCGGCCGCACCACTGAGTGCACCGCGGTGGCGGAGTACACGGGCCTGTGGGGCTGGGACGTGATTCCCGGCGTTCCCGAGGCGGTTCCCGCGGCGCGGGCCTCGGGCGACCGGTGCTCCTGCGGCGAGCCCGACTGCGCGTCGCCCGGCGCCCATCCCCTGGCGTTCAGCCCCGAGGTGTCGGCGGGCGCCACCCTCGACGACGTCACCAAGGCATGGTCCGAGGTGCCCGGCGCGGCGGTGCTGCTGCCGGTGGGCCGCGGCTTCGACATCATCGACGTGGCGGAACCGGCGGGGAGCCGGGCCCTGGTGCGGCTCGAACGGATGGGGCTCCCGCTGGGCCCGGTCCTGGCCACGCCCGCGGGCCGCGCCCACTTCTTCGTGGCACCGGGAGCCGCGGCGGAACTGCCGGAGCTGCTGTACCGGATGGGCTGGGACGACGCGGACCTCGACCTGCACGGCCTGGGGCCGGGGGCGTATGTGATGGCGCCGCCGTCGGAGGTGGCGGGCCTGGGACCGGTGCGGTGGCTGCGCCCGCCCTGCCTGGACACGGCGGCGGAGCCGCCGCCGGCGCGGCTGCTGCTGGGCACGCTGGCGTATATCTGCCACCGCCTGGCCTGACGGGGTCGCCGTCCGGCGGGGGTGCGGGTCGCTCGCCCCGTCCGGCCCCGGCGCCGCCGGCACCACGCGGACCCGCACCCGGCCACCCGCACCCGGCCCCCGCCGAAACGGACCGGGCCTGGACGAGTAAGTCCGAAGGAGCGTCGTCCGCCCGGGGGGCGGGCCCGGGGGCGTCTGGTGTGTGCGATCGCAAGGCGCTGGGGTGTCCTCGTAGCGGAGCTACTAGGATATTTCGGCAACGCGGCGAGCGTGCGTGCCAGGCGTTCCCGGGCAGACGGGACTTCGGACTTACTCGTCTAGTCCCCGATCAGCGCGTTCACGAACGCCTCGGGTTCGAACGGGGCCAGGTCGTCCGCCCCCTCGCCCAGGCCCACCAGCTTCACCGGCACCCCCAGCTCCCGCTGGACCGCGATCACGATGCCCCCCTTGGCCGTGCCGTCCAGCTTGGTGAGGACGATGCCCGTGATGTCCACGACCTCCGCGAACACCCGCGCCTGCACCAGCCCGTTCTGGCCCGTCGTGGCGTCCAGGACCAGCAGCACCTCGTCCAGCGGACCATGCTTCTCCACGACCCGCTTGACCTTGCCCAGCTCGTCCATCAGCCCGGTCTTGGTGTGCAGCCGGCCCGCCGTGTCGATGAGGACGACGTCCGCGCCCTCCGCGATGCCCTCCTTGACCGCGTCGAAGGCGATCGACGCGGGGTCGCCGCCCTCGGGGCCCCGTACCGTACGCGCGCCGACGCGCTCGCCCCATGTCTGGAGCTGGTCGGCGGCGGCTGCGCGGAACGTGTCCGCCGCGCCCAGTACGACCGAGCGGCCGTCCGCGATCAGTACGCGTGCCAGCTTGCCGGTGGTCGTGGTCTTGCCGGTGCCGTTGACGCCGACGACCATCACGACGGCCGGGGTGTCCAGGCCGCTCTCGGTCTTCACCGCGCGGTCGAAGTCCGTGCCGAGGAGGGTGACGAGCTCCTCCTTGAGGAGCGTGCGCAGTTCCTCCGGCGTCCGCGTGCCGAGTACCCGCACCCGCTCGCGCAGCCGCTCGACCAGCTCCTGGGTCGGCGCGACACCGACGTCCGCGATGAGGAGGGTCTCCTCGATCTCCTCCCAGGTCTCCTCGTCGAGGTGCTCGCGCGAGAGCAGCGTGAGCAGTCCCTTGCCGAGGGAGTTCTGCGACCGGGCGAGCCGGGCGCGCAGCCGGATCAGCCGGCCGGCGGACGGCTCGGGGATCTCGATCGCGGGCGCGGGCGGCTCGGCGACGACCGGATCCTCGACGGCGACCGGCGTCTCCGTGGCGCCCGGGAGGCCGACCTCCTCGATCGTGCGGCGCGGTTCGTCGTGCGGTGCCTCCGCCTCGTCGCCGACATGTGGCTCGGCGGGGGGAGCTGTGAGGGTCGGCGTGCTCGACGGCGCCTCGGGCGGCAGCTTCTTCTTCTTGCGGCTGCCGACCACGAGCCCGCTGATCAGGCCGACCGCGACCAGGGCGATCACTACAACAAGGATGACGATTTCCATAACGCTCCCAGTATCAGCCACGGCCGGGACCGGCCCTGGCTTCAGAGGATCACACGAAGACCCTCGTTACGATTTGGACCTTTTGCACTGAACGTACGATGCTGGGGGTTCTGGGTTCGCCCGGACTCCCCTCTCTGGAGCCCCCACCTCTGTACGGAGCCTCTTCATGCCCCACGCCCCCGAAGGCGCGATAGAGACCCGCGGTCTGGAACCCGTCCCCGATGACGAGCGCACCGGCCATGTCCGCCAACTCTTCCCCACCTGGGTGGCCGCGAACATCAGCGTGCTGCTGCTCACGATGGGCGCCGGTCTGATCGTCTTCAACGGTCTGAACTTCTGGCAGGTGCTGACCGTCGCCGTCGCGGCGCCCGTCGTGTCGTACGGCATCGTGGGGCTGGTCTCCCTCGCCGGGAAGCGCGGCGGCTCCCCGGGTTTGGCGCTCTCCCGGGCTGTCTTCGGCCAGCGGGGGAACCTCTTCCCCGGCACGCTGATCTGGGTCGCCCGCTGGGGCTGGGAGACGATCAACGCGGTCACCGGCGCCTATGCCGTGCTGACGGTTCTCGACTTGCTCTTCGGCGTCAAGCGCGACACTCCGCTGATCGTGATCACCTTGCTGCTCTTCGTGGCCTGCACCTTCCTGGTCTCGGGGCTCGGCATCGGCGCGCTGCGGGTCTGCAGCACCTGGTCGACGTATCTCTTCGGTGCCTTCAGCGTGCTGGTGCTGGTGTATCTGGTGGTCCATACGGACTGGTCCGCGGTCTTCGGCCGGCCGGCGGGGTCGACGGCGATGATGGTCGCGGGCCTCGGGACCGTCGCGGCGGGCGGGATCAGCTGGGTGCCCTCGGGCCCGGACTTCACGCGGTATCTGCCCCGGTCCGCCTCGGGCCGGGCGGTGGTCGGCTCGACCATCGGCGGCGCGGGGATCGTGGTGCTCCCGATGGTGCTGATGGGCGCGGTGATGGCGGTCGGCACCCCGGGGCTCGCCGAGGCGCAGGACCCGGTGTCGTTCATCGGGGAGCTGCTGCCCGCCTGGATCGCGGTGCCGTATCTGCTGATCGCGCTGGTCGGTATGTTGCTGATCAACTCGATGTCGATGTATTCGGCGGGCTTCACCGCGCAGACCCTGGGCATCAAGGTGCCGCGCGCCTGGGCGGTCGGCGTGAACGCGGTGATCAGTCTGGTCCTCGGCTTCCTGCTGATGGTGGTGGCCACCAGCTTCATCGGCTCGTTCATCTCGTTCCTGACGCTGCTCGCGGTGGCGTTCTCGGCGTGGATCGGCGTCTTCGGGGTGGACATGCTGCGGCGCCGTACGTACGACGGCGCGGCGCTGATGGACACCACGCGGAGCAGCGCCTACTGGTACCGGGGCGGCTTCGCGTGGTCGGCGACGGCCGCCTGGGGTACGGCGCTGGTGGTGGGGCTGCTGTTCACCGGCGTGGACTGGTTCTCGGGCCCGCTCGCCGGGACCTGGCCCGGTGAGAACGGGCTGGGCTGGGTGATCACGACCGTCGTGGCGGCGGCTCTCTACGCCGTCCTGCCGCGCGACCGGACCACGGCCCCGGCGGCCCGCCCGCGGCCCGAGGAGGAGAGGCTGCCCGTCTGAGCCGCCCGTCCCGTCGTCCCTGGCGGGCGCGGAACCACCGGACAGCCCTCAGCCCATCTCTTCGAGCGTCTTGCCCTTCGTCTCCTTCACGAACAGCAGCACGAACGGGATCGAGAGCACGGCGAAGCAGGCGTAGATGACGTACGTGCCCGAGAGGTTCCAGTCGGCGAGGCTCGGGAAGCTCGCGGTGATGGCCCAGTTGGCGATCCACTGCGCCGAGGCCGCCACGCCGAGCGCGGCGGCGCGGATCCTGTTCGGGAACATCTCGCCGAGGAAGACCCAGACGACGACGCCCCAGGACAGCGCGAAGAAGAGTACGAACACATGGGCCGCGATCAGGGCGACGGTCCCCTCCGTGGCCGGCAGCTTGCCGTTCACCAGCGGCGCGGAGAACGCCCATGCCTCGAAGGCGAGCGCGACGGCCATACCCGAGGAGCCGACGAGCGCGAGGGGCTTCCGGCCGACCCTGTCCACCAGGACCATCGCGATCACGGTGCCGATGATGTTCACGATCGACGTGGTGAACGAGTAGAAGAACGAGCTGGACGGGTTGATGCCGACCGACTGCCAGAGCGTCGCCGAGTAGTAGAAGGCGACGTTGATGCCGACGAGCTGCTGGAACATCGACAGTCCGATGCCGACCCACACGATGGGCAGGAAGTAGAAGCGGCTGCCCTTCAAGTCCTTGAAGGTCGACTTGTGCTCGCGGCGCATGGCGTGGTCGATCTCGGCGATCCGGGCGTCCAGATCGACGCCCTTGTTCTCGACCTCGGCGAGCACCTTCCTGGCGCGGTCCACCTTGCCCACGGAGATCAGATAGCGCGGCGACTCGGGGATCGCGAGGGAGAGCAGGCCGTACAGGAGCGCCGGCACGACCATCACGCCGAGCATCCACTGCCAGGCCTCCAGGCCCAGCAGCTTGCCGCGCTGGTCGCCGTCGGCGAGCTGGAGGATGCCGAAGTTGACCAGCTGGGAGACGGCGATACCGATCACGATCGCGGCCTGCTGGAAGGAGCCGAGCCGGCCCCGGTAGGCGGCCGGGGAGACCTCGGCGATGTACGCGGGGCCGATCACCGACGCCATACCGATCGCGAAGCCGCCGATGATCCGCCACGCCGCCAGGTCGTAGATGTCGAACGGCAGCGCGGAGCCGACGGCGCTGACGGTGAAGAGGCCCGCCGAGATCTGCATACAGCGGATACGGCCGATCCGGTCGGCGATCCGGCCCGCCGTGGCGGCGCCGATCGCGCAGCCGATCAGGGCGATGGCGATGACCTGCGCGAGTGCCGCCGAGCCGATGTCGTATCTGCTCCTGATGGCTTCGACGGCGCCGTTGATCACCGAGCTGTCGTAGCCGAAGAGGAAGCCCCCCATCGCGGCGGCGGCCGTGATGAAGATGACATGGCCGAGGTGTTCCGGCGCGGCCGTACGGCCTCCGGACGGCGGTACCTGCGCGGTGTCGGTCACGTGTACTCCTGGTGCCGCCCGGCTGCCGTCGCCGGGCGTGGGGTGGGCGAGCCTTTCCAGTGGGTCACACCTTGCCCCCGGCCACCACTTGTACGCCTGCCCGGCGCGGATCCGCAGGTGATACGGGGTCAGCGCAGCCGCTGGCTGATGACCTTGGAGACCCCGTCGCCCTGCATGGAGACCCCGTACAGCGCGTCCGCGACCTCCATCGTCCGCTTCTGATGCGTGATCACGATCAGCTGGGAGCTCTCCTGGAGCTCCTGCATGATGCGGATGAGCCGCTGGAGGTTGGTGTCGTCGAGCGCCGCCTCGACCTCGTCCATCACATAGAACGGGCTCGGCCGCGCCTTGAAGATCGACACCAGCAACGCCACGGCCGTCAGGGACCGTTCGCCGCCGGAGAGCAGCGACAGCCGCTTGACCTTCTTGCCCGGCGGCCTGGCCTCCACGTCCACCCCGGTGGTGAGCATGTTCTCGGGGTCGGTGAGGATGAGCCGCCCCTCGCCGCCGGGGAAGAGCCGCGAGAAGACCCCCTCGAACTGCTCCGCCGTGTCCCGGTACGCCTCCGTGAAGACCTGCTCGACGCGTTCGTCGACCTCCTTCACCACGAGCAGCAGATCCGCCCGGGTCTTCTTCAGGTCTTCGAGCTGCTCGGAGAGGAACTTGTGGCGTTCCTCCAGCGCCGCGAACTCCTCCAGGGCGAGCGGATTCACCTTTCCGAGCTGCTGATGCGCCCGTTCGGCCGCCTTGAGCCGCTTCTCCTGCTCGGCTCGTACATACGGCCTGGGCTGGTTGCGCGGATCCGCCGGGTCCTCGGGCAGCTGTTCGCCCTCGGCGGGCGGGGACGGCGGTACGAGCTGACCGGGGCCGTACTCCGCGATCAGCCCGGCCGGCTCCACCCCCAGCTCCTCCAGGGCCTTGGCCTCCAGCTGCTCGATCCGCATCCGCTTCTCGGCGCCGAGCACCTCGCCCCGGTGCACGGAGTCGGTGAGCTTGTCCAGTTCGGCCTTGAGGTCGCGGCCCTGGCCGCGCTCGGCGGCCAGTTCGCGTTCGCGTTCGGCCTTGGCGGCTTCGGCGGCGACGCGCTCGGCCCCGGCCCGTACGACCGACACCTCCACATGCGCCAGCAGCTGCCGGGCGCCGGCCGCCACGGCCCCGGCCACGTGGGCCTCGTGGCGCAGCCGGGCGCGCCGCTGTTCCGCGCGGGCCCGCGCCTCGCGTTCGGCGCGTGCGCCACGGTCGAGCGCGTCGGCCCGGCCCGCGAGCCCCTTCACCCGCTCCTCGTGGGTGCGGACCTGGAGCCGGGCCTCCATCTCGGTCTGCCGGGCGTTGGCGCCGTCGGCCGCGAGCCGGTCCCGTACGGAGGTGTCCGGTTCCTCCTGGACCGGGGCCTCCTCGGCGACCAGCAGCCGTTCCGCGAGTTCCTCCGCCTCCTCGGTGGCGCGCTCCAGCGCCTCCTGGGCCTTGGCGGCGGCCGCGGTCGTGCGCTCGGCCTCGCCGGCCGCCGCGCGGGCCTGCCCGGAGAGCCGTCCCAGCCGTCCGGACACCGCGGACTTCTCCCGGTCTGCGGCCCTGCGCCGCTCCCCCAGCTCCTCCACCAGCGCCGCGCACTCGGCGCGCCGCGCGGTGGCCAGGCGCTGCGCGCCCGCCAGTTCCTCGCACCGTACGGCCAGCTCCGCCAGGTCGGCGGCGGCCTCGTCGACGGAGGCCCGCACCTCCAGCAGGCTCGGCGCGCCCGCCGAGCCGCCGTGCGCGAAGTGCGCTCCGAGCACATCGCCCTCGGCGGTCACGGCGGTGAGCGCGGGCCGCGTGGCGATGAGGTCCTCGGCGTCCTCCAGCGTCCCGACGACCACCGTGTCGCGTACGAGCCGGCGTACGGCGCCCAGCAGCTCGGCGGGTCCGCTCACCAGGTCGGAGACGTGCGGCACGGCGCCGACGGCGGTCGCGGTACGTACGGAACGGTCGGCGGTGGCGTCCGTACCGCGTCCCTCCGCCGCCGCCTGGCCCGGCACGCCGGGGGCCGGCCCCGAGCGGACCGGGGGGCCGGGCTCTTCCTCCCCGGGAGGGCCGGCCAGCAGCAGGGCCGCGCGGCCCGCGTCCCGTGCGCGCAGCAGCCGGATGGCCTCGGCCGCCGCCGTCGGACCGGCGACGGCGATCGCGTCCGCGGCGGCGCCGAGGGCGGCGGCCACCGGGATCTCGTATCCGGGGGTGACGGTGAGCAGTTCGGCGGCGGGGCCGAGCAGACCGGAGAGGCTGTCACGGGCGGCGAGCAGCGCGCCGGTGCCGTCCTTGCGGCGCAGGCCCAGGGCGAGCGCGTCGTGGCGGGCCGCGAGTGCCGCGCGTTCGCGTTCGGCCGTGGTGGCGGCCTCGCGCGCCGCCGTCAGGGCGGCCTCCGCCGCGGACAGTGCTTCGCGGGCGCTGTCGTACCGCTCGCCCAGTTCGTGGTCCTCGGCGTCCAGGCCGTCCACCTCGGCCTTGAGCTGCTCGTACTCCTCCTGGGCTGCGACCGCGCGCTCGCGCGCCTCGTCACGGGACGCGGCGAGGCGGCCGATCTCGGCCTGGGCCGAAGCCGCCCGGCCGCGGGCGGCGTTCACCTGGCCGTGCAGCCGGGCGAGGCCCTCGCGGCGGTCGGCGATCGCCCGTGCGGCGTCCTTGAGCCGGCGTTCCTCCGCGGCCAGTTGCCGTTCCAGCTCGGCGCGGTGCGCGACGGTGTCCTCGCGGGCGTGCTCGGCCGCCTCCAGCGCGGCTTCCAGTTCCGCCTCCTGCTCCCGGATGCGGGCGGCCTCGCGCTCCATGTCCTCGGGGTCGCGGCCGCGCCGCTCGTCCGTGGGGGCCGCGGTGGCGCTCTTCACCCGCGCGTCGGCCAGCGAGACCGTGCCCCGTACCCGCTCGGCGAGCTGGGACAGCTCGTACCAGGTCTGCTGGGCCCGCTGGAGGCGCGGCGCCAGCCGGCGCACCTCGTCCTCCAGCTCGGCTTCCCGGGTCAGGGCGGTCTTGAGCCGGCCCTCGGCGTCCTCCTTGCGCTGCTTCAGCTCCGCCTCGTCGGCGATCTCCGTACGGAGCGCGTCGCGCAGCCTGACCAGATCGTCGGCGAGCAGCCGGAGCCGCGCGTCGCGCAGATCCGCCTGTATGACGGCGGCCCGCCGGGCGACCGCCGCCTGCCGTCCGAGGGGTTTGAGCTGGCGGCGCAGCTCGTCGGTGAGGTCCTGGACGCGCGCCAGGTTCGCCTGCATCGAGTCCAGCTTCCGCAGCGCTTTCTCCTTGCGCTTGCGGTGTTTGAGAACTCCGGCGGCTTCTTCGATGAACGCCCGGCGTCCCATCGGGTCGGCGTGCAGTACGGAGTCGAGCTGGCCCTGGCCGACGATGACATGCATCTCGCGGCCGATACCGCTGTCGGACAGCAGTTCCTGGATATCGAGCAGGCGGCAGGTATCGCCGTTGAGCTGGTATTCGCTGCCGCCGTTGCGGAACATGATCCGCGTAATGGTGACTTCCGCGTAGTCGATGGGCAGCGCACCGTCGGAGTTGTCGATGGTCAGCGAGACCTCCGCGCGGCCGAGCGGCGGCCGTCCGGTCGTCCCGGCGAAGATCACGTCTTCCATCTTGCCGCCGCGCAGCGATTTCGCCCCCTGCTCGCCCATGACCCAGGAGAGCGCGTCCACGACATTGGACTTGCCCGAGCCGTTCGGGCCCACCACGCAGGTGATCCCCGGCTCGAAGCGCAGCGTCGTGGCGGAGGCGAAGGATTTGAACCCGCGCAGGGTCATGGCCTTGAGATGCACGCCGCCGGACTCTACCCGGCTCCGATCGTCCCTCGCCGGTTTCACCGCCGAACGCGCAGGGCACATCAGACGTTAAGAAAGGCGTGGCAGCGCCAACAATGCTTCGTACAGCGGAAGATGGAAAGAAAGAAGGGACGCCGAAGCGTCCCTTGCATATCTTGCGAGAGTGTTTCTCACCCGACCCCGAGGGGGGCTGTTGTCAGGTGAGCGCGGGCTCCGCCTGGGGTACATCAATGTCGATGCCATTGAGCAGCGACTCTCCGGGGTGCTGTGCGACGGCGGCGTTCAGCACGTCGTTCTCGGACTGGATCCGTACGAGTTCGGATTCGAGGTCCTGGACGCGCTGCTGGAGCCGTCGCATCTCGGCGAGGAGTCGCGGGTCGGAACCGCCGACATAACCGAGAAGCGCCTTTGCCATGATGAATGGTCCTCCACACTGAGTGACCGACCGGATGCGGTGTGGGTCGTGAGGGAAATCGCACCCGCGGTGCCTGGCAGTGCTTGTACTTCACTGCGGTTCTTACTGCCAAACAGCTAAGGTGCGCGGGGATTCCAGAGTCTCACCAAAAAGTTTGACGGTCAACACGATCACAGCCCGCAGGGGCGAGCGGCCCGGCGGCGGGCGCCCGCGAAGGGTGCGGCGCCGGCTCTTCCACGGGGTCCCCGGGGCGTGGAGATCATCCCTGTCCGGGCAGCCTGGCACGACTGGCGGTTCTTGGCAACCACCAGGTCACCGCCGACCCGCGCATGTGCCATCGGCCATTCCCGGGGCCTCTCGTGCCGCCCCGGACGGCGCGGTCTCAGCGGATCGCGAAGGTCTCGTAGCCGCCGCGCGGGGTGTCCCAGATCTCAGTGACTCCGTCCACACGCCCGGGTGTGTCGGCCGAGCGCAGCCATTCCAGCAGACGGTGGCAATTCTCACGCGGCCCCTCCGCGACGACCTGCACCCTGCCGTCGTCCAGATTGAGGGCGAATCCGGTGAGACCGCCGATCTCCAGAGCGTTTGCCCTGGTGAACCAGCGAAAGCCCACTCCCTGCACTCTGCCGCGTACCCAGGCCGTAAGTCGCACGTCATCTTTCATGCACGCAAGCTAACCGGCCAATTGCTTCGCGTAACCGGCGCCCCCGCAGACCATGCCGTACAGTCCCGTCGCAATAGTCTCACTCGTACGGGTGAGACCTGGACACGTTGCCGTCGAGAGCATGAGGAAGGCACATGGGACGCCACCGCCGCTCAGCCGCCGCCCCGCCCGTCGAGGACCACGTGGACGGTGCGCGCCGGAAGAGGCGGATAGCCACCCCTGTACGCACCGGTCTGCTGGGGGCCTCCGCCGCCATGGCCGTCGGAGCCGTAGCCGTCGCCTCGGGCCTGCTGCCCGGCGGCGGTGACCACTTCACGGTCGGCGGCAGCGCCAATGGCGGGCAGATACGTACCGAGGGTGCTCCGGAGCTTCAGCAGCAGGGCGGCTCGTCCGCCGGTCCGACGCGGGAGAGCCCGGCCTCGCCGAGCCGTGGCGCCGAGCGGACTCAGCCGCCGTCGGCGTCCGCCTCGCCCGCTCCGCGGAAGCCGTCCGTCACTCCTTCGAAGGAATCGACCGAGTCGACGGCCGCGCGGCCGGAGAAGAAGACGAAGCCCGCCGCGGCCCCGCCGAAGCCGAAGACCGGGATACCGTCGCGCTCCAGCGAGGCTCCGGCGCCCGAGCAGACCACCGAGCGCGCCGTGGAGGCACCCGCGGCTCCCGGTTCCAGCTCCAGTTCCTCCGAGGCGGCCGTGCTCTCCCTGGTCAACAAGGAGCGCGCGAAGGTGGGGTGCAGCCCGCTGCGGGCCGATGCCTCGCTCGGCAGGCTGGCGCAGAACTTCAGTGACGACATGGCGGAGCGCGGGTTCTTCGACCACACGGACCCGGACGGCAAGACGCCCTGGGACCGCGCCGACACCGCGGGCGTCAAGAATCTGGGCGGCGAGAACATAGCCAGGGGGCAGGCCACCGCCCAGTCCGTGATGGATTCGTGGATGAACAGCGAGGGTCATCGCGCGAACATATTGAACTGCGACTACACCCGGCTGGGTGTCGGTGTCCACACCGGCTCCGGCGGCCCGTGGTGGACGCAGGACTTCGGGTTCTGAAGTACGTCCTCCGGGCCGGCGAGGACCGGACGTCACTCGTTCGGAGTAATCGCCACTGACGGCCGCATGCGGACCGTCACCGCGGGACAGCAACCCGCATGCGAAGAATCAAACTGTTCTGTGCCGCTCTGACCCTCTTACTGGCCTGGACGGGGCTGTCGGCCCCCGTAGCCTCCGCCGCCTCCCCCGACCCGTCGGTCAGATCGGTGGTGTTGCAGCCGTGGTTCACCAACGAGACCACGCGCACGCTGACCCTGGCCGGCTCGCACGCCAGTCCGGGCTGCTTCGATCCCCCTCCTCCTCAGCGGATTCCGCCCGGCGGGCGAGTGACGTGGTTCGTCAACTGCGGCCCCCAGTACATCGAGGGCTACGTCACCTACACCGTCAACGGCAGCGGCGGCCAGGGATACGCGTACATGCCCTTCCACCTCCCGAACCCCGGCGCGGATCCCTTCGCCGGCACTCGGGCCGGGGGCCTGTTCACCCTGGACCGGCGGTACGAGCCGATCAGCAGCTCCGTGCACTACACGTTCCGCTGCCTGTCGCCCGTCTGCTGAGAGCTTGACTTACCAGATGAAAGCGCCACCTTTCGGATGGCGCTTTCGGTTGTAAAGTCACCGCCATGGACGCCTTCGATGTCTTCTCCCGGCAGTGCCCCTCGCGCACCACGCTGGAGCATGTGACGGGCCGCTGGGGCAGCCTGACGATCGGCGCCCTCCACGAGAGCCGCCTCCGCTTCAACGAACTGCGGCGGCGCGTGGACGGCGTGAGCGAGAAAATGCTCTCCCAGACCCTGCACGCGCTGGAGCGTGACGGTCTGGTGCTGCGCGAGGCGCGGCCGGTCAATCCGCCGTGGGTGGATTACGAGCTGACGCCGCTGGGCCGGGAGGTCGCCGAGCGGCTGCTCGGGCTGATCCAGCTGGTGGAGGGGCGGATGCCCGAGGTGATCTCGGCGCGCGAGCGTTACGACGCGACGCGCGGAGCCCGCTGACAGCGCGGGCAGAAGTAGCTGGACCGGTTCATCCAGGGCCGTCGGCGGATCGGTGTGCCGCAGCGGCGGCACGGCTCGTCCTCGCGTCCGTACGCGTCGAGCGACCGGTCGAAGTACCCCGATTCGCCGTTCACATTGACGTACAGGCTGTCGAAGCTGGTGCCGCCGGCGTCGAGGGCCGCGTTCATCACGTCCCGTACATGACCGAGCAGCTCCACGGCGCGGGGCCGGGGCAGCGTGGCCGTGGGGCGTTCGTAATGGAGCCGGCCGCGCCAGAGCGCCTCGTCCGCGTAGATATTGCCGACGCCGCTGATCAGCGACTGGTCGAGCAGGGCGCGCTTGACCGTCGTACGGCGCAGCTTCAGCGCGGTGAGGAAGGCGGCGTCGTCGAAGGCCGGGTCCAGCGGATCCCTGGCGATGTGCGCGATGACGTCGGGCAGTCCTTCGGGGGTGTTCTCGTGGAGGGAGAGCCCGCCGAAGGTCCGCTGGTCGACGAAGCGCAGCTCGGTCGCGAGGCTGTCGGCGAAGCGGATCCGGATACGCAGATGCTTCTCGTCGGGCGCGCTCTCGGGCTGCACCAGCAGCTGGCCGCTCATGCCGAGATGGCCGAGGATCGAGGCGTCCGTGTCGGCGAGGGGCAGCCACAGGTACTTGCCGCGCCGCCGCGCCGTACCGATGGTGTGCCCTTTGAGCTGGGCCGCGAAGTCCTCGCCGCCCGCGGTGTGCCGCCGTACCGCGCGCGGATGCAGCACCTCGGTCTCGGCGATGGTCCGGCCGCCGACCCAGCGTTCGAGTCCACGCCGGACGACTTCGACCTCGGGCAGCTCGGGCACGGGACGCTCCTGGGGGTGAAAGGGCCGGAACGGGTGCCGCCCCTCACGCCGTACGACGACGCGAGGGGCGGCACCCGGAAGGAGAGAGCAGGGACGCTCAGGCGTTGGCCGCGTCCGCGGGAGTCGGCTCCGACGGGGCCGAAGAGGTGTCGGCGGCCTCTCCTGCCGTGGCGTCGACGCTGTCGTCCGCGTCAACGTCGCCGTCGGCGTCGGTCTTCCCCGCCGCCTCCCGTTCGTCCGCCGCGGTCCGGATGGACCGCCAGGCGGACTCCGCCGCCTGCTGCTCCGCTTCCTTCTTGCTGCGGCCGGTGCCGGTGCCGTACGAGACACCACCGACGCGGGCGGCAGCAGTGAAGGTCTTCTCGTGGTCCGGACCCGTTTCCGTGACGAGATACTCGGGTACACCGAGGCTCTCCGCCGCGGTCAGCTCCTGGAGACTGGTCTTCCAGTCCAGGCCGGCCCCGAGATTCGAGGACTTCTCGATCAACGGGTCGAAGAGCCGGTGCACCAGCTCGGACGCCGCGTCGAGGCCCTGGTCGAGATAGACAGCGCCGATCACCGCTTCGAGGGTGTCGGCGAGGATGGACGCCTTGTCCCGGCCGCCCGTGCCCTCTTCGCCCCGGCCGAGCCGGATGAAGGAGCCGAGTTCCAGGCCGCGGCCCACTTCCGCAAGCGCACGCGAGTTGACCACCGCGGCCCGCAATTTGGCCAGCTGGCCTTCGGGCAGATCGGGGTGGGTGCGGTACAGCGTGTCCGTGACCACCAGGCCCAGCACCGAATCCCCGAGGAATTCGAGCCGCTCGTTGGTGGGCAGACCGCCGTTCTCGTACGCGTACGAACGATGGGTCAGCGCACGCACCAGAAGGGCGGTCTCGAGCTGATACCCGAGCCGCCCTTCCAGAAGCGTGTGGGACGAGGCTGTGCTGACATTGTCTGTCTGCTTCTTGGCATGGGACAGTTCAGACATCGCGCCTCTCACCAGCCGCTCAGACCTCGAGGACCTGGCGCTTGTTATAGGTGCCGCAGCTCGGGCACGCGATGTGCTGCAGCTTCGGCTCCTGGCAACGCTCGCACGAAACCAGGGTGGGGACCGCAGCCTTCCACTGCGACCGGCGGTGGCGCGTGTTGCTGCGCGACATCTTCCGCTTCGGAACAGCCACGGCTACTTCTCCTGCTTCTCGTCGACGCCCGCTTCGGCGCCGCCCATGTTGTCCTTCTCGCCGTCCTTGACGGTCTCGGCGAGTCCCTGCAGTGCCGCCCAACGGATGTCGACGGCGTCGTGGTGGTGGTCCGGGTTCTCGTCCAGCCTGATCCCACATGTGGAACACAGGCCGGCGCAGGTCTCCCGGCACACCGGCTGCATCGGCAGTGCGAGCACCACCGCATCACGCAGCACCGGTTCGAGGTCGAACAGGCCATCTTCGATGAAGAGTCTGTCGTCGTCCTCGCTGTACTCGGCGTCGGCTGCCGGCTCCGCACGGGTGCGGCCCCGGTCGTCGGCGTCGTGGTACGAGAACATCTCCTGGAAGTCCGCCGCCACTTCCTGGCTGAGCGGCTCCAGACACCTTACGCACTCCCCCTCGGCCGCCGCACGGGCGGTGCCCGTGACGAGCACGCCCTCCATGACGGATTCGAGGCGGAGGGTCAGCTCCACGGGCGCGTCCTCGGGCGTCCCGATCACCCCCGCGATACCGAAGTCCTTGGGGGCGGGCACCGAGCGGGTCAGCTTCTGGAGCGCACCAGGACGCCGCCCCAGCTCGTGTGTGTCGAACACGAGGGGGTCGCGGTGGTCGAGGCGCGCGTTCAGGGCTTTTCCCGCTTTCGGATCGTGAGGGGGGCCGCCACCGTCGCGGAGGCGAGCGGGCGGCATGAGTCGCGGACATACACGCGGCCGAAGAGCCAGGGTACTGGACAGGCCGCCGTAGGCCCAATCCGGCCCCTCGGGGAGACCGGGCGGGGCGCGCGGTCCCGGCGCCCCGTCCCCGCGCGGCCCCGGTGTACCGGCCGCGCGGTCTCAGTGCCCTTGCTCGTACCGGCGCAGCTGTTCGAGGTCGATCATGCTGGTGTCGAAGAGGCTGGTCTCGTCGAGGGCGCTCCGCGGCTCGTGGGCCGGGGGCAGCGCGTGCTGCTGGGGCTGGACCTCGGGCTGCTGCTGCCAGCCGTAGTTCGGGTCGTACCCCTGCGCCTGGCCGTGGCCCTGGTCCTGGCCGTATCCCTGCTGCTGGTACGCGTATGGGTCCTGCTGGTAGCCGTACGCGTCCTGCTGCTGGTACCCGCCGTAGCCGGCCTGCGTGGCGTACGCGGGGTCCTGGTAGCCGGCCTCGGCGTACTGGGGCTGCGCCGGGGCCTGGGGCGGGGTCTGCGGGTACGCGGGCTCGGCGTAGGGCTGCTGGACCGGCACCGGGGGCCGCTGCTCCGCCACGGGCTCCTGGACGCCTTCCCGGGGGCTCCCCGCGAGATCCGCCAGATAGTCCGCGTCGCTGGTGCGCCCCTGCGGGCCCGCCGCGTCCTGGGCGGCCATGTGCGCCCCGAGGTCGTCCGAGTCGGTGCGGCCGTGGAGTTTCTGCCTGCCGCGGCCGACGGCTTCGAGGGTCTTGGACAGGACGGCCTCGAAGGCGCCGAACTTGGCGTCGATGTACTCGTCGGCCCGCCGGATCAGGGTGCCGGGGTCGTCGCTGTACTCGGGGGCGTCATCGTCGTCACCGCCGGTGGCGCGGCCGAGCAGTTTCTCGCGGCCCCGGTCGACGGAGCCGATGGTCTTGGTGAGGACGACCTCGAAGTTGGCGAGCTTGGAGTCGACGTAGTCGTCGGCCTCGGCGCGGATCTCCTCGGCGTCCCTGCGCGCCTCCGCGAGGATGCGGTCGGCCTCCTCCTGGGACTGCCGGGCGACCGCGGTGTCGGAGATCAGCCCGGAGCGCTGGGCGTGCGCCGCCTCGATGATGCGCTCGGCCTCCTGGCGGGCCTGCTCGGCGAGCTGCTCCCGGCCGCCGATCAGCTCCTGGGCCTGGGCCAGCGAGCCCGGGAGCGCTTCCCGTACCTCTTCCAGCATCGCGAGCAGCTCGGCGCGGTTCACCACGCAGGACGCCGACATGGGCATGGAGCGGGCACTGCCGACCGCGTCGACGATCTCGTCGAGCTTCTTCTGTACGTCCACCGTGTGCTCGCCACTCTCTCAGCTGGTTTGGAGACGGACGCAACGACTGTACGGCCAGTTCGAGCCCGTCCGACACCGGATGACGGGCCGTCAGTTCCTCAGCGCTCGCCGAGACGCGCCAACAGGGCCGAGTGGACGGCCGCGGGCAGCAGGTGGGAAACGTCCCCGCCCCAGGTCGCGACCTCTTTGACCAGGGAGGAGGAGAGGAAGCTGTAGGTGGGGTTGGTGGGGACGAACAGGGTCTCCACCCCCGAGAGCCCGTTGTTCATCTGGGCCATCTGCAGCTCGTAGTCGAAGTCGCTGACGGCGCGCAGGCCCTTGACGATGGCCGGGATGTCGCGCTGCTTGCAGAAGTCGACGAGCAGTCCGTGGAACGCCTCGACCTCCACGTTGCCGAATTCGGCGGTGACCTCGCGGATCAGCCCGATCCGCTCCTCGATCGTGAACAGCCCCTTCTTGGACTGATTGATCATCACTGCGACATGGACGACGTCGTACAGCTTGGAGGCACGGGCGATGATGTCGAGATGTCCATTGGTGATGGGGTCGAAGGACCCCGGACAGACGGCGCGGCGCAACTTGATTCCCTCGCTCTCCGGTCCGGTCATGGTGCGTCTTCACTCGTAGAGGCGGCGCGACCGTACCAAAGCGTCCCCTCGCCGTAGCGACGGGACCGCAAGGGCTCGAAACCCTCCGGCCAGTCGAATTCCCCACCCCTGGTGCTGCGTTCCACGGTGGCGACGGCATCGCCGCTGAGCCACCCCCTTGTGCGGAGTGTGAGGAGTATCTCCCGAAGATCGTCGTCGGTGACGGCGTACGGCGGATCGAGGAAGACCACGTCGTAGGGGGTGTCCGGGACCGGTCCCGTGATGATCTGCTCGGCCTTGCCGGTACGGACCTCCGCGCCGGGCAGTCCGAGCGTCGTGACGTTGGCGCGGACGGTACGGGCGGCGCGGCTGTCGGCCTCGACGAGCAGCGCGTGCGCGGCGCCGCGGGAGAGCGCCTCCAGGCCCACGGCGCCGGATCCCGCGTACAGATCGGCGATCCGGACGCCGTCGAGGGTGCCGAGGAGCGACTCCCAGCTGGAGAAGAGGCCCTCACGCGCCCGGTCGGAGGTGGGGCGGGTGCCGGTGCCGGGCGGTACGGCGAGACGGCGTCCGCCGGCGGCACCGGCGATCACGCGGGTCATGGGAGTCGGGTCCTCGGTTCGATGGGGTCGTGTACGGGTCTGCTGCCCGACGGGTCGTGTCCGGGCCCGCGCGGGGCTCGGGCAGTGGCTCTGACCCCACGATATGGCGTATGCCCCGAGCGGGCCCGGCCCGGTGCCCGAACCCGGTCAGCCCTTGTCGAGGTACTGCTCGCGTTCGGTGTCCAGCAGGGCGTCCAGCGCCGTACGCAGCTCCGGGGAGCCCGTCAGCTCGGGATCCTCCGCGACCACCGCGGCGGCCTCCTCGCGGGCGGCGGCGATGATCTCCTCGTCCTCGATGACCGCGAGCATCCGCAGCGAGGAGCGCACCCCGGACTGGGCCTGGCCGAGGACATCGCCCTCGCGGCGCTGTTCGAGGTCGATACGGGACAGCTCGAAGCCGTCGAGCGTGGCGGCGACGGCCCCGAGCCGGGCCCTGGCGGGACTGGCCTCGGGCATGTCCGTGACCAGCAGACAGAGGCCGGGGGCCGAGCCGCGGCCGACGCGTCCGCGCAGCTGGTGCAGTTGGGAGACGCCGAACCGGTCCGCGTCCATGATCACCATGGCGGTGGCGTTCGGGACGTTCACCCCGACCTCGATGACCGTGGTCGCGACGAGCACGTCCACCTCGCCCGCGGCGAAGCGGCGCATCACGGCGTCCTTGTCGTCGGGCTGCATCCGTCCGTGCAGGATCTCGACGCGCAGCCCCTGGAGCGGTCCCCCGGCGAGCTGCCCGGCGACCTCCACGACCGCGAGCGGGGGCCGCTTCTCCGCCTCGTCCTCCTTGGACGGCTTGGACGGCTTGGACGGCTTGGAGGCGCCGGCCGGCTTGGACTGCTGGGATTTCCGGCCCGCCGTGTCGTCCTCCTCGTCGTCACCGATCCGGGGGCAGACGACATACGCCTGATGTCCCTTGCCGACCTCCTCCCGCACCCGCTCCCAGGCGCGGGCGAGGAAGTGCGGCTTGTCCTGGGCCGGGACCACATGGCTGGCGATCGGCGAGCGGCCCGCCGGGAGCTGGTCCAGGACGGAGGTCTCCAGATCGCCGAAGACGGTCATCGCGACCGTACGGGGAATGGGGGTGGCCGTCATGACCAGCAGATGCGGGGGCTGCTTGCCCTTGGAGCGGAGCGCGTCCCGCTGCTCCACGCCGAAGCGGTGCTGTTCGTCCACCACGACCAGTCCGAGGTCGTGGAAGCGCACCTTGTCCTCGATCAGCGCGTGCGTACCGATCACGATCCCGGCCTCGCCGGTGACCAGATCGAGCAGCGCCTGACGCCGCGCGGCCATGCCCATGGAGCCGGTGAGCAGCACGACCTTGGTGCCGTGCTCGGCGCCGCCGAGCATCCCTCCCTGCGCCAGCTCGCCCATCATGTCCGTGATCGAACGGTGGTGCTGCTGGGCGAGCACCTCCGTGGGCGCCAGCATGGCGGCCTGCCCGCCCGCGTCGACGACCGCGAGCATCGCCCGGAGCGCGACCAGCGTCTTGCCCGAGCCGACCTCGCCCTGGAGCAGCCGGTGCATCGGGTGTTCGGTGGCGAGGTCCGCGAAGATCTCGCCGGTGACCTTCCGCTGGCCGTCGGTGAGTGTGAAAGGCAGGTCGGCGTCGAAGGCGTCAAGCAGTCCGTCCGGCACCGGCTCGCGGGCCACGGCGGGCAGCTGCGTGTCCGCGTACCGCCGCCTTGCCAGCGCCACCTGGAGGACGAACGCCTCGTCCCACTTCAGCCGCTGTCTGGCGGACTCGATGTCCGCCCGGCTCTCGGGCCGGTGGACCTTCAGCAGCGCCTCGGGCAGCGAGGAGAACCCCCGCCCGTCGCGCAGCGCGGGCGGCAGCGGATCGACGGCTTCCGCGGCTCTGGGCAGCACCGCGTCGACCGCTTTGGTGATCTTCCAGGACTCCAGCCCCTTGCAGGCCGGATAGATCGGGATCAGCTTGCCCGCGAAGGCGTCCACGGCCTCCGCGGTGTCCTCCGTGGACCCGTCGTCGCCGGTGGCCCTGCCGAGCGGCACATAGGTGGGGTGCGCGAGCTGGAGCTTGCGGTTGAAGACGGACACCTTGCCCGCGAACATCCCGCGGCTGCCCGGTGGCAGCTCCTTGTGCGGCTTGTGGATGCCCCTGCCGAAGAAGACCAGTTGGAGCCGGCCGCTGCCGTCGGTGAGGGTGATCTCCAGCCGCTGGCCCCGGCCCTGGTTGAACGTCATGATCCGGGAGTCGGCGACCTGCGCGACCACCGTGACGTCCTCGTCCAGCGGCAGATCGGCCAGTTTGGTGAGCTGGCCGCGCTCCTCGTACCGCCTCGGGTAGTGGTGCAGCAGATCGCCGACCGTGTGCAGGCCGAGGTGTTCGGCCATCACCTTCGCGGTGGCGGGGCCGAGCGTCTTCTTGAGGGATTCATCCAGCGCGGGCACGCGATCCATTGCACACCACGCCACTGACAGGCGGCTACTCCACGCCGATGAGCAGCGGAACGGACTGCCTGCCGCCCCGGTACACCACGGTGTCGACGGCCAGATGGCCGTCCCGTACGTAGCTCTCCAGGCGGTCGGCCAGCGCGTCCGGCGCCTCGTCGCCGAGCACCAGCGTCACCAGTTCGCCGCCGGCCGCCAGCATCCGGGAGAGCACCGCCTCGGCGGTGGCGGCGAGATCGGCGCCGATCACCGCCACATCGCCGTCGATCAGCCCGAGGACGTCCCCGGCCTGGCAGATTCCCGCCGTGGTCCAGGACTGCCGTTCGGCGACGGCCAGTTCGGCGTAGCGGGTGGCGCCGGCCGCGGTGGTCATGGCGACCACGTCCTCGTCGAAACGGCGGTCGGGCTGGTGCACGGCGAGCGCGGCGATGCCCTGGACGGCGGCCCGGGTGGGGATGAGGGCGACCCGTACGCCCTCGGTACGGGCTTGTTCGGCGGCCGCGGCGGCGGTGTGCCGCAGCGCGGCGTCGTTCGGCAGGAGCACCACCTCGCGCGCGTGGGCCCGCCGGATCGCCTCGACCAGCTCGCCGCTGGCGGGCGGTTCCCCGGGGCGCGCGAGGACGGTCGTCGCGCCGGCCTCGGCGCACACCCCCGCGAGCCCCTCGCCGGGGACCACCGCCACGACGGCCCGCTGGACCCGCTCGGGCGGCTCCTCGGCGGCGGCGCCGAAGTGGGTGACGCGGATGCGGTACGGGCGTCCCGCCTCGACCCCCGCCTCCACGGCGGCGCCCGCGTCGTCGGCGTGGATGTGTACGTTCCACAGCCCGTCGCCGCCGACGACGACCAGGGAGTCGCCCAGCCCGTCGAGCCGGGTCCTGAGCCGGGCCACGGCGCGGTCGTCCGCCTCCAGCAGATAGATCACCTCGAAGGCGGGGCCGCCCCCGGGGGCGCAGTGCCCGACCGCCGGCTCGACCGCGGCCGGGTCCTCGTACCGGCGCCGGCCCATCGGGAAGGCGGCCGGGGTCTCCCCCGTGAGCGACCGCAGCAGCGCGCCCAGGACGGTGAGCAGCCCGCGCCCCCCGGCGTCGACGACCCCGGCGCGCCCGAGCACGGGCAGCTGGCCCGGAGTGGCGGCGAGCGCGGCGCGCGCTCCGGCGTACGCCGCGCGTACGGTCACTCCCGCGTCCGCCGACCCGCTGCGTTCCGCCGCCTCCGCGGCGGCGGAGGCCACGCTCAGGATCGTGCCCTCGACGGGGTGCGCGACGGCCTCACGGGCCAGCCCGGCGGCCCGTCGCAGCGCCGGGGCGAGCCGCTCCCCGCCGGCCCCCCCGGGATCCGCGGGCGCCGCGTCCGCCAGCACCTCCGCCATCCCGCGCAGCAGCTGCGCCAGGATCGTCCCGGAATTCCCCCGGGCACCGATCAGCGCGCCATGCGCCATGGCCCGCACGGCATCGGCCGGCGCGGGCTCCGAGGAGCCGGTCTCATGGGCCGCGAAGACGGCCTCGACCGCCTGCGCCGCGGACTCCACGGTCAGATACAGATTGGTGCCCGTGTCACCGTCGGCGACCGGATAGACATTGATCGCGTCGATCTCCTCGCGCTCCCGGCCGAGGGCCTCCAGCGCCAGCGAGCACCAGCTCCGTACCGCTGCTGCGTCGAGGGTCTGCGGCACCTGAGGGTCCTCCTTGAGCGGCCTGGATGCGGGCTGCACGCAGGGTAGCCCGGGGACGGGAGGCGAACAGCGGGCCAACCTGGAGGAACGGAGCCGCTGCGCGTCATGGTAGTTTTCTTGTACCGAGGCAGGCGTTGTATGCTGCTGCGGTTGCCCGATGAGAGTCGGGCCAATCCCCCGGCAACGCCACATCAGTCACTGATTCCCGGCACGCCGGATTTCTCTGTACGAGCATCTGAAGTCTTTGGAGTGACCCGTGGCTGCCAACTGCGACGTCTGCGGCAAGGGGCCGGGCTTCGGCAACAACATTTCGCACTCGCACCGCCGTACGTCCCGTCGCTGGAACCCGAACATCCAGCGCGTGCGTGCCGTGGTCGGTCGGACGCCGAAGCGGCTCAACGTCTGCACATCGTGCATCAAGGCCGGCAAGGTCTCGCGCTGACGCCTGCGTCGTAGCGCAGCCCCTGCGGTTGCCTTGAAAAGCCGGTCCACCTCGGTGGGCCGGCTTTTTGCCGTGCTCGGACCCGTGCTCGGGACGCCGTACTCCGACGCCATGCTCGGGCGGGCCTTCCCGGACGGCGCCGCCAGGCGTCACCGTCAGCGCAGACGCCACAGGTGATCCACCGGGCCGATCCCCGCGCCCAGCGGAAAGCCGTGCGTGATCGCGCCCGTCACATACTCCTTGGCCGCCCGGACGGCCGCCACGACGCCCTGCCCCCTGGCCAGGCCCGAGGCGATCGCCGACGCGTAGGTGCAGCCCGTCCCGTGCGTGTGCCGGCTGTCGTGGCGTGGTGCCCGCAGCCAGTGCTCCTCGGTGCCGTCGGTCAGCAGGTCCACCGCGTCCCCCGGCAGATGCCCGCCCTTGATCAGCGCCCAGCGCGGCCCGAATTCGAGGACGGCGCGGGCCGCGCGCCGCAGCCCCGTCTCGTCCTCCACCCGTACGCCGGTGAGCTGGGCCACCTCGTCCAGGTTGGGGGTGGCGACGTCCGCGACCGGCAGCAGCTTCGTCCGTACGCCGTCCAGCGCCGAGGCGGCCAGCAGCGGATCACCGTGCTTGGAGACGCCGACGGGGTCGACGACCACGGGGGCGTCGGTCCCGGCGAGCAGTTCCGCGACGGCCGCGACCAGTTCGGCGGAGGAGAGCATGCCGGTCTTCACGGCCTGGACGCCGATGTCGTCGACGACGGCTCGGTACTGGGCCCGTACGGCCTCCACCGGCAGCTCCCAGGCGCCGTGCACACCCAGGGAGTTCTGTGCCGTCACCGCCGTGAGCACGCTCATGCCGTGCGTTCCGAACGCCAGCATGGTCTTCAGATCCGCCTGGATGCCCGCACCGCCGCCGGAGTCCGATCCGGCGACGGTGAGCACGCGCGGTGGTACGGACGGTGGCGTCACACGTTCAGATATCGGCATGGTGCCGAATCTACCGGGCGTCCTCGATGTCTCCGAAGTGGTCCCAGCCGCCCTTGCTGGTCCAGGGCGCCCCGTCGACGGTCACCTGCGGCAGCGCGGACGGGTTGAGGACCTCCCCGATCACCTTCCAGCGGGCCGGCAGCTTCACGTCCGGCGGGAACGTGGCGACGATCGCGTGGTCCTCGCCGCCCGTCAGCACCCACTGGAGCGGGTCGATCCCGACCGCCTGGCCGATGTCGTTCATCTGCGAGGGGATGTCGATCAGACCGGAGCGCAGGTCGATACGGACCTTGCTGGCCTCGGCGATATGGCCGATGTCCGCGACGAGTCCGTCACTGACGTCGGTCATGGCGGTGGCGCCGAGCCCGGCCGCCGCGGGGCCCGCGTGGTACGGCGGCTCCGGCCTGCGGTGCGCCTCCACGAAGGCGCGGGGCGAGCGGAAGCCGCGCGAGAGCACCGCGTGCCCGGCCGCCGACCAGCCCAACCAGCCGGTGTACGCGATGACATCGCCCGGCCGCGCGCCGGACCGGGTGACCGGCTCGTGGTTGCGGAGATCACCGAGCGCCGTGATGGCGATGGTGATCGTGTCGCCGCGTACGACATCACCGCCGACCACGGCCGCGCCCGCGACCTGGCACTCGTCGCGGATGCCGTCCATCAGCTCGGTGGGCCAGGTGACCGGGAGTTCGGCCGGAACGACCAGGCCGAGGAGCAGCGCGGTGGGGACCGCGCCCATCGCCGCGATGTCGGCGAGGTTCTGCGCGGCCGCCTTCCGGCCGACGTCGTACGCCGTCGACCAGTCACGGCGGAAGTGCCGCCCCTCCAGCAACAGGTCCGTACTCGCCACGACCCTGCGGTCGGGCGCGGCCACGACCGCGGCGTCGTCGCCCGGCCCGAGCCGGACCGCCGGGGTGGTGGTGAGCCGGGAGGTGAGTTCTCTGATGAGACCGAACTCCCCCAACTCGCCCACGGTTCCCTTCACCGAGTCTCCCCTCTCATCACCGGGCCGCACACGCGGTCGCGGTCCTTCACTGCTGTCGGTACCGTCATGAGTCGCGTCAACTTCGTCTTCCGTACGCCACCCTGCGGGCGCCACCCGGGACCCGGGTCTCCCCGCCGCACTCGGCGACGCGATACCGTGGCGTCTCTTTCCCCCACATGATCCTCGTGGCCGCCCTGGAGGTTCCGTGGTACAGGCGTACATCCTTATCCAGACCGAGGTGGGAAAGGCGACGACCGTCGCCGAGACCATCGCCAAGATTCCGGGAGTTATCCAGGCCGAGGACGTCACCGGTCCCTATGACGTGATCGTGCGCGCTCAGGCGGACACCGTCGATGAGCTGGGCCGCATGGTGGTCGCGAAAATCCAGCAAGTGGAAGGCATCACCCGCACCCTGACCTGCCCGGTCGTGCACTTGTAGCCCCCGTCTACCCTTGGCCGGTGACCATTTCCTGTCGCCCGCCGTTCCGCCGCAGGCTATCCGGCCGTCCGCTCGTCCGCCTGTCCGCCGTCGTTCTGCTGGCGGCGGTGGCGGGCTGTTCCTCCCCCGACGCGTCGGTGTCGGTCGCGGTTCCCCGTCCGCCCGCGGACGAGGCGACGCTGTGCCGGGCTCTCCACAAGGAGCTGCCGAAGACCGTCTCCGGCCTCGGCCGGGCCGATCCCGAGCCGTCGTCCGAACTGACCGCCGGGTGGGGGGACGCCGCGATCGTACTGCGCTGCGGTGTCCCCCGGCCCGCGGGGATGAGTGATGCCCAGTCGGACGCGGTGGAGGCGAACGGCGTCAACTGGATGCTGGAGGAACGGGACTCGGGGCCCCGCTTCACCACCACGTACCGCAAGACGTACGTCGAGGTCACCATGGACGAGCGGTTCAGGCATGACTCCACCCCGCTCGCCGAGCTGGCCGAGCCGGTCAGGAAGACGATCCCGTCCAGTCTGTGACCGGACGCGACCGACGGTGACCGGACACGTCCGGCGGGCCCTATCACCAGGGCCGCATACGGGGGTCAGCGCAGCCCGGTGGGCCGGCGCAGCGCCGCCTGGATCAGCCGGTCGATCAGCTCCGGGTAACCGACCCCGCTCTCCTGCCACATCCGCGGGAACATCGAGATCGGTGTGAAGCCCGGCAGCGTATTGATCTCGTTGATGACGAACTCGCCGTCCTCGGTGAGGAAGAAGTCCGCGCGGACCAGGCCCTCGCAGGAGGCGGCCTCGAACGCCTCGACGGCGAGCCGCTGCACCTCGGCCGTCTGCTCCTCGGTGAGGGGCGCGGGCACCAGGCCGGTGGCCGAGTCGATGTACTTGGCCTCGAAGTCGTAGAAGTCGTGCGCCGTGACCGGCGGGATCTCGGCGGGCACGCTGGCCCGGGGGCCGTCCTCGAACTCCAGCACTCCGCACTCGATCTCGCGGCCCCGCAGCAGCGACTCCACCAGGATCTTGGGGTCGTGGCGCTGGGCCTCGGTGATCGCCTCGTCGAGCCCCGAGGCGTCCTCGACCTTGGTGATCCCCATGGAGGATCCGGCGCGGGCGGGCTTCACGAAGAGCGGCCAGCCGTGCTCGGCGGCGAAGTCGGTGATCTTCGCGCGGGCGGCGGCGCCCTTGGCTCCTTCGGGGCCCTGCTCCCATTCGCGGGGGCGGATCACCAGATACGGGCCGACGGGCAGCCCGAAGGAGGTGAACACCCGCTTCATGTACTCCTTGTCCTGCCCGACGGCGGAGGCGAGGACGCCCGCGCCGACGTACGGCACACCGGAGAGTTCCAGCAGGCCCTGGAGGGTGCCGTCCTCTCCGTACGGGCCGTGCAGTACGGGGAAGACGACGTCGACCTCGCCCAGCGCCTTGGGTACGGAACCCGGCTCGCTGTAGACGACCTCGCGGTTGCCCGGGTCGATGGAGAGGACGACGGCGCCGTCGGTGGACTCGGCGATCTGGTCGACGCTCGGCAGCGCGCGGTCGGCGATGGCCATCCGCTCCGGGTCGTCGGCGGTGAGCGCCCAGCGGCCGTCGGTGGTGATGCCGATGGGCAGGACGTCGTACTTCGTCCGGTCGATGGACCGCAGCACGGCCCCGGCCGTGACGACGGAAATGGCGTGCTCGGAGCTCCGGCCGCCGAAGACGACGGCCACGCGCGGCTTGCGGAGCTGCTGCTCAGGGCTCTGGGGGGAGTTCTCGCTGCTCATATCGCGATGAGGGTACCTGGTGGTAGCGCCCGAGTCAGCGTTGGTCGCGGCCGGGTCGGCGACCATCGCCCGAAGTCAGCCGCGCTCGGACTTGGCGCTGCGCGACATCAGTTCCTTGAGCGCGACGAGCGGCGGCTTGCCGTTGTGCACGATCTCCACGACTGTCTCCGTGAGCGGCATGTCGACGCCGTGGCGGCGGGCGAGATCGAGCACGGACTCACAGGATTTGACGCCCTCGGCGGTCTGCTTGGTGACCGCGATGGTCTCCTGGAGGGTCATTCCGCGGCCGAGGTTGGTGCCGAAGGTGTGGTTGCGGGAGAGCGGCGAGGAGCAGGTGGCGATCAGATCGCCCATGCCGGCGAGGCCGGAGAAGGTGTGCGGGTCGGCGCCCATGGCGAGGCCGAGCCGGGTGGTCTCCGCGAGGCCGCGGGTCATCAGGGACGCCTTGGTGTTGTCGCCGAGGCCCATGCCGTCGGCGATGCCGACGGCGAGACCGATGACGTTCTTGACCGCGCCGCCGAGTTCGCAGCCGACGACGTCGGTGTTGGTGTACGGGCGGAAGTACGGGGTGTGGCAGGCGGACTGGAGCCGTCGTGCGACGGCCTCGTCCCGGCACGCGACGACGGCGGCGGCGGGCATCCGTCCGGCGATCTCCTTGGCGAGGTTGGGGCCGGTGATGACGGCGACCCGCTCGGCCGGTGCCTTGGCGACCTCCTCGATCACCTCGCTCATCCGCTTCGCGGTGCCGAGTTCGACGCCCTTCATCAGCGAGACGAGCACGGTGTCGGCGGGCAGTACGGGCGCCCACTCGGCGAGATTGCCGCGCAGCGTCTGCGAGGGCACGGTGAGCACCGTGAACTCGGCGCCGCGGGCGGCCGCCGCGGGATCGGTGGTGGCCCGTACGCCGGCGGGCAGTTCGAAGCCGGGCAGATAGTCCGGGTTGGTGCGTGAGGTGTTGATCGCCTCGACGACCTCCTCGCGGCGGCCCCAGACCGTCACGTCGCACCCCGCGTCGGCGAGGACCATGGCGAACGCCGTACCCCACGAACCCGCTCCGAAGACGGCGACCCGCGTCACTTCGACCCCTCTTCCGCGGCCTTGCGCCGCTGTTCCGCCCTGGCCTTGCGATGGTCGTACGCGGCCGTGGGCACCGGCTCTCCGCGCAGCTCGGAGAGCAGTTCCGTGATCGCGGCCATGATGACCTCGGTGACCTCGCGCAGCAATTCGGGGGTGATGTCCCTGCCGTAGTAGCGCGCCAGGTCCACGGGCGGTCCGACCAGCACCCGGTGCGTCTTGCGCGGGAAGAGGTCCGGCTTCTTCGCGTACGGCGGCAGCAGCAGGTTGGCGCCCCACTGCGCGATGGGGATGACCGGGCACTTGGTCTGGAGGGCGACCCTGGCGACACCGGTCTTGGCGGTCATGGGCCACAGGCCGGGGTCGCGGGTGAGGGTGCCCTCGGGGTAGAAGGCCACGCACTCGCCGCGCTCGACGGCGTCGATGGCGGCGCGGAAGGCGCTCAGCGCGTCGCTGGTCTCGCGGTAGACGGGAATCTGGCCGGTGCCGCGCATCACGGCCCCGATGAATCCCCTGGTGAATAGGCCGTGCTTGGCGAGGAAGCGCGGAACACGGCCTGTGTTGTACTGGAAGTGCGCGTACGCGAACGGGTCGAGGTGCGAATTGTGGTTCACCGCGGTGATGAATCCGCCGTCGGCCGGAATGTGCTCCGCACCCTTCCAGTCCCGCTTGAGCAGCACGATCAGCGGCGGTTTCGCGATGGCCGCCGCCAGGCGGTACCAGAAGCCGATTCTGCGGCGGGACACTCGGACACCTTCCTCTTTCTCACCCGGCTCATGCCCGGCTGCCGGGGGTCAAGTGTGGCCCCGGGCCCCTGCTCTGTCGAGAACACCGTACGCCTCGCTTCCGGGACCGCCTGTGTGGGCCGGGACGGTGCCGGGCCACAATAGAGGGCGGATACACCTGGGCCGCCACAGCATGGACGGAGAGTCCGCCACGAACACCGACCCGACCGCCCGCTGGTCTCTGGTCGTCCCCCTCAAACCGCTCCGGCTGGCCAAGAGCAGGCTCGCCGGGGCGACGGGCGACGCCCTGCGCCCGCGGCTCGCCCTCGCGTTCGCGCAGGACACCGTGGCGGCCGCGCTGGCCAGCCCCGCGGTCCGGGATGTGGTGGTCGTCACGGACGACCCGACGGCGGGCGCGGAACTGGCCGGTCTGGGGGCCCGTATCGTGCCCGACTCCCCGGCGGGCGGTCTCAACGCGGCGCTGGCGCACGGCGCCCGGGCCGTCAGGGCGGTGCGGCCGCGGGCGGCCGTGGCCGCGCTCAACGCGGATCTGCCGGCGCTGCGGCCCGCCGAACTGACCCGGGTGCTCTCCGCCGCGGACGCATTTCCGCGCGCCTTTCTCGCGGACGCCGCCGAAATCGGCACGACATTGCTGACGGCCGCGCCCGGTGCCGAATTGAATCCGGCTTTCGGCGGTCCCTCCCGGCATCGGCATTTGTCCTCGGGCGCGGTGGAAATACTCCTGACCGGGGTCGATTCCGTACGGCGGGACGTGGACACGGGTGATGATCTGCGGGCGGCGGCGGCGCTGGGTCTGGGCCCGTACACGGCCCGCCGGTACGCGCCGCGCGGCCCCCTGCCCGCCGCGTGGCCGGCGGGCCGTACGACGGGCACCGGCGGCCTCCGCGGGCCGGCGGAGGACCGCTACGCTGCGGTGATGCAGGCGACCTCGTACACCTACGATTCCGAGACCCGCGCCGGGAGTGTGCTGCTGGACGACGGCACCCCGGTGGAGTTCGACGCGGCGGCCTTCGACGCCGGCGGACTGCGGCTGCTCAGGCCGGGACAGCGCGTCCGGATCGAGACCGAGGGCGCGGGCGCGTCCCTCCGGATCACACTGGTGACGCTCCAGACGCTCTGACGCGTCGCGTCCAGGGCCTTCCGTTCCCGCTACAACGCCGCGGGCCGGGCTCCCCGAGGGGAGCCCGGCCCGGCGCGTGTGGCCCTGTGCCGCTTCTGCCTACTTCTTCCTGGCGGCGGTCTTCTTCGCGGTGGTGGTGCGCGCGGTGGCCTTTCGCGCGGGGGCCTTCTTGGCGGTCGCCTTCTTGGCCGGCGCGGTCTTCTTCGCGGTGGCCTTCTTGGCCGCGGCCGTCTTGGCGGTCTTCTTCGCCGGCGCGGCCTTCTTCGCGGTGGCCTTCTTCGCGGCGGAGGTCTTCTTGGCCGCGGTCTTCTTGGTGGCGGTGGCCTTCTTGGCCGCCGTCTTGCGGGCCGCCGCGGTCTTGGCGGTGGCCTTCTTGGCCGCGGCCTTCACGGTCGTACGGGCGGAAACGCCGCCCGAGAGGCTGCCCTTGGGGGCCTTCTTGACGGCCACATCGTTCTTGGGGAGCTTCTTCGAGCCGCTGACCAGGTCCTTGAAGCCCTGCCCCGCGCGGAAACGCGGCACCGAGGTCTTCTTGACCCGGACGCGCTCACCGGTCTGCGGGTTACGCGCGTAACGGGCCGGGCGGTCGACCTTCTCGAACGAGCCGAATCCGGTGACCGAGACCCGGTCGCCGGCGACCACCGCGCGGACGATCGCGTCGAGTACCGCGTCGACCGCGTCCGCGGCCTGCTGACGTCCGCCGACCTTGTCCGCAATCGCTTCTACGAGCTGCGCCTTGTTCACGTCTTCCCCTTCGGAGACATTGCCAGAACGAAAGTGTTCAAGCTTTTTCGCACGTTAGGCAGATATATACCGCAAATCAAACACGAAACGGGCTAATCACCCTAGTGCCGCAACGAAGTCGACCTGGCGGAGATCCGCGGAGGTCAGTCGCCTTCCGGAAATCGACCCTCGTCCAGGTCCTTCATCAAGCGGTCCAGACGCCGTGCCGCTTCCGGGAGATCATGTTTCGCCGCGGCCGTGATGACCAGCAGCTTCCGGGAGAGCGCCATCCGTACGCCATCCGGGACTTGCAGTGCACGCACCTTCGCGTGCGCTTCTTTGAGTTGTTCGGCGACTAACCCGTAGAGCTTGAGTTGGCTGTCGCGTTCCATGCACCGATTGTGCCATCTGGGGCGAGTTGTCGCCCGACGGGGGCTCAACAAGCAACTGCACCCCCTGCCGGGAGGCAGGGGGTGCAGTAGGGGAAAAGCGCTGCTCAGGCGGTAATTGTGCGCGGTTTGAAGGACGGCCTGGCGGCCTCGTACGCGGCGATCTCCGCTTCGTTCTGAAGGGTGAGGCTGATGTCGTCGAGCCCGTTCAGCAACCTCCACCGGGCGTTCTCGTCAAGCTCGAAATCAGCCGTCAACGTTGCTCCGTCGGGGGAGGCCGCCCGCACCTGGCGCTGCTCCAGGTCCACGGAGATCTCGGCCGTGGGGTCGCTCTCCGTGATCTTCCAGAGGGCGTCCACGACCGGCTGCTCCAGAACCACGGTCAGCAGACCGTTCTTGAGCGAGTTGCCGCGGAAGATATCGGCGAACCGGGAGGAGATGACGGCCTTGAAACCGAAGTTCTGCAGGGCCCAGACGGCGTGTTCGCGCGACGATCCCGTGCCGAAGTCCGGTCCCGCGACCAGCACCGTGGCCCCCGCGTACTCGGGGCGGTTGAGGACGAACTCGGGGTCCTTGCGCCAGGCCTCGAAGAGCCCGTCCTCGAAGCCGTCGCGGGTGACCTTCTTGAGCCAGTGGGCCGGGATGATCTGGTCGGTGTCCACGTTGCTGCGGCGCAGCGGTACGGCGCGGCCGGTGTGGGTGGTGAAGGCTTCCATGGTTATCGCGCTCCAGCGGGCGTACGGGCGCCGGCATCGGTGTCGGACAGATCGGCGGGCGAGGCCAGGTGGCCCAGCACGGCGGTGGCGGCGGCGACCTGGGGAGAGACCAGGTGGGTACGGCCGCCCTTGCCCTGCCGGCCCTCGAAGTTGCGGTTGGAGGTGGACGCCGAGCGCTCGCCGGGCGCGAGTTGGTCGGGGTTCATGCCCAGACACATCGAGCAGCCCGCGTGCCGCCACTCCGCTCCCGCGGCGGTGAAGACCTTGTCCAGGCCCTCCGCGACGGCCTGGAGGGCGACCCGTACCGAACCGGGGACCACCAGCATCCGTACGCCGTCGGCGACTTTGCGGCCGTCGAGCAGCGAGGCCGCCGAGCGCAGGTCCTCGATACGGCCGTTGGTGCAGGAACCTACGAAGACGGTGTCGACCCGGATGTCGCGCAGCGCCTGCCCGGCGGTCAACCCCATGTATTCCAGGGCCCTTTCGGCGGCGTGGCGCTCCGAGGCGTCCTCGTACGAAGCCGGGTCGGGGACGTGCGAGGAGAGCGGCGCTCCCTGGCCGGGGTTGGTGCCCCAGGTGACGAACGGGGCCAGTTCCGCGGCCTCGATGAAGACCTCGGCGTCGAAGACCGCGTCGTCGTCGGTGCGCAGGGTCTGCCAGTAGGCGACCGCCGCGTCCCAGTCCGCGCCCTCGGGGGCGTGGTCACGGCCCTTGAGATAGTCGAAGGTGGTCGCGTCGGGGGCGATCATGCCCGCCCTGGCCCCGGCTTCGATGGACATGTTGCAGATGGTCATCCGCGCTTCCATCGAGAGCTTCTCGATGGCGGAGCCCCGGTATTCGAGGATGTAGCCCTGGCCGCCGCCGGTGCCGATCCTGGCGATGATCGCGAGGATCAGGTCCTTGGCGGTGACGTCGGCGGGCAGTTCGCCCTCGACCGTGATCGCCATGGTCTTGGGGCGGGCGAGCGGCAGCGTCTGGGTGGCCAGGACATGCTCGACCTGGCTGGTGCCGATGCCGAACGCCAGCGCGCCGAAGGCCCCGTGCGTGGAGGTGTGGCTGTCGCCGCAGACCACGGTGGTGCCGGGCTGGGTCAGGCCCAGCTGCGGGCCCACCACATGGACCACGCCCTGCTCGACATCGCCCAGCGGGTGCAGCCGTACGCCGAAGTCGGCGCAGTTCTTGCGCAGCGTCTCCAACTGGACACGGGAGACGGGGTCCGCGATCGGCTTGTCGATGTCGAGGGTGGGGGTGTTGTGGTCCTCGGTCGCGATGGTGAGGTCGAGCCGCCGGACCTTGCGGTCGCTCATCCGGAGACCGTCGAACGCCTGGGGGCTGGTCACCTCGTGCAGCAGGTGCAGATCGATGAAGAGGAGGTCGGGCTCGCCCTCTGCGCGCCGGACGACATGATCGTCCCAGACCTTCTCCGCGAGTGTCCTACCCATCGCTTTCCCTCCGACCGGCTCTCACAGCCGGCGCTCCTAGAGATATGTGGGCCCACGTCCGTTCCCCACGCACCGGACGTCGACTGGAGACCCGTCGGTCCGCGGGCCCGTCCATACAGGTTCGCAAGTTCCTTGGGAAATTGAACTTGCGTTTCACAGAGTGAGACGCGAGTATCGTTTCATGGACAACTCTAGCGGCGTCGGCGTTCTCGACAAGGCTGCTCTGGTATTGAGCGCCCTGGAGTCCGGTCCGGCCACCCTCGCCGGACTGGTCGCGGCGACCGGGCTCGCACGGCCCACGGCACACAGACTGGCCGTGGCACTGGAACATCACCGGCTGGTGGCGAGGGACATGCAGGGCCGGTTCATTCTCGGCCCGCGGCTGGCCGAGCTGGCCGCCGCGGCCGGCGAGGACCGCCTGCTGGCCACGGCCGGACCCGTACTCACACATCTGCGGGACATGACCGGCGAGAGCGCGCAGCTCTACCGACGCCAGGGTGACATGCGGATATGCGTGGCGGCGGCCGAGCGGCTCTCCGGACTGCGGGACACGGTCCCGGTCGGCTCCACGCTCACGATGAAAGCGGGCTCCTCGGCCCAGATCCTGATGGCCTGGGAGGAGCCCGAGCGGCTGCACCGCGGTCTCCAGGGAGCCAGGTTCACGGCGACGGCGCTCTCGGGCGTACGGCGCAGGGGCTGGGCCCAGTCGATCGGCGAGCGCGAGCCGGGCGTGGCCTCGGTCTCCGCGCCGGTACGGGGGCCGTCCAACCGCGTGGTCGCGGCGGTCTCGGTATCCGGACCGATCGAGCGGCTCACCCGGCACCCGGGCCGGATGCACGCCCAGGCCGTGATCGACGCGGCGGGCCGGCTGAGCGAGGCCCTGCGCCGCAGCGGCTGATCCCCCGCCCTCGCTCCCGGGACCCCGTCCTTGGCCTGTCCTTTCCGTACGCGCCCGTCGCACTCTCCGTTATGTACGTTCCTCCACCGGCAGGCCGCTCCAGCGCCGCAGCGGCCGGGCCGAGGCCGGACTCCGGCGCATCCCGTGCAGGCGGGGCGGTGAAGCCCAACAGGGCGCTGAGCGGCGGCGGTTGACGGCGCGGTGGCGGTAAGCGTGGACAGCGCAAAGGCCCTCCCGCGAACGGAAGGGCCTTCTCGTACTGCTCGTTGTACCCCCGACCGGATTCGAACCGGCGCTACTGCCGTGAGAGGGCAGCGTGCTAGGCCGCTACACAACGGGGGCATGGACCGAAGTCCAGCTGGGCTACCAGGACTCGAACCTAGAACAACGGAACCAGAAACCGTCGTGTTGCCAATTACACCATAGCCCATAGGTGGTTTAGACCAGTACCCCCGACCGGATTCGAACCGGCGCTACCGCCTTGAGAGGGCGGCGTGCTAGGCCGCTACACAACGGGGGCCCTAGCGATCCTGCATCGACGTGTCCGGGTGCGACCCGAAGCCGTCGGAGAGAAGGATCTGTACCCCCGACCGGATTCGAACCGGCGCTACTGCCGTGAGAGGGCAGCGTGCTAGGCCGCTACACAACGGGGGCGTTGCAGAAACATCTGCGCTGGGCTACCAGGACTCGAACCTAGACTAACGGAACCAGAAACCGTCGTGCTGCCAATTACACCATAGCCCACCAAAACTGAACCCCCGGACGGGGGTTTGTCTGGCTTGCGCTTCCCGGGCGGACCTTTCGGTCTTCTTGGGCGGCGCAGGAAGAACATTACCCGATCGCGGACAGCGCTCCAAAACGGGTATCGCCGCGCAGCAGACCGGGAAGCTGGCCGAGATCGGTGATCCGCACCAGCTCGGGGCGCCCGCCGATCCCGCCCCGGTCCAGCCAGACGCCGGCGAGCCCCGCGGCCACCGCCCCGCGGGCGTCGATGTCCGGCTCGTTGCCCACGTACGCCACCTCCCCGGGGTCCAGCGCCAGCGCGTCGCAGGCGGCGTGGAAGGCGGCGGCGTGGGGCTTGGCGACACCCAGCTCGGCCGCGCACACCACGGCCTCGAAGTGCTCGCGTACCCCGAGGACCCGCAGCTTGCGGTCCTGGTTGTGGATGCTGGAGTTCGACAGGACGGCCTGCCGGTAGTCGGCGGCCAGCACGTCCAGCACGGCGAGGCTGTCGGGAAACAACGACCAGGCGGACTCGTAGTGAACGATGTACCGCTGGAACCAGGCGTCCGCCTCCGCGTCGCTCAGCTCGGTCCCGAGGAACATCCGTACGCGGTCGCGCCGCTGCCCCTGGAAGTCCGTCTCCCCCGCGGCGAACCGGTCCCAGTTCAGATCGGTGATCTCCCGCCAGCGCCCGAGGGCCCGGTCGACGGTGGGAAACCGGTCGACCAGGCCCTCGGCGGCGAGATGATCCTGCATGCCGGCGCGGTCCGCGCTGGTGTAGTCGAAGAGGGTGTCGTCGATGTCCCAGAGGACGGCACGGATCGGCATGCCATCGACGGTACCTCCCGGCGCCCGACCGGACCGGGGATCGGGGGCGATCCCCGGTCCCCCGTCCCGGCCTCCGTCTCAGGAGGTCAGCTTCGCCAGTGCCGCGTCGACGCGGGACAGCGTGCGCTCGCGGCCCAGGATCTCCAGGGACTCGAAGAGCGGCAGACCCACCGTGCGGCCCGTGACCGCGACGCGGACCGGGGCCTGTGCCTTGCCCAGTTTGAGGCCGTGCTCCTCGCCCGCGGCGAGTACCGCGTTCTTGAGCGCCTCGGCGTTCCACTCCGCCTCGGCGATCTTCGTACGGGCCGTGGCCAGCAGGGCGTCCGCGCCCGGCTTCATCGCCTTCGCCCAGGACGCCTCGTCCTCCACCGGCGCGTCGAGGAAGAGGAAGTCGACATTGGCGGTGATGTCCGAGAGGACCGTGACCCGGGTCTGGGCCAGTGGCGCCAGCGCCTCGAAGGCCGTGGCGTCGAAGGACTCCGGCGCCCAGGGCGCGTGCGGGGCCTTCAGCCAGGGTCCGCACGCCTCGATGAACGTCTTCACATCCAGCAGCCGGATGTGGTCGGCGTTGATCGCCTCGGCCTTCTTCAGGTCGAAGCGGGCCGGATTGGCGTTGACGTCCGCGATGTCGAACGCGGCGACCATCTCCTCCATCGAGAAGATGTCGCGGTCCGCGGCGAGCGACCAGCCCAGCAGCGAGAGGTAGTTGAGCAGCCCCTCGGGCAGGAAGCCGCGCTCGCGGTAGAGGTTGAGGGACGCCTGCGGGTCGCGCTTGGAGAGCTTCTTGTTGCCCTCGCCCATGACGTACGGGAGGTGTCCGAACGCCGGGATCTCCTTGGCGATGCCCAGCTCGATCAGCGCCTTGTAGAGCGCGACCTGGCGCGGGGTGGAGGAGAGCAGGTCCTCGCCGCGCAGGACGTGGGTGATCTCCATCAGCGCGTCGTCGACCGGGTTGACGAGCGTGTAGAGCGGGGCGCCGTTGGCGCGCACGATCCCGTAGTCCGGGACGTTCTCCGGGGTGAAGGTCAGCTCACCGCGGACCAGGTCCGTGAAGGTGACCGGCTCGTCGGGCATCCGGAAGCGGACGATGGAGGTGCGGCCCTCCGCCTCGTACGCCGCCCTGCGCTCCGCGGTCAGATCGCGGCAGTGGCCGTCGTACCCCGAGGGCCGGCCGGCCGCGCGGGCCGCCTCGCGGCGCGCGTCCAGTTCCTCGGTGGTGCAGTAGCAGTGGTACGCGTGGCCCGCGGCGAGCAGCTTCTCGGCGGTGTCGCGGTAGAGGTCCATCCGCTGCGACTGGCGGTACGGCGCGTGCGGACCGCCGATCTCGGGGCCCTCGTCCCAGTCGAGCCCCAGCCAGCGCATCGAGTCGAGCAGCTGCTCGTACGACTCCTCGGAGTCGCGCGCCGCGTCGGTGTCCTCGATGCGGAAGACCATGGTGCCGCCGCTGTGACGGGCGAACGCCCAGTTGAACAGGGCGGTGCGGACCAGTCCCACATGGGGGTTGCCGGTCGGCGAGGGACAGAAACGTACACGGACGGGTCCGTTAGCCACGCTTGATCACCTTGTTGGTGAGAGTGCCGATGCCTTCGATGGTGACGGCGACCTCGTCGCCGACGCTGAGGGGGCCCACCCCGGCGGGGGTGCCCGTGAGGATGACGTCGCCCGGGAGCAGCGTCATGGCCTCGGTGATGTGGACGATCACGTCCTCGATGGAGCGGATCATCTCGCTCGTCCGGCCCAGCTGCCGCTGCTCGCCGTTGACCGTGCACTGGAGGGTGAGGTCGGAGGGGTCGAGATCGGTCTCCACCCAGGGGCCGAGCGGGCACGAGGTGTCGAAGCCCTTGGCGCGGGACCACTGGTTCTCGCTGCGCTGGGCGTCGCGCGCCGTGACGTCGTTGGCGCAGGTGTAGCCGAAGATGACGTCCTTCACGCGCTCGCGCGGGACCTCGCGGCACATCCGGCCGATGACGACGGCGAGTTCGGCCTCGTAGTGCACCTCCGTGGAGAAGGAGGGGTACTCGATGGCGTCGCCGGTGCCGATCAGCGCGGTGGTCGGCTTGAGGAAGACGACGGGGACTTCCGGTACGGCGTTGCCGAGTTCGGCCGCGTGATCGGCGTAGTTGCGGCCGATGCCCAGGATCTTGTTGCCGATCACGGGCGGCAGGAGCCGGACCTTGCTCAGCGGGACCTTGGTGCCGGAGAGCTCGAAGTCGGCGTACGGAATGCCCTTGATGATGTCGAGGACGAGGCCGGCGGGGTCACCGCTGCCGTCGCCCTCGACCGCGCCGAAGGCGACATTGCCGTCGATGGAGAATCTGGCGATGCGCACGGGATGCTGTCGCCCCTCACTCTTGCTGGCTGGTCTGGAGACTGACACTCCAGGCTAGACGAGAGGAGGGGGGAGGCGGATCAGCCGGATTCGGGCCCGGCGGGAACCTACTGGGCGACGGGCGCGTCCATGAGAGTCGTACGGCGGGGGTTGGCGGTCCGGTTCGGCAGCTCGACGGCGTGCTCCGGGTGCTCCACGGGGACCAGTTCCTCGGCGTCCTTCAGATGCGCCAGCGTGGTGCGCCGGGGGTTGGCGGTCGTGCGGAAGATCATCGTCGTCTTCATCTCTGCTGTCAGACCCTGTCGGTGTACGGGCGCCGGGGCGCCGCTTGTCGGATATGCCATCCCTGTAAAGCGTCAGGCTAAACAGCCAATTCCCCGCCGGGGCGGGCATCCACCGGCGATCATCGTGTGAGTTTGCTCACGACTCACCCGGCATTTCCCGCATTACGGGCAGGGTTCATCGATCAAGGAAACGGACAATGCGTTACTGAACGTTACATTCCGCTCCTGATCATCAGGACTGGGACACCCCCCACCCGTAGGTGGCTCGTCAATAAAAGTCCCTTTCCTCCGCGAACCCTTTCTACGGCTTGTGACGCGGCGCTCACACCGTGTCATTCAGGTCACAGGGCACCCGTCTGCCCTTGTTGGAGATCCTGCACTGTGCTGGAATTCCCCCCACCGCCGCGGGTTTCAAGCACCGGCGCGCAAGGGCGCGACGCAGCGCCGAGTGGCGGTGGGGAAGGGGAGCAAGCGCCGGTCACTCACGACCGCCATGGGGAGCGCTCAGCACCCCACGACGCCGACACCGTCCCGCCGTTCGCGGGGGGACGCCTGGTCCAGAGGTTGCGACGCTAGTGCAGGGACGTTTCAAGAGGGATAGCAGCGCTGCGGCGGAGCAGGAGTCCCGTGGCGGAACCGACCGCGGCTCCTCGCCCCAGCACACCCAGAACCCGGGCCCGGCATCGTCCGGCGAGGCCGGCGGACGTGCGGGACGCCCCGGGACGGCTCCGGGCGGCGCGGGAGCCCAGGCCACGCCCCAGTCAGCGCCCAAGGCCGCGGCGCCGGCTGACGCGGGGTCACGAATAGCGCTGCGCAACTGGCGCATCAGCACGCGCCTGGTGGCGCTGCTCACCCTCCCCGTGGTCGCGGCGACCACCCTGGGTGGACTCCGGATCAACGAGTCGTTGAACGACATGCAGCAGCTGGAGCACATGCAGCTGCTCACCAAGATGACCAAGGAGGCGACCAGCCTGGCCGCCGCGCTCCAGCTGGAGCGTGACGAGTCGGCAGGTCCGCTCAACAACGGCGTCAACGCCAAGGACTTCAAGGTCCAGGACCGCCGTACGTCGACCGACCGCGCGAAGAGGGCCTTCCTCGACGCCACGGTCGACATCGGCAACACCGACGGCGACCAGGCGCTGGAGAGCATCCGCTCCAACGTCAACCAGATCGCCACCCAGGTCAACAAGATCAACGAGATCCGCAAGGACGCGTACTCGTCCGACGCGCACTCGCTGACGGTCGACGCGTACAGCGGACTGATCGACTCGCTGCTGAGCCTCTCCCAGGACATGGCGCAGGCGACCAGCAACCCGGACATGATCAAGCGGACCCGCGCGCTGGCCGCGTTCTCGTCCGCCAAGGAGTACGCGTCGATCCAGCGGGCGATCATCGCCGCCGCGCTGCCCGCCGACCCGAAGACCAAGGGCAAGCTCACCGAGAACGACCGCCTCTACGGTCTGGCCGCGGCGACCAAGGAGAAGAACGCCCTCACCTCCTTCAGCCGGCTCTACGAGTCGATGGGCGGCGACGCCGAAGAGCTGATGGCTCCGCTCAACGGCCAGGGCAACCCGGAGATCCAGGCGTCCGAGAAGTACGCGGACCGCGTCCTCGGCACCACCGACGGGCTCCAGACGCAGCCCAACCGCTCGTATCTGGACTGGACCGACCAGGCTTCTACGCGGATCGACGCGATGAAGACCATCGAGGCCACGCTGCTGGGCGAGATGGAGGGCAAGGCCCGCGAGCTGCGCACCAGTTCGCAGCAGGACGCGCTCATCAACGCCGCCGTCATCCTGCTCGTCCTCGGGGTCTCGCTGGTCGGCGCCTTCGTGGTGGCCCGCTCCATGATCCGCTCGCTGCGCCGGCTCCAGGACACCGCGACACGGGTCGCCCAGGAACGGCTGCCCGAGCTGGTCAAGCAGCTCTCCGACTCGGACCCGCAGGATGTCGACACCTCCGTCGAGTCGGTCGGTGTGCACTCCAAGGACGAGATCGGAAAGGTCGCCGCGGCCTTCGACGACGTGCACCGCGAGGCGGTCAGGCTCGCCGCCGAGCAGGCCCTCCTGCGAGGCAACGTCAACGCGATGTTCACCAACCTCTCGCGCCGCAGCCAGGGCCTCATCCAGCGCCAGCTGTCCCTCATCTCCGAGCTGGAGTCCCGCGAGGCCGACCCGGACCAGCTCTCCTCGCTCTTCAAGCTCGACCACCTCGCGACCCGTATGCGCCGTAACGGCGAGAACCTCCTCGTCCTCGCGGGCGAGGAGCCGGGCCGCCGCTGGACGCGCCCCGTCCCGCTGGTCGACGTGCTCCGTGCCGCCGCCTCCGAGGTGGAGCAGTACGAGCGCATCGAACTGGCCTCCGTTCCCACGACCGAGGTCGCGGGCCGGGTCGTCAACGACCTCGTCCACCTCCTCGCCGAGCTGCTGGAGAACGCCACGTCGTTCTCCTCGCCGCAGACGAAGGTCCGGGTCACCGGTCACGCGCTGCCCGACGGACGGGTGCTCGTCGAGATCCACGACACCGGTATCGGCCTCTCGCCCGAGGACCTCGCGGCGATCAACGAGCGGCTCGCCTCGCCGCCCACCGTGGACGTCTCGGTCTCGCGCCGCATGGGTCTGTTCGTGGTCGGCCGGCTCTCGCTGCGTCACGGCATCCGGATCCAGCTGCGCCCCTCCGACTCGGGCGGTACGACCGCGCTGGTCATGCTGCCGGTCGATGTCGCCCACGGCGGCAAGAAGGGCCCGGTGGGCCGGCCGGGCGCGGGCGCCGGTCCCGGTGCCCACACCGGCGCGGGCCAGGCTCCCGCCGGTGCGGGCGGCCAGCTGACCGGTGCTCCCGGCGCGGCCGGCGGCAGCCGTCCCGGCCTCGGTGCCGGAACCGGCGGCGGTCTGCTCGGCGCGGGTGCGCCGCGCGGCCAGGTGGGCGCCGGTACGGGCCCGCGCGCCGCGCTGCCGTCCCGCGGCGACGGCCCCCAGGGCGGCGGGTCGCGGGATCCGCAGCGTCAGGGGTCCGGTTCCGGCCAGCCCAGTGTCTTCAGCCAGAACGCCTTCGGCGCGCCGCCCCAGAACGGTCCGGGCCAGAACGGTCCGGGCCAGAACGGTCCCGGCCAGGGCGGTCAGGGACAGAACGGCCAGGGCCAGGGCCGTACGGACCGTCCCGGCGCGCAGAGCGGACCCCACAGCGGGCAGGACCAGGGCGTCCGGGCCGGCCAGGGCGGTCAGAACGGCTTCAGCGGCCACGCCCAGAACGCCTTCCACCAGGGCCAGCAGGGTGGCGCCCCCGACCGCGGCCGGCAGCTCCCGCCGCCCGGCGGACCGCGCGCCGAACTGCCCGGCGGCACCCCGCAGCCCCCGTCCCCGCGCCCGCAGACGACGGGTTGGGGCAGCGAGCAGCAGGCCGTCCCGCCGCGTCCCTCGCTGGACACGCCGCGCGGTCACGAGGAGCACGAGTCCACGGGCCAGTTCGCCCGGCCCACGGCCGAGCAGCAGGGCCCCGGTGCCACGGCGGAGTTCCAGCGCCCGGACTTCAACGGGCCCCGGCCCGACCAGAATCCGGCGCAGCGCGGTGGCCCGCAGGACGCGGCGTCCACGGCCGCGTTCCCCCGTCCCGACTTCGACGCGCCGGCCCCGGCGGGCTACGGCTCCGGGGAGTACGGCGTCCCGCAGGGCCAGAACGCGCAGTCCGGCTTCCGCCCGGCGGAGTACCCGTCGTCGGATTACAGCGCTCCGCAGCAGGGCTTCAACGCCCCGCGGCCTCCGGCGCCCGCTCCGGCACCCGGTTCCGAGGGCGGCTACCGCCCGCCGAGCCTGCCGCCGCAGCACCAGCCGGAGGCGCTGCCCCCGGCCGGTCCCGGAGACGGCCGTACCCCGCTGTACGACAACCTGGAGACCAACTGGTTCCACGGTTCGCAGCAGGGCGGCGGCCAGCAGCCGCAGGACCGGGGTCCGGCCGCGCAGTCTCCCGTACCGCCCGCGCAGCAGCGTGAACCGATGCCGCGGCGCGAGCCCGCCAACGGTTCGGGGCCGGGCGGCCAGGGCACCAACGGCTCCGGTTTCCAGACGTCCGGTACGAACGGTTCCGGTTTCGGCGCCCCGGGGGCGAACGGATCCGGGGCCAACGGCGCCGGCATCACCTCCTCCTGGCGTACGTCGCCCAACGACGAGCTGGTGCGCCAGGCCGAGAGGGTCAAAAAGCCCCAGGCCGGCGGCATCACCACCTCCGGTCTGCCCCGCCGGGTCCCGCGCGCCAACCTGGTGCCGGGGACCGCGCAGGAACAGAACAACCAGGCCGGTCCGCAGGTCTCGCGTGCGCCGGCAGACGTACGCGGCCGGCTGACCAATCTCCGTCGGGGTATCCAGCAGGGTCGTCAGGCGGGCAACACCGGCCCGACGAACAGCGGCTTCAACCTCGGCACCTCTCACCAGCAGGAGCGTTAGTTGAGTCCGATGAGTCAGGCTGCGCAGAATCTGAACTGGTTGATCACCAACTTCGTGGACAACACCCCTGGGGTGTCCCACACGGTCGTGGTCTCCGCCGACGGACTTCTGCTGGCCATGTCCGAGGGCTTCCCCCGCGACCGCGCCGATCAGCTCGCGGCCGTGGCGTCCGGTCTGACCTCGCTCACCGCGGGGGCTTCCCGGATCTTCGAAGGCGGCCCGGTCAACCAGACCGTGGTGGAGATGGAGCGCGGCTTCCTCTTCCTCATGTCCGTCTCCGACGGTTCCTCCCTGGCCGTGCTCGCGCATCCCGAGTGCGACATCGGCCTGGTGGGGTACGAAATGGCCCTCCTGGTCGATCGCGCCGGTACGGTCCTCACCCCGGACCTGCGCGCCGAGCTCCAGGGAAGTCTGTTGCACTGAGGCTCCCGAGGACCGTCCCAAGCCCCATCACCGTCAGGCCGCCCAACCGGCCCCCCACCGGCCAAGTCAGACGGCACGCAGACACCCTGCTGTCACGCCCGGAGGATTCATGACCCCGCCACCCGCCTCTCACGATCCGTACGGCGCCTCGGTCGACGCGTCGTACGGTCCTGAAGGCGATCAGCCGCTGGTACGTCCGTACGCCATGACCGGCGGCCGGACCAGGCCGCGGTACCAGCTCGCCATCGAGGCGCTGGTGAGTACGACAGCAGACCCGGCGCATCTCGCCACCCTGCTCCCCGAGCACCAGCGGATCTGCCACCTGTGCCGCGAGGTCAAGTCGGTGGCCGAGGTGTCGGCGCTGCTGACGATGCCGCTGGGCGTCGCGCGCATTCTCGTGGCCGACCTGGCGGAAGCGGGCATGGTCGCGATCCACCAGCCGGGTAACGGAGAGGCCGGCGGCACGCCGGATGTGACACTGCTCGAAAGGGTGCTCAGTGGACTTCGCAAGCTCTAGCGGCGGAGCGGCCCGGTCGACCACCAGCGCGAAGATCGTGGTGGCGGGCGGCTTCGGCGTGGGCAAGACCACGTTCGTCGGCGCCGTCTCGGAGATCAACCCGCTGCGTACCGA
>NZ_JBVKAK010000011.1:0-236647 GCF_055639435.1 Streptomyces sp. NPDC039430 | reverse complement strand
ACTCCGCCGCCGCCGGTTCTGGAGTACGCGGGGCTGCGGCTGGACCCGTTCCGGCGTGAGGCGTACCGGGAGGGCCGGTATCTGCGGCTGACGCGAAAGGAGTTCGCCGTGCTGCATCTCCTGACGGCGGCCGGGGGCGGGGTGATCAGCGCGGAGACGCTGCTGGAGAAGGCGTGGGACGAGCACGCGGACCCGTTCACCAACTCCGTACGCGTCACCGTCTCCACCCTGCGCCGCAAGCTGGGTGAACCGGCCCTGCTGCACACGATGACCGGTGTCGGCTATTACCTGGCACCGGCCCCGTGACCACCGTCCGGAGCCGGCTCACGGGGCCGGCACACGCCTCTAGGACCTGCCGGGCGGCTCATCACACACGAAGCGCACACGGATCGTGAGGCCGCCCCCGGGGTTGGCCGTCGCCTCGGCCGTGGCGCCGTGTGCACGGGCGATGGCGGCGACGATGGAGAGGCCGAGGCCGACCCCCTCGCCCGGGGCGTGACGGCGTACCTCGACGCGGCGGAAGGGCTCGAAGAGCAGCGGGACGGTCGGGGTGGGGATCACCGCACCGGTGTTGCTCACTTCCAGGAAACCCGCGCCGGTGCGGACGCTCACACTGCCGCCCGGACGGTTGTGCCGGATCGCGTTGCTCACCAGGTTGTGTGTCAGCTGTTGAAGCAGAACGGGGTCGCCCGTGGTCCGCAGTGGCTGGAGATCGAGATGGGGTGTGACGTCGTGGCCGGCCGCCTCGGAGCAGGCCGCGAGGACCACGGCCCGCGCGACCTGGTGCAGGTCGACCGGCTCCCGGCGGCGCATACCCTGCTCGGACGCGGCGAGGAGCAGCAGGCCCTCGATCAGATGTCCCTGGTGCTCGGCGGTCTCGATGAGCTTGGTACGGATCCGGGCCACCTGGTGGGGGTCCGGGTCGCCCGCGAGGCCGATCTCGGCGGCGGCCCGCTGGAGGGTCAGGGGGGTGCGCAGTTCGTGCGCGGCGTTGGCGGCGAACCGCTGCTGGGCGTTGACGAGTTGTTGTATGCGGTCGAGCATCTCGTCGAAGGTGTCGGCGAGCACCTTCAGCTCGCCGGGCGGCGCGCGCAGGTCGATGCGTTTGTGGAGGTTCGTTGCGGAGAGGAGCCGCGCGGTCTCGGTGACATGGCGTACGGGGCGCAGTACGCGGCCGGCCATCCACCAGGCGACGGCGACCGCGGCGGCGGCGAACGCGACGAGGGCGATCAGGGAGACGATGAGCAGATCGTTGAGGGCGGCGGACCGGACGTCGTCGATGAACTTGGTGGATTCCGCCTTACCGAGGATCTGGCCCCTTTCGATCCAGCCGGTGTCGGCATCGGCGCCGGCATCGGTGGTGGGGGCGGGGCTCAGCAGCGGAGTCGGCTCGGTCATGGGCGTGGTGGCGGAGGACGTCGGTGAACCCTGTTCGCCGCCGGGACGCTCCATCATCTTCGTCGCGGGGAGCCTCATCACCGCCCCGCCGATGCTCGTGTACAGCCCCTGCCCCAGCAACACGTAGATCAGCGCGATGAGACCGCCCCCGGCCAGCAGAAGCATGAGCGTGCAGAGCGCGGTGAGGCGGGCGCGTTCGCTGCCGAGCGCCGGCGACCGGAAGCGCCGGGCGCTCCGGCCGGGGGTGGGGGACGTCCGGCCGGAGGCGGGGGACGACGGTCCGCCCCTGGTCACCGGTCGTCCTCGGCGGCGATACGGTATCCGGCACCCGGGACGGTCTCGATCACATCGGGCGGGCCGAGCTTCGTGCGGAGCCGGCTGAGTGTGACCCGTACCGTGTTCGTGCGGTAGCTGATCTCCTCCTGCCACACCTGCTCGACGAGATCATCACTGCTGACCACACTCCCGGACGCCCGCAGGAGTGTTTCCAGCACGGCGAACTCCTTCAGGGTCAGCCGCAGCGGGCGGCCGTCGCGTCGTGCCTGGCGCGCTGAGGTGTCGAGCACGACGCCCGCGCGCCGGATCACGGGAGGAAGCATGGGGGTGGAGCGGCGGCCCAGGGCCAGGACGCGGGCCACCAGTTCCTCGTACGCGAACGGCTTGGACAGATAGTCGTCCGCCCCCAGGGCGAGGCCCTCCACCCGGTCGTGGACCGTACCGGACGCGGTCAGCATCAGGATGCGGGTGAGGAGCCCGCGCTCGACGACCTGCCGGCATACCTCGTCGCCGGGCAGTCCGGGCAGATCGCGGTCCAGAACGATCACGTCGTACGCGCCGAAGGTCAGACGTCGCACAGCCTCCAGGCCGTCGCCCGCCACATCGACGGCGAAGGCGTTCTGGCGAAGCCCTTCCGCGATCATCTCGGCGAGGAACTCCTCGTCCTCCACAACAAGCACGCGCATGGATACCTGTGTACCCGAAGAAGAGGTTTCACGGGTGTTACGGCTTCGGTGAAAGCGATGAAACACACATCGCTGTCACCGTCTCCCCACCACGTTCGGAACGCTCGTGCCCCGGGAGGCAGCTCATGCAGACGAAGAAGATCCAGATGGCCACGGTGTGCGCGATATCGGTACTCGCGCTCTTCCTCACCGGTTGCTCAGGCGGCTCCGACAGCAAGGATTCGTCGGGTGGGGGCGCAGGCCAGAGCACGAGTGACGACAAGCGGGCGAAGGCCAACGACTGCCTGCGCAAGAAGGGCGCGAGGGTCACCGATCCGAAGGACGGCCAGGGCGGACAGATCGATCCGGGATCGATGTCGGAGGACGAATTCGCGCAGGCCATGAAGGACTGCGAAGTGGGGGGTGGCCAGGCCGACGCCGGCATGGAACAGGAGATGAAGGACAAGATGCTGGCCTACGCCGAGTGCATGCGCAAGGAGGGCCTCGACTTTCCGGATCCGGAGTTCGAGGGAGGCCGTGCCAAGGTCGGGCAGATCCCGGAGGGGGACAAGGCCGCGTTCGCCGCCGCCGACAAGGTCTGCGCGGCGAAGACCGGCTGACGCACACCCCCGCGAGGAAAGGCACTCCGTATGAAACACAAGAAGTTCCTGCTCACCCTGGGGGCTACGGCACTGGTCGCGATGGGGGGAGCGGCGGTCGTCGTGATGCCTGGCGATTCCGGTTCACAGCCGGAGGCGGAGCGGCTCGCCGTGCCCACCGCGACCGCCGGCGTCACCAAGGGCGACCTGGTCACCTCGGACAAGGCCAAGGGCACGCTCGGATTCTCGGCCGAGCGCAAGATCACCACCGAGGGGCAGGGAGTCGTCACCTGGCTGCCGGGCGGCGGCAAGACCATCGAGCGTGACGGCAAGCTGTACGAGATCGACGGGTCTCCCGTGTTCCTCATGTACGGCCAGACCCCCGTCTACCGGGTGATGGAGCGCGGCGACGAAGGGGACGACGTGCGCCAGCTCAAGGCCAACCTCATCGCGCTCGGCTTCGGATCCGGTCTCGCGGCCGACGACGAGTTCACCGAGGGCACCGCGCGGGGTGTCAAGGCGTGGCAGAAGAGCCAGGGCCTGAAGCAGACCGGGAAGATCGGGCCGGACAGTATCGCCTTCGCGCCCGCCGCCGTCCGCGTACAGGACGCCGAGGTGTCGGTCGGTGCGCGTGTGGCTCCCGGCGCGCCCGTACTGAGTACGACCAGCTCCGAGCGGGTGGTGCAGTTCGATCTGGAGGTGGCGAAGGCCGGAAAGTACAAACCGGGTGACGCCGTCAAGGTCGAGCTGCCCGACGGGTCCACCGCCAAGGGCCGGATCAGCTCCATCGGCCGCACCGCGCGGACGGACGAGCAGTCCTCGGACAAGGAGCCGGTGATCAAGGTGACGGTGGAGTTCGACGACCCGGACAAGGTCGCCGGTGTCGACAAGGCACCGGTCACCGTGTTCCTCACCGGCGAACGGCGTGAGGACGTCCTGTCCGTACCGGTGGAAGCGCTGCTGGCCGTGGACGGGGGCGGCTTCGGCGTCCGGGTGGCCGAGGGCGGCACCGCGCGGGACGTGAGGGTGAAACTCGGCATCTTCGCCAATGGCCGTGTCGAGGTGTCGGGCGGGGGCCTGCGCGCGGGGATGAAAGTGGGGGTCCCGGCATGACCATGTCCCACCCGCCGTCCGCGGAGCCGGTCGCCGAGCTGTGTGGTGTCACCAAGGAGTATCCCGGCGGTGTGACGGCGCTGGGCGGTGTGGACCTGAGCATCCGGGCCGGTGAACTGCTCGCCATCGTCGGCCCGTCCGGTTCGGGCAAGTCCACGCTCCTGCACATCCTCGGCACCCTCGACCGGCCCACGGCCGGTACGGTCGGCATCGCGGGCCACGACGTGGGGCGGCTGCGCGACCGGCAGCTGTCCGCCCTGCGCGCCCGCCACATCGGCTTCATCTTCCAGGCGTTCCATCTGGTGCCCAGCGCCACCGCGCTGGGCAATGTCGCCGAAGGACTGCGCTACTCCGGCCTGCCACCCGCCGAACGCCGCCGCCGCGCGGCGAGCGCCCTGGAACGCGTGGGTCTCGCGGACCGGATGAGCCACCGGCCGCACGCCCTCTCCGGAGGGCAGCAGCAGCGTGTGGCCATCGCACGGGCGGTGGCCGGAGAACCGGAACTCCTGCTGGCGGACGAACCGACCGGGGCACTGGACTCCGCGTCGGGCGACGCCGTCATGGAGCTGCTGCACGAACTCAACGCGGACGGCGCGACGATCGCCGTCATCACCCACGACCGCGAACTGGCCGACGCGCTGCCGCGCCAGGTCCGTATCCGCGACGGGCGGGTCGTCGAGGACACCGTGCGCGCCATTCCGGCAGGTGTGCGATGACGAGCCGCCGCGGCCGAAGGCTCGTCCCCTCCCGGCTCGGTCTCCGGGACGTCGCACAGGTCGGTTCGGCGGGACTGCGCGGCCGGCCCGTACGCGTCGTCCTTTCCGCACTGGGCATCGCCATCGGGATCGCGACGATGATCGCCGTGGTCGGCATCTCCGCGTCCAGCAAGGCCAAACTCATGCGGGACCTGGACCGGCTCGGCACCAACATGCTGGTCGTCAAACCGGGCCAGTCGCTCTTCAGCGACGAGGAGGTCAGGCTCCCCAAGAGCGCGCTGCGGATGGTCAGCCGGATCGACGGTGTGGAGCACGTCGCCGCGACCGGCAGTGTCGACGCCAGCGTCTACCGCTCCGAGCACATCCCCAAGGAACAGACCGGAGGCATCCAGGTCAGCGCCGCCACCGAGGGTCTCAAGAACACACTGCGCGGCTCCATGGCGACGGGCACCTGGTTCAACGGCGCCACCGGTTCCTACCCCTCCGTCGTCCTCGGAACCGCGGCGGCCGAACGCCTCGGGATCACCGAGGCGGGACAGCGGATCCGCGTGGGTGACGAGTACTACACGGTCCTCGGCATCCTGCGACCGCTGCCGCTCGCACCCGAGATCGACAACACCGCGCTGGTGGGCTGGGAGAACGCACAGAAACTGCTCGGATTCGACGGCCACCCGACATCACTCTACGAACGCTCGGCCGACGACCAGGTCGAGCGGGTCAGGGAGTTGCTGGCGCGCACGGTCAACCCCGAAGCCCCGCACGAGATAGATGTCTCCGACCCGTCGGCGGCACTCCAGGCCAAGACAGCGTCCGAGGGAGCCTTCTCCAGCCTGCTGCTCGGGCTCGGCGGGGTCGCGCTGCTGGTCGGCGGGGTCGGCATCGCCAACACCATGATCATCTCCGTACTGGAACGGAAACACGAGATCGGCCTGCGACGGTCGTTCGGAGCCACACGCGGCCAGATACGGCTGCAGTTCGTCACCGAATCGCTGATGCTGTCCGGCCTGGGCGGCCTGGCCGGAGTCGTCCTCGGGGCGCTGGCCACCTACATCTACGCCAACGTGTCCGGGATGCCGTGGACGATACCCCCCTGGGCGATGGCGGGCGGGTTCGGAGCGACGCTGGTGATCGGTACGGTCGCCGGGCTCTATCCGGCGGTCCGCGCCTCGAAGATGTCCCCGACGCTGGCCCTGCACGCCTCGTAGAACGCCGGGCCCGTCCTCGAAGGTGAGGACGGGCCTTCGGGCCTACCCCTCCCGCTCACGGCCCCCCGTCGCGCCTGCTGTCGTGCGAGTGGGTACGTGTGCGGGGGCGGGCAGGGTGATGGTGATGTGGAGGCCGCCGTCCGGGGGTGGTTCCGCGTGGAGGGTTCCGTGATGTGCGCGGACGATCGACTCCACGATGGCGAGGCCGAGGCCGTGTCCCGCCGGACGGCCCGAGCGGCTGGTCTGGCGGGTGTCGAGGCGGTGGAACGGTTCCAGGGCGCGGTCCACGTCGGTGCGGCTGAGCGCGCGTCCGGTGTTGTGTACGACGAGCCGGACATCGTGGCCGGGCCGCTCGTCCACCGCCACGGTCACCGTTCCGCCCGGGTGGTTGTGGCGGACCGCGTTGTCGACGAGGTTGGTGACCAGCTGCCGTAGCAGGACCCGGTCGCCGAGGACCCGGCCCCGGCCCACCGACGCGCTCAGCGCCACCCCCGCCTCGGCCGCCGCCGGCGTCGCCTGCGTACACACCTCCCGTGCCAGGGCGGCCAGTTCGACGGTTTCCTCGGCGATCGCGCCGTGGTCGGCGCGGGCCAGGACCAGCAGCGCCTCCGTGATCTCGGTGGAGCGCCGGTTGAGGGTGAGCAGGTCGGGGCCCAGGTCCTCCAGCCGGTACTCGCCGGGCGCGGCGAGCGCCACCTGGAGCAGGGTGCGCATACCGGCCAGCGGGGTGCGCAGCTCATGCGAGGCGTTCGCCGCGAACCGGCTCTGCGCCTGGAACGCCTTGTCCAGACGCTGGAGCATCGCGTCGAAGGTGTCGGCGAGTTCCCTGATCTCGTCCTTCGGCCCGGCCAGCGCGATCCGCTCGTGCAGTGTGGACCCGGCGATGCTCCGGGCGGTCGCGGTGATCCGCTGGAGCGGCGCCAGCATGCGCCCCGCCACGAACCAGCCGAGGACCACCGCGATCACCAGCAACACCAGAAGAGCCACCGCGCTGAACAGCAACAGCGCCTCAAGGAAGTCCGCCTTGGTGGAGACCTCGAACGAGCTTTTCCCGCCGCTCGCGGACCCACAGACGGCGGCGGTGGATTCGCCGTCGCCTGGTGCGCTCAAACGCGCAGCGAACGTGCGCACTTTCTCGGCGAACGGGACCTCGCAGTCCGTCGCCGCGACCATGTTGTCCGCGCTGTGGGTGAGGTGACCGGGCCCGGGAGGACCGGCCGTGGTGGTGCCGCTTTTCAGGACGCCGCCGTGGGTCGTCAGGCTTTCGCTGTAGACCGGGACGTATTTCATGAAGGCGTAGAGCAGGCCGATCATCGCCACGGCGGCCGCCGCGAAAAGGCCCGCGTAGGTGAGCGTCAATCGGGTGCGGATGGTGAGCCGGAGCCGGACGCTGCTCACGGGGCCGGTGCCGGGCGTGAATGCCCGCCCGCCACGGCCGATGCCATGGCCATCGGGACGTTGCGCCGCGTACGCGCGCGTCCTTCACGGTTCCTGGTTCCCGCTGCCGCGTCTCTCACTTCGATGTGCTCTCTTCTCTATGAGTTCGGCAGTGATTCCGTCGAGTTCGCCGCCGATCGGCGTGCACGCTTTCCCGGCCCGCTCGAACGCCGGATCGTTCGCGTTCACGGAATTCCGCCATGCGGGTTCTTCCGCGATTCGAATCCATTGTCGCGTTCACGCGTTCACGCGTTCGCACTTCCGAAGCCGCAAGCGAAGCGCGGCGACTTCGGGTGTGTCAAGCGCGCTCGTGTCCATGTCATCCCGTGTCAAGGACGACGGCGACTGGACGGGGGACGGTCCAGTGAGAACAGTCGGCTGCCTCATTGGACCGTCGTCTCCCGCGCCGTCAGTCTGACCGGTATGACGTGCTGTCGCATCCCGGACACCGCGTCGGACCGGGCTGTCCGGCCCCGGACACGGGGGTGGCTGAAGGATGTACGCGGCCGGACAGCACCTCCAGCGAAACCCGGACCTCCGGGATACGCACGTCGGGTGGGGTGGCTATCCGGCGAGGGTCTGGGTGCCGATCACGGTGAGCAGCGCGAGGCGTTCGGCGTCGGCGGTGCCGGGTTCGGCTGTGTAGACCATGATGCGCAGGTCGCCGGTCGCCACGGTGAGCACGTCGCAGTCCAGTGTGAGTGGGCCCACGCGCGGGTGATCGACGGTCTTGCGCGCGGCCTCGTGATGGCCGACGGCGCCGGACTCCCACAGCTCGGTGAACCGCTCGCTGTGCGTGCGCAGTTCTTCGACGAGGCGCCGCAGCCGCTGATCGGCGGGGTAGCGGCCGGCCGCCGCGCGCAGGTCGGCGACCAGGGCGGCCTCGAACGCGCGCCGGGCCTCCGGTGTGTGCCGGACCCGGCTGCCGGGGCCGAGCAGATTGCGCCACACTCCGTTGCGTTCGTTGCCACGCCATCCGGACGGATCGCCCATCAGCGCCGCGTACGGAGGGTTGGCCATGAGCAGCGTCCAGGTCGCGTCGAAGACCGCGACGGGTGTTCCGGTCAGTCTGTCCAGCATCCGCTGGACGCTCGGTGTGATGTACGCGGGTACGGTCTCCGGGCCCGGCGGGGCCAGCCCGGCCAGCCGGAACAGGTGTGCGCGCTCGGTTCCCGACAGCCGCAGGGCCCTGGCCAGGGCTTCGACGACCTGCGCCGACGGGTGGGCGGCGCGGCCCTGTTCGAGGCGGGTGATGTAGTCGACGGAGATCCCGGCCAGCAGGGCCAGCTCCTCGCGGCGCAGTCCGGCCGCGCGCCGGTGCCCGCCGGCGGGCAGCCCGACGGTCTCCGGCGAGACCCGGTCGCGCCGGCGGCGCACCGCCTTGCCGAACTCCGCTGTCGCCATACCCACCAGTGTGCACCGCCGCCGGCCGCCGGCCGCGGTGCGGCCTGGTACCGGTGGTCCCAGGAAGACGCGACCACTGGCTGACCGCACCGCCCCGCCGGAACCTGGACACATGACAACAACACTGATCACCGGAGCGAACAAGGGTCTCGGTTTCGAGACCGCCCGACGGCTCGTGGAAGCGGGCCACACTGTCTACGTGGGCAGCCGGGACCCCGAGCGCGGGCGCCGCGCCGCCGAACTGCTGGGGGCGCGGACGGTCGTGCTCGATGTCACCGACGACGCGTCGGTCGCCGCCGCGGCACGCGCCATCGAGGCCGACGGCGGACTGGACGTACTGGTCAACAACGCCGGCATCGAGAGGAACGAGTCCGGTGCTGCGGAGGTGACCGCCGATACGCTGCGGACCACGTTCGACACGAACGTCTTCGGCGTCGTGCGTGTCACCCACGCGTTCCTCCCGCTGCTGCGCCGGTCCGCCGCCCCCGTCGTGGTCAACGTCAGCAGCGGCCTGGCCTCGAAGACCCTGGTCTCCACGGTGGGCACGCCGACCTACGCGTACCCGGGGGTCGCCTACCCGGCGTCGAAGGCCGCGCTCAACATGATCACCGTGCAGTACGCGAAGGCGTTCCCGGACATGCGGATCAACGCGGTGGAACCCGGCTACACCGCGACGGACCTGAACGGCCACAGCGGCACGCAGACCGTCGAGGAGGGCGCCGAGATCATCGTCCGCATGGCGCGGGTGCGCCCCGACGGCCCCACCGGGGGCTACTTCGACGCCGCAGGCCCGCTGCCCTGGTAATCCCCTGCGCCGGTCCGTGAACACTGGTCCGTCCGTGAGTGGTTGGGCACACTGTGACGTGTCCTGTAGTGGGCTCCGGACGGAGAAGTGGGCGAGTGGCGAGGCACGTACCCGACGAGTGGCGTCCCGGTGCCGTGATCCTGGACCTCTACGAGGTCAGGGACGTGATCCGCGGCGGCGGGATGGGACTGGTCTACCGGGTCCTGCACCGCGACTGGAACGTGGAGCTGGCGGTGAAGGTACCCCGGCCCGCCCTGGCCACCACGGAGAAGGGACTGCGGGACTTCGAGGCCGAGGCCGCGACCTGGGTCGGTCTCGGCGAGCATCCGCACACGGTGAACCGCGTGTACGTGCGCACGCCCGGCGGCGTGCCCGCGGTGTTCGCCGAATGGCTGGACGGGGGCAGCCTCGCCGGGGCCGTGCGCGACGGACACCTCTACACCGGCGGTCACCGCGAGGCCCTGCGCCGCATCCTCGACATCGCCGTCCAGACCGCGTGGGGGCTGCAGCACGCACACCGGCACGGGCTGATCCACCAGGACGTCAAGCCCGCCAATGTGCTGCTCGCCCGCGACGGCACCACCAAGGTGACCGATTTCGGACTGGCCAAGGCCCCCGCCGCGGCGGGGGAGAGCACCGTGGTGCCGCCCGGCGCGAGCCTACTGGCCGGGTACGGCGGCATGACACCGGCCTTCTGCTCCCCCGAGCAGGCGGAGGCCGCCTTATGGACGGAGGACTCCGGGCGGCCGAGGACCCGGCTCACCCGGGCGACCGACACCTGGTCGTGGGCCCTGACCGTGCTGGAGATGTTCGTCGGCCACCCGCCGTGCCAGTACGGGCAGACGGGGGCCGAGGTGCTCGCCGCGTTCGTCGCGGAGGAGGCCGGCGACGAACGGATCCCGGCCACCCCGGCCCTCCCCGCCGGCCTGGCGACCCTGCTGGAGCGCTGCCTCGCCTGGGTCCCGGCGGACCGGCCCGAGGACATGGGCGAACTCGCCGGCGAACTGGCCGGGATCCACGCGGCGGCCCTGGGGGAGCCGTACCCGAGGCCGGAACCGCTGACCGCGGTACGGCTCGCCGACGGGCTGTCCAACCAGGCACTCTCCCTGCTGGACCTCGGGCGGCCGGACGAAGCCGAGGCCCTGTGGCAGCGCGCCGCGGAGGCCGATCCCCACAACCCGCACGCGGTGTACAACCGGAGCCTGTACCTGTGGCGGGCCGGGCGGCTGACCGACGCTCAGGTGATCGTCGATCTGGAAGGGGTACGCGCGGCTCAGCCGGAAGGCTGGCGTGCCGCGTATCTGCTGGGCCTGGTGGACCTGGAGCGCGGCGACGCCGAGTCCGCGGCGGAGCTGCTGCGGGCCGCCGCGGAGCGCGCGCCCGGCAACCCGGAGATCACCGACGCGCTCGGACGCGCCGACCGCGCACCACGGACCGGTCAGGACGCCGTGCTGACCGGTCACACCGGCATCGTGTACGGGGTGGCCGTGAGCCGGGACGGCCGCACCGGCGTCTCCGCCGCCACCGACCGGACGGTCCGCGTCTGGGACCTCGCCGGCCGCCGCTGCGTACGGGTCACCACCGCGACGGACAGCCAGTGGGGGATCTACGGCCTGGCGGCCGACGCGGAGGCACACCGGGCGGTCACCGCGTCGCCCGACGGCGCCGCGCGGATCTGGGACCTGCGTACCGGCCGGCTCCTCCACACCCTCGACCACGGGGCGAACCCGGTGAAGTTCGGCCCCGGCGACGTGGCGATGAGCGCGGACGGCCTGACCGCGCTGACCGCGCACAACAACGGCGTCATGCAGGTGTGGGACACCACGACCGGCCGCTGCCTGCGCGAACTGAAGGCGGGCCCGGACGGTACGCGCGTCGGCGGGACCGCCCATGGACTGGCCCTCGGCGCGGACGGCCGCGTCGCACTGACACGCGACCGGTGGAAGACCGGAACGGACGCCGGCCTGCTGGTGTGGGATCCCGGCACCGGCCAGGTCCTGCGCACCATCGAGACCGGCTTCCGCGATGCGGCGCTGAGCGCCGACGGACGGACCGCGGTCACGACCAGCGGCGGCTCCGGCGTACGGATCCGGGACGTGGCGACGGGCCGCGAGCGGCGCTCCGCCATCGTCCGCCCCGGCGGACTGGGCTACTACTACGGCGTGAGCGCCGACGGGCGTTGTGCCCTCGGCGGCGCCACGAACACCACCGAACTGTGGGAGCTGCCCGTCGGCAGATGCTTCCGGTCGTGGCGGGAAGGCAGCTACTCGGTCGCCTTCGGCACCGATGGCCGGCTGGCACTGACGGGCGGTGCGCACGGCAGGCTCACGCTCAGGGAGCTGGCACCCCCGGGGCCGCCCGCGCCATGGAGCTACCCGCTTCCGCGCGCGGCGACGGAACGCGTGCGGGAGAGCGGGGTGGTGCGCCGCGCTCTCGACCGTACGACGGCGCTGCTGAACGAGGGCCGGGCCGGTGCCGCGGCCGACGAACTGCGCCGGGCCCGAGCCGTCCCGGGCTACCGGCGCCACCGGGCGCTGCTCGACAGCTGGCAGGCCGTCACGGGCGCCGGGCGGCGCACCACCCTGTCCGACGCCGGCCTCACCCGCACCGGTACGGTGGCCGGAACCGTGGCGTACATGCCCCGTACCCAAGTCGTCGACTACAAGTACGCCAAGCCCGAGGTCGATGTCTGGGCCACGGCCGCCGCCCTGTACCGCATGCTGACCGGCGCCACCCCTCGCGACTTCCCGCCCGGGGTCGACCCCCTCGCGGTACTGCTGCGGGAGCCCGCCGTCCCGGTCCGGGACCGGGGCCCGTCGGTGCCCCGCCGCCTCGCCAGGGTGATCGACGAGGCGCTGATCGACAGTCCCCGTATCGTCACCACGACCGCGGACGCGTTCAGAGAGGCCCCTGAGGAGGCGGTCCACCGAGCGTGAACGCGCCGGCGCCGGGGGCCCGGACTCTCACCGGGGGCCGGCCCCTCACGGGAACTGGGCGAGCGGGGCCTCCTGCTGGAAGAACGTCTTGGCGCGGAGCGCCGCCCGCTCGTCGTTCCGTATCTGACCCGGCCGGGAGCCGTTGCCGAACAGCACCCCGCCGAACCGCATCCGCAGATACGCCGCCGAGTTGTTGAGGGTGGTCACCAGCCCGGCGCCGACGGCCTCGTCGTCGGCCGACATGACCGACACCCCCCACAGAGTGCGGCCCGCCATCCGCTCCGCGAAGTCCGAGTCCGTCACCGTCAGCCAGCCCGACCAGTAGTCGAGGTAGCGCTTCATCTGCGCGGAGAGGGTGTACCAGTACAGGGGCGAGGCGATGACGATGTCGGTCGCCTCCAGCGTGGCCTGCCGCAGCGTCTCCTCGTACTCCCCGGCCGACCAGGTGTCGGTCTCGTGCCGCCCGTCCTGGAAGTCGGGCAACGGCAGGTCGGCCAGGTCCACCCAGCGCTGCGGCACACTCGCGGGTAACTGCTGGGCGGCGGCCCGCGCGAGGATCTCGGTGTTGCCGTCGGAGCGGGAGCTGCCGAGGACGAAGAGGAACGAGCGGTCCGCGCCACGGGTCGTGTCGGTGGTCATGTCTGCTCCGGTCTCGGGAACCCCCGGGCCGCGGGCGCCGAAGGACCCCGAGCCGCTCGCCGACCGGGGGAATCGGTGAGTTCGCCGGTGCCAACTCCCGTGCGCCGGTGGATATTCCGGCGGTGTCCGACATGAAACGTCCTGGCGGGTGGCAGGCCGCTTCGTCACCTCCGCAACCGACGGGCGAGTGCGCCGGGGACGGGAGTTCGGCCGTTCTCAGGGGGCCGCGGACCGCTGGTACGTACGCCCTCCCCGGCGTGGCAGCGCGCCGGGGGAGTCGTCAGCGCCGGCGAGGGTCTCCAGCGCCAGATAGAGGTCGGCGCGGACGGCGGCGGACGACAGGTCCACGTCCAGGAGCCGGCCGATCTCCTCCAGCCACCGCCGGAGCGTCGTGCGGTGCAGGCCGAGTTCCCCGGCGGCCGGGGCGACGCTGCCGAGATGGCCGAGCCAGACGCGCAGGGCGATCCGCTGCGCCGTGTCGAGCGGTTCGGTCAGCGCGGTGGCCCAACGGCGTGCCAGCGCGGCGTCCACGAGTTCCGTGGGGAGCGCGGCGGGCGGGCCCGTGCCGGCGGACCCGGCCGGCTCCGCGGGGCCGCCCGCCGGGGCACGCAGCGCGAGGGCGAGCTGCGCCAGGGCGAGAGGCGTCTCCAGACCTCCCAGCCGCTCGGCGGCCCTCCGCAGCCGGGAGCGCGCGGTGCCCCGGGAGATCCCCAGCATCTGTGCCATGGCTCCGATCGATCCGGTGCGCAGCCATCCCTCCAGCGCCTGGCGCTGGGGTGGTGTGAGCGGGCCCAGCAGGGAGGACGCCCAGGCGGAGAGCCGGTCGGGCGGGATGATCCGCAGCAGGGCGCGGTCTCCGAGCCCGGCGGCGGGGACCAGCCGGTGGCCCGCCGCCGCCCCGGCGCGTGCCTGCCCGGCCTCGGCGAAGGCCGCCGCCAGCATGGCGAGCGGCGCCGGGTCCGCGACACCGCCGAGCAGTCCGTACCGCTCCGCCGAGCGGGCGATGAGCCGCAGGACCCGCCCGTCGTCCCGTGCCGCGTCATGGAGGGCGACGACGACCAGCTCACCGTCGAGGAGGGTGATGAGCGTGGGCGCGCCCTGCCGGGCGCCGGTGGGCAGCAGCGCGCGCCACACCGCCTGGTACGCGGCCTGCGGATCCGCGCCGCCGGAGAGCCGGTAGACGGTGGCGTGCGAGGTCAGTCCCCCGATGATCTCCGCCGCGAGACCGGTTTCGCCGTGCAGCAGCAGGCGCGTCAGCACGGCGTGCAGCCGCATCTCCGCGCTCGTGAGCTCTTCCGCGCGGCGGGCACGTACTTCGAGCAGTCCGGCCGTGGCCCTGGTCACCAGATCGGCCCGGTGGGCGGAGACGTCCGGGCCGGCGTGGACCACGAGCGCGGCTCCCACCACCTGCCGGACCGTCGTATCCGTACCGCCGTCGGTATCCCCGGACCGCGCCCGCGCCCGCGCCCGCGCCACGCCCCCGGCCCCCGCCACACCCCCCGCCACGCCCCCGGCCTCCGCCGCGGCGCTGATTCCCGCCGCGGCGGCGCGGTCCGGTGAGCTGTAGACGGCGCCCGTGGTCGGGTCCACCAGAACCGCCCATCCGGAGACCGCGGCGGCGGTCTCCGCGATCAGCGAGGCGCCGGAGCGTGCCGCCGCCTCGATCAGCCGGCGCGCCACCAGCCCGTCACTGTCCATCCGTTCAGCTTCGGCGAGATACGGCCCGCCCGCACGCGCGGGCACGGCCGACGGGAGGTGCGCGGTCGGGCGGTCGGGGAGGTCAGGGGATACGGGCGACGCCGCCCCAGCCTCCCCGCTCGGCGACCGAGGTGGTGGTGGCGTCGGGGTGCCAGTGCGGCCAGGACACGACACCCGGTTCGACCAGCTCCAGCCCGTCGAAGAACCTCGCGATCTGTTCGGGCGTGCGGAGGATGTACGGGACGGCCCCGGACGCGTTGTACGTCTCCTGCGCCGCCGCGTGTCCCTCGTCCGCGGCCGCCGCGTGGCTCAGGGCCAGACAGCTGCCGGAAGGCAACCGGTCCACGAGCCGCCTGACCAGGGCCAGGGCCTCGTCGAGGTCGACGATGTGGCCGAGCACGTCCGAGATCACCAGTGCGACCGGCCGCGACATGTCGAGGGTCTCCGCCGCGCCGTCCAGCACCGCGTCCGTGTCCCGCATATCCGCCTCGATGTAGGCGGTGGCGCCCTCGGCGGTGGAGGTGAGCAGCGCGTGCACATGCAGCAGGACCAGCGGGTCGTGGTCCACGTACACGACGCGCGCGGTGGGCGCGATGCGCTGCGCGACCTCGTGCGTGTTGTTGACGGTCGGCAGTCCGGCTCCGAGGTCGAGGAACTGCCTCATCCCCGCCTCCGCCGCGAGATAGGTGACCGAGCGCCGCAGAAAGCCGCGCGACTCCCGGGCGAACGTCTCGATCAGGGGAAAGACCTCGCGGTAGGCGTCCCCGGCCACCTGGTCGGCCGAGAAATGGTCCTTGCCGCCAAGCCAGTAGTTCCAGATGCGCGCGGAGTGCGGCACGGTCGTGTCGATACGACGGGGAGTCTCATCCGGCACGGCGGATCCCTTCGGTCACTGGTCGGCTGTCAGGTAAGCGTCGTCGGACAACGGCTTCACGTAAAGGCGGTCAGACGAGGGGCACGGGGTAGGGGAGCGGGGCGGACGGGTGCGGGGCGGCGGCACACGCCTGGTCGATGAGCGTCCGGTACGCCGTCACGGTCGCGGTGTCGCTCCAGACGTCGGCCGGACCCACGGGACTCTCCCGGACCACATGGTCCGGGATCTCGGGCACATCCACCCGGTACAGGGTCAGACCGGCCACTCCGGTCAGCGGATGCGGTGGATCGGTCAGCCGTGCGACCTGAAGGGTGACGTCCGGGTGGGCGGCGGCATCACGCAGCGCGGCGAGCTGCTCCTCCATGATGCCCCCGTCGCCCACGCGTGTGCGCACCGCGGCCTCGGTCATCAGGGCCCAGATCCGTGTCCCCCGCTCCATCAGCCGGGCCCGGCGCTCGGTCAGCAGCTCGACGCGCCTGGCGCGGTCGGCGGGTGACCGGTCGGCGGCGCCGAGCGTCTCCTCCACCGCGCGGGCGTACGCCGGGGTGCGCAGCAGCGGGGGCACCAGTGCCGGATGCCAGAGGCGGACCATGCGCGCCGCGGATTCCACGTTCATCAGGTCCAGGGCCCATGGGTCCATCACATCCCGCCACGGATGCCACCAGCCCGGCAGATTGGCGGTGGCCAGTTCGCCGAGGAACTGCCTGATCTCCTCCTGGCCGGCCCCGTAGCGCTCCAGCAGTGTCCGTACCTGGCCCGCGTCGAGCGCCGTCTCGGCCCGTTCGATTCTCATGACCGTCGTCCGGTGCGCGCCCAGCGCCGTCGCCGCCTGGGTCAGCGACAGCCCGGCGCCCACGCGCAGCGACAGGAGCCGGGCGGCCAGGACGGCGTGGTGCACCGTGGGCCCGGACCTCGGTCTCATGATCCGCCGCCTCTCCGGGAACGCTCCCGATCTCGCCGCCGTGCCGGTCTTGCCGTTGTGCCGGTCTCGTGGCTGTGCGACACCGTGCGCAGCTTGCTCATCGTGCACACTCCGCACGTTGCATATGGGGCACAGTGCTCCGACAGTGATGAGTATGTCCCTATCTGCCCGAGCCGCATCCTCCGGGAAGGGACCGATCGGAGCCCATGGCGGGTTGCGCGTCGGGAACCTTCCCCCACGTTCCCGGAGGCCCGCATGACCAGCGTCCGGCTTCTCGACGGTGTCACCGCCCGGCCGACCGCGTGGATCGGCCGTCAGGCCCCGTGGGACGGCCAGTCCTCTCGCGGCGACACATGCCGGATCGTGCCGAGCGACGCCCGTCGGACCTCACGGAACGAGTCCTCCCTCCGGACGTCCTTGAGCCTCGACCGCGACGACCACTCCTGCCGGCGCGCCCGGCAGTGGACCCGCGCCACGCTGGCCGACTGGTCGTGTCCGGCCGGTGACGTCATCGCCGACGAGGTCGCCGATGACGTCCTGCTGGTCATGTCGGAGCTGGTCACCAACGCCGTACTGCACGCCCGCGGCCCCATCCGCGCTCATCTGGAACGGCGTACGGACGGCAGCGTGCGTATCGCCGTGGACGACGGGGGACCGGCGACGAGCAGCCGCCCGCACGAACTGGCCGGCGAGCACGGCAGGGGCCTCGACGTCATCGCCGCGCTGGCGGCCGACCACGGGCGGACGACCGCGCTCCCCTGCCCGTACCGCGCCCGGTCCTGGGCCACCGTCACCACGGGTGACACCTGATTCTTCCCCTCGACGGGAGCCACCGATGTCCTCTCTGTCACGCTCTGTTTCCGATGCGGGAGCCAGCCTTCCCGGCCCCGCCCATGCCGTCACCCCCGGCCCCGGCCCGGCCCCGGCCGCCGTCCCCGGCGGCGCCCCCTGCCCTCCTGGCCGTGCTGTTCGTCCTGCCCGTACCGCCGCTTCCGGCGTGGCCCGGCTGGCCGTCACCGTCACCGAGACCCGTCACCTCGTGATCGAGGATCCGGGACTGCTGATGCACCGCGCGTGGCAGATCGCGCGGTGCGACCCCGAGGCCGCGGCCGAACTGGGATACGGAGAGCCGTACGTCATGAACGAGCGGCAGGCGTTCACGCTGGTGCTCGCGGACTGCGGCGGCGCCGGACTGGGCGAGCGCGCCGAGCAGCTGGGGCTGCGTGTCGTGTCCACCGCCACGGTGGCGACCTGCGCCGACTCGGACCCGGACCGTCTCGTCTACGAGGACGAGCGGCTCTTCGAGCTGAGCTGACCCGGCGAACCGGCCGCCCGCGCTGTCCGACCGGCGCCGGGAGAGGGTGATGTCTGCGCTCCGGCGGTGCGTGTCATGGCCTGAGCGGGCGGCGGGCATTGTCTGATGGCTGTGTGGCACGCAGCGAGAAGGTCCGGGGTCTGTTCGTAGCTTCACTCCGGATCCTTGGCGTCGCCGTCGCCTACTACGCGGGCGCGCGCATCGGCGCGATGGAGGGCGTCGTGCGCGTCGAGGGCGCGGATGTGTCACCCCTCTGGCCGCCCACCGGTATCGCCCTGACTTGTCTGTTCCTGCTGGGCCCCGGGATCTGGCCGGGGATCACCCTGGGCGTCCTCTTCCACGTCGTGACGCTCGACCCGTTGAACGCCGTCACGCCCGGCGTCCTGGCGGGCTGCACCCTCGCACCGCTCTGCTCCTATCTGCTGCTGCGGCGCGTGGGCTTCCGTATCGAACTGGACCGGCTGCGGGACGGGGTGGCGCTGGTGTTCCTGGGCGCCCTCGCCGGGATGCTGATCAGCGCCACGGTGGGAACGGCCATGCTGGTGCTCCACGGCAAACTCCCGGTGGGTTTCTGGCCGACCTGGCTGGCGTGGTGGGCGGGTGACGCCATGGGGGTGCTGCTGGTCACGCCCTTCCTGCTCCTCATCTGCCGTATCCGGCTGCCGCTGTCGCCCGACCGCTGGGTGGAGGGGACGGCCGTGGTGGTGGCCGCCATCATCATCACCCCGCTGGCCATCACGATGTCCCTCACCCTGATCTTCCTGTTCTTCCCGGTGCTCATCTGGGCGGCGCTGCGCTTCCAGCTCGCCGGGAGCGCGCCGTACGCGCTGTTCGTCTCCGTCGTGGCGGTCCTGGAGGCGACCAAGCGCGAGGGTGCCTTCCACCATCACAGCCTGACGGAGCGGCTGATCAGCCTCCAGGTGCTCAACGGATCGGTGGCACTGACCTCGTTGCTGGTGGCGGCGGTCGTCACCGAGCAGAAGAACATCCGGCTGAAGATCGAGCAGGCGTGCGAGGCGCTGGCGGAGGTGGTGGAGCGGCTCGCGCCGGCGGAGATGGCGCGACTGAGGCCGCTGGAGGGGGACGAGGAGAGCGGCTGACCCGACCGGCTGACGCGCGCCGGACCGGAGTGTTTGACTCCTCCCATGTCCATGAACCTCGGTGTGTCCCGGCCCGACCAGGCTGCCTACATGCTGCGCGCCGCCGCCGCCGACGCGGGCCGCGCGTACAAGCGGGAAGTGCTTGATCTGCTGGACCTACGGCCGGGCCATACCGCGCTGGACGTGGGATGCGGCCCGGGCACCGACCTGCCGGCACTGGCGGAACGCGTCGGCCCGGACGGCACGGTGATCGGCGTGGACCGTGACCCGGCCATGCTCGCCGAGGCCCGGCTGCGTACGGACGCTCTCCCCGCGGTCGAGACCCGCGAGGGGGACGCCCACGCCCTCCCCGTGGAACCGGGCACAGTGGACCGGGTGAAGACCGACCGGGTGCTGATGCATGTCGCCGAACCCGCCGGTGTCCTCGCCCAGCTCCACCTGGTCACCCGGCCGGGAGCACTGATCGGTCTCACCGAACCCGACTGGGACACCCTGGCCGTCGACGCGGAGGACCTCGACACCAGCCGCGCCTTCACGCGGTACACCACTTCGCGGGTGGTCCGGCACGCCACGGTCGGCCGCGGCCTCGCCCGCCTGGCCGTCCGGGCGGGTTTCACCGTGGAGACCGTCCTCGCCACGACCCCGGTCTTCCGTGACTTCCAGGACGCCGATCACACGCTGGGTCTGGGCCGCAACGTGCAGCGGGCGATCGAAGACGGTGTCATCGACGAAACGCGCGGCCGCCGCTGGTTCGCCGCCCTCTCCGAAGGGCCGTTCTTCGCTTCCTTCACCCTGATCAGCGTGGTCTGCCGCAGGGTTTGACGTACGGCCGGACCTGGCGCGGTGCTCCTGCCGATGTCCTGTTCCGCGACCGGCACCGGGCCTCGTCCCGCGAACGGCCGTGGCATAGCCTCGACTTCGATGAGAGGCATCGACATCCCCGACGCGCTGGCCGCGTCCTACGGCAAACCGGGCGACGTGAACGGCCGTGCCTGGATCGCCGCGCTTCCCGGACTGGTCGCGGACTCCCTGGACCGCTGGACGCTCCGGCCCGACGGTCCCGCCGGGCACGGCATGGCCGGTCTCGTGCTGCCGGTGACCCGTGCGGACGGTACGCCCGCCGCGCTGAAACTCCAGCCGGTCAGCGAGGACAACGCCCATGCCGCGACCGGTCTGCGGGTCTGGAACGGCGACGGTGTGGTCCGGCTGTTCGACCACGACCAGGACACCGGCGTCATGCTGCTCGAACGGCTGGACGCGGCCCGGCCGCTGTCGTCCGCGGCCGATGACACCGCCGCCATGCGCGTGCTCGCCGGTCTGCTGGCGCGGCTGGTCGCGGTGCCCGCGCCGGAGGGCGTACGGCGGCTGGCCGACATCGCCGCCGCCATGGTCGACGAGGCGCCGCGCGCCGCACCGGCACTGCGCGACCCTGCCGAGCGACGGCTCGTACGGACCTGCGCGTCCGCGGTGGCCGAGCTGGTCCGCGAGCCCGGCGACCGCCTGCTGCACTGGGACCTGCACTACGACAACATCCTCGCGGGCGAGCGGGAACCATGGCTGGCCATCGACCCCGAACCACTGGCCGGCGACCCCGGGTTCGATCTGCTGCCGGGGCTGGACAACCGATGGGACGAGGTGGTGGCGACCGGCGACGTCACGGGCGTGGTGCTGCGCCGCTTCGACCTCCTGACCGAGGCACTCGGCCTCGACCGGCAACGCGCCACCGGCTGGACACTGGGCCGCGTACTGCAGAACGCGTTGTGGGACATCGAGGACGGCAAAACCGCGCTGGAACCGGCCCAGGTCGCCATCGCCACGATCCTGTCGCGCCACCGGGCGAACAGCCGGTGGCCCGTCTGACCTCCGACCGCCCTGCCCGCCCGCGCCCCGGCCCTCCCGACAGCATCGGCCGCCCCGCTAAGCTCAGAACATGCCAACCAACCACACTTCCTGGGGCACCCCTGTGCCTCTTCCCTCGCACACCGGCAGCCGACGCATTCCCTGGGAGCGACTGCCGCGCACGGTGAAGGCGGGGATCGAGGACGTACTCCAGGGGACGGTGGCCGCGGCCATCAGCCAGCAGGGCGGATTCTCCGACGGCCTCGCGGTCCGGCTGGAACTGTCCGACGGCCGCAGGGCGTTCGCCAAGGCCGTCGATACGGTCGCCGCGACCGCGGTGGGCGCTTTCCACCGCCGGGAGGGCGCGGTGGCGGCCGGGCTGCCGTCCGGGCTGCCCGCGCCACGGCTGCTGGGCACCTACGACGACGGCGCGTGGGTGGCACTCGTCTTCGAGGACATCGACGGAACGCTTCCCGCGCAGCCGTGGCGCGAGACCGAACTGGAGCGGGTCCTCGACGCCCTCACCGACCTGGCCGGACGGCTCACCCCGGCGCCACCTGTCGCGGTGGCCCTCCCGGCGCCACGGCTGGGCGGCTGGGAGCGGCTGACGAACCATCCCCGCGCGCTGGCGAAGCTGACCGAGATCGCGCCCCGGGCCGCCCGCGAACTGGAGACACATCTGTCGCTGGAGGCACGGCTCGGCGAGGCGACCGCCGGAGACACCCTCACGCACGGAGACCTGTACCCGTTCAACGTGCTGCTCACCGACGACCGTGTCGTCGTCGTGGACTGGCCGCACGCCTGGGTGGGGCCCGCGTACGCCGACGTGGTGATGCTGCTCGGCAGCGTGGCGCTCTCCGGGATCGATCCGGAACCGTACGCCGCGCGCCATCCGCTGCTGGCCGGCGTCGACCCCGAGGCGGTCGACGTACTCATTTCGGCGCAGGCGGGGTTCCTCCTGGCCGCGGCCTGCTCCATGGACTCCACCGGGGACCCGAGGCTGGAGGGCATGATGACGGGGCTCGGACTGGCGTCCCTGCGCTGGCTGTCCGCCCGCAGGTGAACCGGCGCGGCGGGCGGAGCCGTCGGATAGTGGTGCCGTGCGACGTACGCGAGGCGACGCACGGACGAACGCGACGGCGGGAGGGATGCGATGACGCCGCCTGCCGCACCGGAGCCCGGCACCCTCACCACGGCCGTCCCGGCACGGCTCGACCGGCTGCCGTGGTCGCGCTGGCACTGGATGATCGTGATCGGTCTCGGCACGGTCTGGATTCTGGACGGCCTCGAAGTCACGATCGTCGGCAATATCGCCGGACGTCTGTCCGAGCCGGGCAGCGGTCTGGCGATCACCTCGGCCCAGGTCACGGGCGTCGCCGCCGCGCTCTATGTGGCGGGCGCGTGCGCGGGCGCGCTGTTCTTCGGCCGGCTCACCGACCGTTACGGCCGCAAGAAGCTGTTCATGGTGACCCTCGCGGTCTACCTCAGCGCCACCGCCATGACCGCGCTGTCCTTCGACGCCTGGTGGTTCTTCGTCTTCCGCTTCCTCACCGGATTCGGCATCGGCGGTGAGTACGCGGCCATCAACTCGGCCATCGACGAGCTGATCCCGTCCGTCTACCGGGGACGTGTCGACCTGATCATCAACGGCACCTACTGGCTGGGGGCCGTGGGCGGCTCGCTGCTGTCCATCGTGATGCTCAACACCGGACTCCTCCCCGAGAACGTGGGATGGCGCCTCGCCTTCGGACTCGGCGTCGTCCTCGGCCTGGCCATCCTCCTCGTACGACGGCACGTACCGGAGAGCCCCCGCTGGCAGCTCATCCACGGGCACGGCGAGGAGGCGGAGAAGCTGGTCGATTCCGTCGAACGGCGCATCGAGGAGGAGAAACAACGGGAACTCCCTCCGCCGGCCGCTCGGATCACGATCCACGAGCGCGAGAGCGTCGGCTTCGGCCTCATCGCCAGGACGGTCTTCCGCCGGTACCCCAAGCGGGCCGTGCTGAGCCTGTCGCTCTTCATCGGGCAGGCGTTCCTCTACAACGCGATCACCTTCGGCTTCGGCACGATCCTGACCACGTTCTTCGGTGTCGCGACGGGACACACCGGCTACTACTTCGCGGTCATCGCCGCCGGCAACTTCGTCGGCCCGCTGCTGCTCGGCAGGCTCTTCGACACGGTCGGCCGCCGGATCATGATCTCCGGCACCTATCTGCTGTCGGGCGTCCTGCTCTTCGGCACCGCGTGGCTCTTCGACCGCGGCTCACTGACGGCCGCGACGCTCACCGCGTGCTGGTGCGTGGTGCTCTTCTTCGCGTCGGCGGGCGCCAGCAGCGCGTACCTCACGGTCTCCGAGATCTTCCCGATGGAGACGCGCGCCATGGCGATCGCGTTCTTCTACGCGCTCGGTACGGCGGCGGGCGGTATCAGCGGCCCGCTGGTCTTCGCGGACCTCACGGCGTCCGGGGTGGTCGGGGACACGGCGCTGGCCTTCCGGATCGGCGCCGGGCTCATGTGCGCGGCGGGGCTGGTGGCGGCGTTCCTCGCGGTACGGGCCGAACGCCGGGCGCTGGAGGACATCGCGGAGCCGCTGTCGGCGGTGAGGTGAACCGGGGGTGAGGTGAACCGGCGGTGAGGCGAACTGGCGGTGAGGCGAACTGGCGGTGAGGCGAACTGGCGGTGAGGCGAACCGGTGGGGCGGGCATGACTGGAGAGGCGCGGCGGGCGTGCGGGGGCGCCACCGGTCACGCGGCTCGCTCCCGTACCACCTCGGCCGGATCCTTGTCGTCACGCAGCCCACGGAACCGGGGGTGGCGCAGCATCGCGTCCCGCGTCCATTCCGTGAACTCGATGTCGGCGACGATTCGCGGGCGCGCCCAGTGCGGGGCGCGTTCACGGACCGGGTCGGCGAACGGCGAGTGGTCCAGGGCCAGTTCGTCGAGCCGGCGGCGCAGCTCCCGCAGGGTCGCGCGGTCGTACCCCGTACCCGCCTTGCCCGCGTAGCGCAGCCGGCCGTCCTCGTAGTACCCGAGGAGCAGCGCCCCGAAGCCGGTGCGCGAACCGGACGGTTCCGTGAAGCCGCCGACGACGAACTCCTGCGCGCGCAGGCACTTGAGCTTCAGCCAGTCGGGGGACCGGCGGGGCTGGTAGCGGCCGGTGGCCCGTTTGGCGATCAGCCCCTCCCAGCCCCGTGCGCACGCCTCGTCCAGCGACTCCTGGCCGCCGTGGTTGCGGTGCGTGATGAACCGCAGCGGGGGCCGGAGGACGAAGGCCCTGCGCAGCAGGGACTTACGTGAGCGCAGGGGGAGCGCGGTGACATCGGCGCCGTCGAGCCGCAGGAGGTCGAAGAGGCAGTAGGTGACGGCGACCCCGGTGGCACGGGCCCTGCGGGCGTCGGAGATCCCCATCCGCTTCTGGAGCAGGGCGAAGTCGGTACGGCCGTCAGCGAAGGCGACGATCTCGCCGTCCACGGTGAAGTCGGCGCGGTCCTGCGCGGCGAGGGCGTCCACGATCTCCGGGTAGGTGCTGTTCAGCCGCACGCCATTGCGCGACAGCAGACGTACGCCGCCCGCGTCCCGCACCGCGAGCACACGGACCCCGTCGAGCTTGCGCTCGAAGATCCACTCGTCGTCGAACTCCCGGCGGTCGCTCAGGGTGGCGAGCATCGGCCGGGACGCCAGCTCGACGCCCGGCCGCGCGGCGGTCAGCCTCAGGCGCTCGGCGGCCGGCAGCGTCTCCAGGATTCCGGTCATCACCGCGCGCCCCACCCGGGCACGTCTGCCCGGACCACCTGGCGGGGAGTACGGCCGGTACGCGCGGACCGTGCCCGCCGGGGACCGGGCGCGGCCCGCCCGGGTTCGCCGGGGGGCTCGTCCGTACGGTCGAAGTGCCGCTTGGCGCGGTACCGCGCCAGCCCGTCCGTGTCGTGCATGGCGTTCCGCCTTCCTGCCGCCATGACGGCTCGCTCCGGCAGGTCTCCGGGCCCGGCCCGCCGCGCGGGCGACCCCGAGTCCGAGCATCGGGGAGCGGTTCCCCATCGGCAACCGCGGGTCACCGCTGTCCCGGGGAGCCCGGGTACGGGTACGGGTACGGGGATCCCGGGGCGATAGGGCCGGACGGTACCGCCATGGGTCTCTTGGCCCCTGTCGGCGCGTACGGACCGCGTGGTGCGGTGGAAGCGGGGCTCCGGGAGAGGAGGCGGGCATGCGCTTCGCCGACCGAACGACCGCCGGGATACAGCTCGCCGAGGAAGTGGCGCGGCTGGGCCTCGACGACCCTGTGGTGCTGGGCCTGCCGCGTGGCGGGATCCCGGTGGCGTACCAGGTCGCCCGCGCGCTCGACGCGCCGCTGGATGTCATCGCCGTCCGGAAGCTCGGAGTGCCGTCCAGGCCCGAGCTCGGGTTCGGCGCCATCGGCGAGGGCGAGGTACGCATCCTGAACGACGATGTGGTCCGGGCCGCCCGGCTCGGGCCGCGCGAGCGCGCCGCGGTGGAACTGACCGAGCGGACCGCGCTGGAGGGGCGCCTCCGTGCCTACCGCGCGGAGCGACCGCCCACCGCGCTCACCGGGCGGACGGTGGTGATCGTCGACGACGGCATCGCCACCGGCTCCACCGCGTCCGCCGCCTGCCAGGTGGCACGGGCACGCGGTGCGGCCCGGGTGGTGCTGGCCGTACCCGTGGCCCCGCCGGGAGCGCTGGCGGAGCTGGGCGAGCAGGCCGACGAGGTGGTGTGCCTGTACTCGCCGGACTACTTCGGTTCGGTGGGCCAGTGGTACACGGACTTCTCCCAGACCGGTGACACCGAGGTCGTGGAGCTGCTGAACGACCGCCTGGCCTCCGCCGGGGGCGCCACGAGGAGCACCACGGAGGGTACGGCGAGCAGTACGGAGGATACGGCGAGTGCCGCGGAGGGTACGGAGGCCGGCGGTGGCCGCGCGGCGGACCCGCCGTCCCGCCTCCGGGCCGTCGAACGGGACGTCGAGATGACCATCGACGGCCGCGAGCTGCCCGGACAGCTGACACTGCCGGACGGCGCGCCGGGCGTGGTGGTCTTCGCCCACGGCAGCGGCAGCAGCCGGCACAGCCCCCGCAACCGGTCGGTGGCCGAGCGGCTGAACCGGGCGGGCCTCGGCACGCTGCTGTTCGACCTGCTCACCCCCGAGGAGGAACGCGACCGGGCCAACGTCTTCGACATCCCGCTGCTGGCCCGGCGGCTCACGCTGGCCACCGCCTGGCTGGGAGCCGAACACGCCCCGCCGGTCTGCTACTTCGGAGCCAGTACGGGCGCGGCGGCGGCTCTTCTGTCCGCCGCCGAGCCGCACGCGGACATCAAGGCCGTGGTCTGCCGCGGCGGCCGTCCCGACCTGGCAGCCGAAGCGCTCGCGGACGTACGGGCGCCCACCCTGCTCATCGTCGGCGGCGCGGACACACAGGTGCTCGACCTGAACCGCCGGGCGGCCGAGCGTATGCACTGCGAGCACCGGCTCGACGTGGTGCCCGGGGCGACCCATCTGTTCGAGGAGCCGGGCGCTCTCGGAGCCGTGGCGGACCTGGCCCGCGCATGGCTCACGGAACATCTGTCCCCGAGTGCGCAGCGCGCGGGCCATTGACACGGCACGGATGACACCACGCCGATGACACAACGCCGATGACACCGCGCTGATGACACCGCGCGGAACCCGGGAACTCAATCGAGTCGAGCTCAGGAGGCCGGACCATGCGGACGCCGGATCCACGGGACCCCAGGAACGACCGGAAGCACTGGAGGCACCGGAAGCACGGGCCGGGACATCCGCACGCCGCCGGGGGCGGCAATCCGCTGCGCCGGCCGGCCGACCGGCTGCGGTTCTGCGTCGACATACTCCTGATGGTCGTACTGATCATCGGCCTCCCGCTCGCGGGATGGGCGGCGGGCAGCCTGACCTACGACCACTACCAAGGGATCGCGCACTCCCAGAACCTGGGAAAGCACCAGGTCACGGCCCATCTGACCGCGGACACGAGCCATCTCGTGCCGGTCGCCCTCCCCGGGGGCTCGGTGGGCAGCGCGCCGGTCACCTGGACCGACACGAGCGGGAAACACACCGGCAGGACCGTCGCCTTCGAGGGCCAGAAGAAGGGGACGTCGGTCCGTATCTGGGTGGACAGGGCGGACCGGATCACCCTGCCCCCGGAGAACTCGTCCGTGGCCCTCACCGCCGGAGTGTCCGCCGGGATCGTGGCCGCGGCCACGGCAGGCGCGCTGGTGAGCGGCGCGCGGGCGGGGTTCCACCGGTCGCTCGACCGGCGGCTCGACGCGCGGTGGGAGAAGGAATGGTCCCTGGTCGAGCCCAAGTGGTCCCACCGGAGCGACCGTTGAGACGCCGGCGCGGGCCGTCCCCGGTGCCGCGGACCCGGGCGTACGAGGACCATCCCCGACTCGTGGGAGAGCCACCATGACGGACAGGACGACAGACGGGACCACAGGCGGGACCACGGGCGGGACCACGGGAGGGGGACCGGAAGACGGCTTCCGGCCGGGAGACCCCGTCCCGCACCGCGCCGACCTGGGCCGGCGGGTCGTCGCACGGCGCCGGGAACTGGGGCTGACGCGCGAGGACGTGGCCGTACGGGCCGGCTCGGCGCCCGGCTACATCCAGTATCTGGAGGAGCACTCGGCGTCGCCCGGAACCGGATTCCTGCTGCGCCTCGCCGACGCGCTGGAGACCACCGTCACGGAGCTGACCGGCGCCACGACGGACCTCCCGCCCGGAATCGGCGCGGCCGGGTATCACCCCGAGCTGATCCCGCTGGACACCGCGGAGTCCCGGGCGCTGCTGTCCACCCACGGAGTGGGCAGAGTGGCGGTGACGCGGGACGGCGAGCCCGCGATCTTTCCCGTGAACTACACGGTCGACGGTGAACTGGTGGCGTACAGGACCGCTCCGGACGCCGCGCCCGCGGCGGCCGCCGGCCATGAGGTCGCCTTCGAGGTGGACCATATCGACGAGGCGTTCAGCCAGGGCTGGAGCGTGCTCGTCGTCGGCGCGGCACAGCGGGTCACCGACCCGGACCGGGTGCTGCGGCTGGAGGAGCTGGCGCACACCACCGCCTGGGCCGGAGGCGACCGCGGTCTGTGGATCGCCATCACCCCGGCACAGGTCACCGGGCGCCGGATCCAGGTGCACCACGGCCCCCGGTCGTCCGCCTGAGCCAACCTCCCCCGCAGCGCTTACGGTGGAAGTGCGGCTGGTCAGCGGTCCCGAGCCCGGCCGCGACGGAGGGACCGTGGGCGACGACGGGAACACGCGGGCCGAGGAGGCCCCGAGACGGCTGGACGTCCTCCCGGAGGAGTTGCAGGCGCGGCTGGACGCTGTCCGGCACGGGACGCCGCAATCGATGCAGAGCCTGCTGGAAGCCGTGCTGTCGGTGGGCCGGGAGCTGGACCTGTCGCAGGTGCTGCGGCACATCGTGGAGGCCGCGGTGGTGCTCGTGGACGCCGAGTACGGCGCGCTCGGCGTCATCGGCGAGGGGATGACGCTCTCCCGCTTCCTGCCCGTCGGCCTCACCGCCGACGAGATGGACACCATCGGCCGGCTGCCCGAGGGCCATGGAATCCTGGGCGAACTGATCCGTCACCCCGAGTCCCTGAGGCTCTCCGAGATCTCGGACCATCCGGAGTCGTACGGGTTTCCGCCCAGCCATCCGCCCATGCACTCGTTCCTCGGCGTGCCGATCAGAGTGCGCGACACCGTGTTCGGCAACCTCTACCTCACCGAGAAGAGGGGCGGCAGGGACTTCGACGACGAGGACGAGACCGTCCTGTCCACCCTCGCCATGGCCGCCGGGGTGGCCATCGAGAACGCGCGGCTGTACGAGAAGGCCCGGGACCGGCAGCGCTGGCTGGAGGCCAACGCGGAGATCGTCGCCGGTCTGCTGTCCGGTACGGACGAGACCCAGGTGCTCCCCCTGGTCGTCGACCACGCGCGCCGTGTCCTCTCCGTCGACCTCGGGGCGCTGGCACTGCCCGACGAGGGCGGGGACGTCCTGCGCGTCGCGTTCGCCACCGGAGTCGACGCCGAAGCGCACGACGGACTGGTGCTGCCCCGGGAGGGCTCGTTCGTGGGAGCCGCCCTGCACGCGGGAAAGCCGCTGATCAGCCTGGACATCGAGACCGATCCGCGGAGCACCGCGGGCCCGCCGGGGTGGGACGGCCTGGGGCCCGCCGTCGCGGTGCCGATGGTGGCGCGGGACGGCGTGCGCGGCGTCCTGCTGCTGGCCAGGCTCCGGGGGAAGGCCCCGTTCACCGAGGCCGAGACGGCGCCGCTGCTGGCCTTCGCGGGACAGGCGGCGCTCGCCATGGAACTCGCCGGGCGCCGGCGCTCCGCGGAACAGCTCACCCTGCTGGAGGACCGTGACCGGATCGCCCGTGACCTGCACGATCTGGCCATTCAGCGGCTCTTCGCCACCGGTATGACCCTGCAGAGCACCCTGCGCTTCGTGGACCACCCCGCGGCGCGCGAGCGGCTGCTGCGCGCCGTGGACGATCTCGACGAGACCATCAAGATCATCCGCTCGACGATCTTCGGTCTGCGCGCCCATGACACGGGACGCACCCGGCAGGGGCTGCGGGTCCGCGCCACCGCGGCGGTCGAACAGGCCGTACGCCCCCTCGGCTTCACGCCGTCGCTGCGCATGGAGGGGCTCATCGACACGGACGTGCCGTCGGCGGTCGCCGACCATGTCGTCGCCGTCCTGGGCGAGGCGCTCAGCAATGTGGCCCGGCACGCGCGCGCCACCGGCGCGGAGGTGTCCCTCGTCGTCCGCGAGCGCCGGCTGACCCTGACCGTCTCGGACAACGGGGTCGGCCTGGCGCCGGACTGCCCCCGAAGCGGCCTGGACAACCTCGCCGGGAGAGCGCAGACGCTGGGCGGCCGGATGACGGTCGAAGCGGCCGGACACGGCGGAGCCGGTCGGCGCGGCACCCGCCTCGTATGGACCGTGCCCGTCGACCCCTGCTGAGCCCGTGCGCCGCCGCTGCCGCCGCGTGCGTGGCTCGGCCACTCCCGCTCAGCGGCTCCCCTGGCCGGGGTCCGGTGGTCCCGCCGCGTGCGGGGCGGCCTCGGTGGCGAGGACAGCGGCCTGGATGCGCCGTTCGACACCGAGCTTGGCCAGCAGCCGCGAGATGTGGTTCTTGACCGTCTTCTCGGAGAGATAGAGCCGCTCGCCGATCCGCCGGTTGGTCAGCCCCTCGCCGATCAGCCCGAGGATCTCGCGCTCGCGGGGCGACAGCCCGGACAGCGCGTCGGGCTCCCGCCGCTCTTCCTCCTCCGCGTCCCCGCCGCGCAGACTGCTCATCAGCCGGGTCGTCGTGGCCGGGTCGAGCATGGAGCGGCCCGAGGCGACCGTACGCACGGCGTCCACCAGATCCGAGCCCTTGATCTCCTTCAGCACATAGCCCGCCGCCCCGGCCATGATCGCGTCGAGCAGCGCGTCGTCGTCGTCGAACGACGTGAGCATCAGACAGGCCAGGCCGGGCATCCGCGACCGCAGCTCCCGGCAGACCGTGATCCCGTCGCCGTCCGGCAGCCGTACGTCGAGAACGGCGACGTCGGGCCGCAGCGCCGGGCCCCTGGCCAGGGCGTGGTCCATCGAGCCCGCGTCACCGACCACCTCGATGTCCGGCTCCGCGTCGAGCAGATCCCGCACCCCGCGCCGGACGACCTCGTGGTCGTCCAGCAGGAACACCCGGATGGGCTTCCGCGCGGGGTCCCGCGCCGGTTCGCGCGCCGGCTCGCGCGCCGAGAAGTCCAGGTCCCGTGCCTCGTCCATGCCCGACCTCCGCGCCGTCGTGGGCCCCGCCCCGGTATCCGGCCAGGGCCTCCATCGTGGCGCCACCTCTCCATCGTGGCGCGGGCTCCGGTGGGCGTACCAGGGCCGAACGGGGCCCGCGCATGGGCCGTCCAGGTCCCCGGAGCGCCCTGTCCGGGCCCCGGCCGCGCCCCGACGACGCGTGCGTGCGGGCACATCGCGCGCTCGTCCGTCAGACGCCGGGGCCGCGGTCCTGCGCGCCGGGCTCCCCGGGCGGCGACGCGGGGAGAGCCGACGCGGGGAGAACCATCCTGAACACGGTGCGCCCGGGGGCGCTCTCCACACCGACCGTGCCGCCGTGCGCGGTGACCACCGCGTACACGATGGCGAGCCCCAGCCCCGTGCTGCCCGCCGCCCGCGAGCGGCTGACGTCCGCGCGTACGAAACGGCCGAAGATCTCCGGCTGGAGTTCCCCCGGAATACCGGGGCCGTCGTCGGTCACGCTCAGCCGGATCTCGTCCCCGCCGGCCGCCAGCCGGACGGTGACCCGGGTACCGGGCGGTGTGTGGGCGCGGGCGTTGGCGAGGAGGTTGCCGACGGCCTGGTGCAGTCGGTGCTCGTCGCCCGTCACGGTCACGGCCTCCTCCGGCAGATCGAGCACCCACCGGTGGCCGGGGCCGGCGGCCCGCGCGTCGTCCGTGGCGTCGAGCACGAGCCGTGTGAGGTCCACGGGGCCGCGGTCGAGGGCGCGCCCCGCGTCGATACGGGCCAGCAGCAGCAGGTCGTCCACCAGCCGGCTCATACGCTCCGACTCGGACTGGATACGGTCCAGCGCCCGCCGTACCTCGCGCGGTACGGGGCCCCTGTGCCGGAGCGCGAGTTCCGCGTGCCCGCGGATGTTGGCCACGGGCGTGCGCAGTTCATGGCTGGCGTCCGCGGCGAAGTGGCGCAGGCGTTCCTCACTGGCCTGCCGTCGCTCCAGGGCGTTGCCCACATGCCCGAGCATGCGGTTGAGCGCGGTCCCGACCTGGCCCACCTCGGTGCGCGGATCCGTGACCGGTACGGGGTCCGGCATGGCGACCTCTCCGCTGGCGAGGGGGCGCTCGGCCACGTTCGCCGCGGTGCTCGTCACCCGGCGCAGCGGGCGCAGCGACAGCCGTACCCACAGCGCCGCCAGGGTTCCCGTGACGATCAGGGCCGCGCCGAAGACCGCCGCCTCCACCCACTCCAGCCGGTGCACGGTTTCCTCGACGGGGCGCAGCGGCAGTCCCGTGATCAGCACATCCCCGTCGTCGCCCTTGACGGCGGCGAGCCGGTAGTGCCCCAGCGCGGACAGCCGGAGCGTATGACCCTCCCCGTCGACGGGCAGCGCGGCGAGTGCGCGCCGGTCGTCCGCCGTGAGCCGTACCGCCGAGTCGCCCTCGTTCCTGACGACAGCCGCCTGTGTGGTGGTGCCCCGCAGCAGCCGGGCTCCGAACGTGCCCTTCGACTGGCCCCTGGTGTCGGCGCGGTTGTCGCCGTCCGGAGCGGCCTCGTGTTCCAGACTCGCTGGGAACCTCCCCCCGGACGCGGAAAGCTGCTGGTCGATACGGCCGACGAGGAAACCTTCGAGCGCGAAGGCCGTACCGACACCCACCGCCAGACAGGCGAGGGCGAGGAGCACGACAAGCCCCGTGGTCAGCTGACCGCGCAGCGTACGGGGCAGCAGCGAGGCGCGGGACAGCAGCCGTCGCGGTGGTGTCGGCATCAGGACTCCGGCTTGAGTACGTAGCCCACGCCGCGCACGGTATGGATCATCGCGGGCCGCCCCGTGTCGATCTTCTTGCGCAGATAGCTGATGTACAGCTCCACGACATGCGCGCGGCCACCGAAGTCGTAGGACCAGACCCGGTCCAGGATCTGCGCCTTCGACAGCACCCTGCGGGGGTTGCGCATCAGGAACCTGAGCAGCTCGAACTCCGTGCGGGACAGCTCCACGAGATCACCACCACGCGTGACCTCCCTGGCCTCCTCGTCCATCACCAGGTCCCCCACGGCCAGCAGCCGGTCGCCGTCCGTCTCGCGCGCCATGCCCGCCCGCCGCAGCAGCCCGCGCAGCCGGGCCAGCACCTCTTCCAGACTGAAGGGTTTGGTCACATAGTCGTCGCCGCCCGCGGTGATTCCGGCGATCCGGTCCTCGACGGAGTCGCGCGCGGTCAGGAACAGCACACACACGTGCTCCAGCTCTCCGCGCAGCCCGTGCAGCACCCTCAGACCGTCCATGTCGGGCAGCATCCAGTCCAGGACGACGGCGTGCGGACGGAACGCGCGGGCGGTGGCGACGGCCGACGCGCCGTCGGCCGCGGTGCGCACCTCCCAGCCCTCGCCCGACAGCACGCCGGAGAGGACCTCCGTGAGGTCCGGCTCGTCATCGACGACGAGGACCCGCACCGGGCCGCCGTCGCTGCCGTACAGACGGGGTGGGTGGCTGTAGCTCTCCATGGTCCCTACAGCATCTCCCGCGGCACGGGGTGTGTGCTTCAGGGCTTGCTCTGAGTTCCCTCTGAATACGCCCGGAACGAGGGCGCTCAGAGAGTTCTCAGAGCTTGGGTTGCCAGGCTGGCGGCGGCCGGTGGAAACGATGCCGGCGGCCACCGGCGGAAAGGGGACCCATGACCAGCGCGACCCACGCGCGCCGTATCCCGGACCGCGCGCTGGGGCCGCGGCGGCCGCGTTCCGCCGTCCCCGCGGTGACGCTCGGAGCGATCTGGGCGGGCGCCGCCGGTGTCCTCGCCCTGTGGTGGCGGGACACGGCCTCGGTCGTGGGCGCGGGCGGGTGGCTGACCGACGCAGGCCGCATCACCGGACTCCTGGCGGGGTACGCCTGCGCCGTACTGGTGGTCCTGATGGCGCGGATACCGCTCCTCGACCACAGCGTCGGCACCGACCGGCTCGCGCGCTGGCACGCGATGGGCGGCCGCTACACCCTCTCGCTGGTCCTCGCCCACACCCTGCTGATCATCTGGGGCTACTCCCTCACCGCACACGCCGGCGTGGCGGACCAGACGACCACACTCCTGCGCGCCTACCCGGACATGCTCAAGGCCACCGCCGCCTTCCTGCTGCTGGCGGGCACCGGAATCGTCTCGGCGCGGGCCGCGCGGCGCAGGATGCGCTACGAGACCTGGCACTACCTGCACTTCGCCACGTATCTGGCCATCTTCCTCGCCTTCTTCCACCAGCTGAGCAACGGCGCCGACTTCGTCGCCAACAGGCCGGCCCAGGCGGCCTGGTACACGGTGTACCTGGGAGTCGCCGCGCTCACCGGCTGGTACCGCTTCCTGGTCCCGGTACGGCGGGCGCTGCGCCACCGGCTGCGTGTGGCCGGCCTCCGGTACGAGGCGCCCGGCGTCGTATCCGTCCATCTCAGCGGCGAGCGCCTGGACGAACTGGGCGCGCGGCCGGGGCAGTTCTTCCGCTGGCGCTTCCTGGCACCGGGCCTGTGGTGGGCCGCCAACCCGTACTCACTCTCCGCGCCGCCACTCGACCACCGGCTGCGGATCACGGTGAAGGAGGCGGGCGGTCACAGCGCCGCGCTGGCGCGGCTGCGGCCGGGGACCCGGGTGTGGGCCGAGGGGCCGTACGGTTCCTTCACCGCGGCCCGGAGCGCGTCGCGGAAGGTGCTGCTGCTGGCGGGCGGTGTCGGGATCACACCGTTGAGGGCGCTGTTCGAGACGCTCCCCGGCGAGGTGACGCTGATCTACCGGGCCCGCCGCCCCGAGGACCTCGCCCTGCGCGCCGAACTCGACGCGATAGCGGCGGCCCGCCGCGCTGTCGTGCACTACATCGTCGACGAACCGGCCGCGTACTCCTCGCCGCTGACGGCGCGGGCGCTGAGCCGGCTGGTGCCCGGCCTCGCCGCGCACGAGGTGTATCTGTGCGGCCCGCCCGGTATGACCGGCGCCGCGATACGCGCGCTGCGCGGCGCCGGGGTGCCGCGCCGTCATATCCATCACGAGTCGTTCGAGTTCTGAGGAGACCCACCGTGCGACGAGCCGTCCTCACCGCCGCGTCGACCTGCTCCCTGATCGTCCTGCTGCTCGCGCTCAAACCGCACCACACCGCCGCGATCCCCGCGCTCGGCGGGGGCACACCGCCGGGCGGGACGGCCCCCTCGCCGACGCGGTCCGAGCCCGCCGCGAGCGGCTCGCACCCGGTCGACGGCACCTACACAGGTGACCCCGTCGACACCCGGTACGGGACGGTGCAGGTCGCCGCGACCGTCCAGGGCGGCAGGCTCACCGACGTCAAGGTGGTCCAGGTGCCGTCCGGATCCGGCCGCGACCAGCAGATCACCGCCTACGCGGTGCCCCGGCTGACGCAAGAGGCGCTCACCGCCCACAGCGCGCACATCGACGCGGTCTCGGGCGCCAGTTACACCAGTCAGGGCTACATCCAGTCCCTGCAGAGCGCACTCGACAAGGCCGGTGTCTGACGGTGTCCGAGACGGATCGGGAAACAGGTACGCGCGCGGGTCCGGGCGAGGCGCCGGAGCGCGGCGGGTGGCGCCACGTCGAGCACGCGATGGGCACCGTCTTCTCCTTCGACATGCGCGACCCGCGCACGCCCGCCGTCGAGGCCGCGCTGCGCGAGGCGGTGCGCTGGCTGCACCACGTCGACGAGGTGTACTCCACATACCGCCCCGACAGCGTCATCTGCCGGCTCGCACGCGGAGAGACCGGACTCGACGAGTGCTCCGCCGAGGTGCGCGAGGTCCTCACCCTCTGCAAGCGGGCCGTACGGCACACCGGCGGCTGGTTCAGCCATCTCGCGGGCGGTGTCCTCGACCCGTCCGGGCTGGTCAAGGGCTGGTCGGTCGAACGTGCCTCGCGGATCCTGCGCGAGGCGGGCGCGTACAACACCTGTGTCAACGGCGGCGGGGACCTGCAGCTCGCAGGAGAGGCGGCGCCGGGCTCCCCGTGGCGCGTCGGGATCGCGGACCCCCTGCGCCCGGGGGAGTTCTGCACGGTCGTCAGCGGCCGCGACCTGGCCATCGCCACCTCGGGCGAGACGGAACGCGGAGCCCATATCCTCAACCCCCACCACGGCACGCCGGCGTGCGGCCCGGCGTCCGTCACGGTGGTCGGTGCCCGGCTCACCATGACCGACGCGTACGCGACCGCCGCCTTCGCCATGGGGGAGGCGGCACGGGACTGGCTGGAATCACTCGACGGCTACGAGGGGTTCGCGGTGACACCGGACGGCGGGTCATGGCGCACCAGCGGATTCCCCGGTGAAACGCCGCCGCGTACACGGGCCCGCGTATCCGGTCACTGAACTCGCCGCCTGGCGGGCTCACTCCGGTCCGTCCCGGCACGCGGAGCACGGCTCCTCACGGGCGACACCGTCGCCGCGGCCACCCGGCCCCACCGGAGCGGGAGCCGGAGCGCGCGGCTCGGCGGCGGGTGGGCGTCAGCGGCGGGCGACCGCCCTGCGCAGGCCGTACGCGGCGGCCCCGGCCGCGAGCACCACGGTTCCCCACACGACCGAGGCCGTCGGCAGGGCGATGGCCAGGACCCGGCAACCGGCCAGGCCCAGGACCGGCACGATCCTGGCGGGGCGCCCCTCGGCCGGGGTGAGCGTCCAGGCGGCGGCGTTGGCGACGGCGTAGTAGGCGAGCACGCCGAAGGACGAGAAACCGATCGCGCCGCGCACATCGGCGGTGGCGGCCAGGACAGCGACGACCGCGCCGACCGCGAGCTCCGCGCGGTGCGGCACCCCGAAGCGCGGGTGGACGGCGGCCAGGGCGTGCGGCAGATGCCGGTCACGGGCCATGGCCAGCGTGGTACGGGAGACACCGAGGATCAGCGCGAGCAGCGAGCCGAGCGCCGCGACCGCGGCCCCGGCCCGCACCACCGGGGCCAGCCCCGGGACCCCGGCGGCGCGGACCGCCTGGTCCAGCGGCGCGGCGGCCCCGGCCAGGCCGTCGGGCCCGAGCACCGCGAGGACCGCGAGGGCGACGCCCGCGTACACGGCCAGCGTGACGCCCAGGGCGAGCGGGATCGCCCGGGGAATCGTCCGGCCCGGGTCGCGGACCTCTTCACCGAGCGTGGCGACGCGCGCATAGCCCGCGAAGGCGAAGAACAGCAGCCCGGCCGCCGTCAGCACCCCGCCGAAGGTGGCGTCCGCGCCGATGTCCAGCCGCGCGGCCTCGGCCGTCCCACCGGTCAGACAGGCCACGGCCACGGCGGCCAGGACGGCCAGCACGACCGCGACGATGACCCTCGTCAGCCACGCGGACTTCCGCACGCCGGCATAGTTCACCGCCGTCAGCGCCACCACCGCCGCCACCGCCACCGCGTGCGCCCGGCCGGGCCACGCGTACGCGCCCACCGTCAGGGCCATCGCCGCGCAGGAGGCGGTCTTGCCGGCCACGAAGCCCCAGCCGGCCAGATAACCCCAGAAGTCCCCGAGCCGCTCGCGGCCGTAGACGTACGTGCCGCCGGACTCCGGGTAGCGCGCGGCCAGTCGCGCGGAGGACGTGGCGTTGCAGTACGCCACCACCGCGGCCGCCGCCAGGCTCAGCGGCAGCCCGGACCCGGCCGCCGAGGCGGCCGGTGCGAGCGCGGCGAAGACGCCCGCGCCGATCATCGCTCCGAGCCCGATCACCACGGCGTCGAACAGGCCCAGACGCCGCTTCAGCTCGCCCGCTCCAGCGGACCCCGCCGACGTACCCATCGCTCGCTCCTCGCCCCTGGCCGGGCAACACCGCGCTCCGCGGGCGGCTGTCCGCGTCCGTACGATAACGAGGGACGGACAAACGGGCGGCGCCCGCCCCTGGCCCCGGCGGCACCGCGTGCGACACAGGCCGGACCGGGTCAAGGCGAGCCGTCCGTCGGTGACGGTGCGCTCCTCCCGTCCTCGTCCGACTCGCCCACCGGTAGGGTGGCTTCGCTTGGGACCGGCCGTCATTACCGGCCTCGATACCGCGGCGAACGACTCATGGGGGCCAGTGGTGACCTTGCGGGGGGACGATCCACGCTCCGTCGGCGCGTACCGGCTCGTGTCACGGCTGGGCGCGGGCGGCATGGGCGTCGTCTATCTCGGACGGTCCGTCTCCGGACGCCAGGTCGCGGTGAAGATGATCCGGCCCGAGTTCGCCGAGGACGACGGGTTCCGCAGCAGGTTCCGCCGTGAGGTGGAGGCGGCGCGGCGGGTCAGCGGGGCCTTCACCGCGCCCGTGGTGGACGCCGATCCGGAAGCCGAACAGCCCTGGCTGGCCACGCTGTTCGTACCCGGGCGCACGCTGCACGCGCGGGTGGCGGAGGACGGTCCGCTGCCCCCGGGGGAGATACGGATCCTCGCGGCCGGCCTCGCGGAGGCGCTGCGCGACATCCACCGCACCGGTCTCGTACACCGCGACCTCAAGCCCGCCAATGTGCTGCTCGCCGAGGACGGTCTGCGGGTCATCGACTTCGGGATCTCCCGGGCGGTCGACAGCGATCCGCTGACCCGCACCGGTCTGGTGGTCGGCACACCGCCCTTCATGGCGCCCGAGCAGTTCCGCGCGGGTGAGGCGACGGGGCCCTTCACCGATGTCTTCGCGCTGGGTTCGGTGCTGGTGTTCGCGGCGACCGGGCACGGCCCCTTCGACGCGACGGACCCGTTCGTGTGCGGCTACCGGGTCACGCACGAGGAGCCCGACCTCACCGGACTCCCCGACGAACTGCGGGAGTTGATCGCTCCCTGTCTGTCGAAGGAGCCGGGCGCGCGCCCCACGGTGGGTGACCTCCTGAAGCGGACGGAGGCGGCGATGTCGGGGGCGGATGCGACGGTCGCGGCGGTCCCGGCGGCCGAGACGGTCCCGGCGGCCGAGACGGTCCCGGCGGCCGGGGCGGGGACGACGTCGACCGAGGCGGCGGGTACGGAATCCCCGGCGCAGCCGGAGGCGCGGGCCGAGGTGCGGCCCGGCGTACTACGGCCCGACGTACCGCCCGACGTACCGCCCGAAGCGCGGCCCGAGACGGAGATCACCACCGCGAACGCACCGGCGCGGGAGTCCGAGCCGGTGGCCCGGCCGGGGTCCGGCCCGGTCACCGGACCCGCCGCTCAGCCGGCCACCGAGTCCGCCCACCCGGCCACCCGGCAGTCCGCTCCGCCGGTCGCCGAGCCCGGACCGGCGCCGCGGCTCCCCGCCTTCGCGCGGGCCGAGACACACGCCGCGCCCGCTCCCGCTCCCGCGTCCGCAGCCGCACCCGCGGTCGTCCCCGTATCCCCGTCCCCAGAGCCGCGGCCCGCCCCGGAACAACCACGGGGCGGCTTCCCCAAGCGGCGTACCGCCCTCGCCCTCGTCACGCTGGCGGCCGTCGTGGCGGGCACGCTCTGGGTGGTGAACCAGGGCGGCGGCCAGGACGAACAGGCCGGCGACAAAGGCGGAGGGCCGGCCGGATCCGCCTCGCCCGGCGCCTCGCTCCCCGCCACGCCGTCCCCTTCGCCCAGAACCGACGCCCTCGGCCCCGTCCCCGACCCGCCCGGCGGATTCCGTGGCTGGACCAGCCGCATCACGCTCGACGGGCGCAGCTACGAGCTGGGCAGTGGCAGCTGCGCGACGGTGAGCAGCGGCGTCTACTGCGCGACCTCCTACCGTCAGGCGGTCAAACTGGACCCCGCCACCGGCGCCGAGCGCTGGAAGAAGGACTACCCCGACGGCCATGGCTACATCTACCGGGGCATCGCCGGCGCCGGCCGGGACACCGTGATCGGCTGGACCTCGGTCGGGATCTCCCGTGGCATGTCCCGGCTCACGGGCCTCGCCACCGCCGACGGCGGGGCGCGCTGGGCCAAGCACTACCGGCAGTTCGCCATCCCCGCCTACGACGGCCGGAACACGGTCTTCATGGCCGACGCCCCCGAAGGCCGGCCGACGGTACTCAGAGCGCTCGACGCGGCCACCGGCAAGGAGAAGTGGACCATCGACGGTCCGCCACCAGGTACGGGACAGGCGCTGTGTGCCGGGGACGGCGTCCTCGTCACGACCGAGGCGTACGGGGAGAGCACGATCGCCGCGGCGTACGGGGCGGAGAGCGGCGAGGAACTCCGGCGGACCAACTTCGCCGGCTCCCTCCTCGCGTGCGAGGTGCGGGCGGGTGTGATCCACTTCCTGGTGGGCGAGGGGGACGACGGACCGCGCCGCGCCCTGCGGTGGGACCTGAAGAAGCCGAAGGGCACCGACCCCGACCGCGTCGACGTCGACGGAAAGTTCCGCACCGGCACCTTCGCCGACGATGTCTTCTACGGCTCCGACGAATCGGCCGCGTACGCCTACGACTTGCGTACGGGCAAGCGCATGTGGCGACGTCCGCTGCCCGAGGGCGTCGGGGGCGCCGCGCCCGCCACCGCGGCGGGCAACCGGCTTCTGGTACCCGTGGGCGAGGGCAGGGTGGCGGTGCTCAACGCGACCACGGGCAGCCAGCTGTGGACCACGAAACCGAAGGGCAAGACCGCCGGTGGCGCCAGTGAGAGCCGCCCGATGACGCTCGGCGGCGCCGTGTACACCGTCGCCCTGGGGACGGATATCTTCGCGTTCCGGCTGGACGGGAAGACGGGCTGACAGCCGCGGCCGTCAGCCCGCTGGTCGGTCCGCTGGTCGGTCCGCGCGGTGGTGACGGTGAGCGAACCGGTCGAGCAGGCCCTGTGGCGCGCCGGGGCCGAAGCAGCGGGCGAGACTGTCGGCGGATTCCACGGCGGCGGCCTCGGCGCGGGGGAACAGCGCCTCCTCGTAGACGGTCAGCGCCTTCTCCGTGTCGCCGGGGTGGGCCGCGATCGCGGCGGCCAGTTCGGCGCCGTCGAGCAGGGCGAGGTTGGCGCCCTCGCCGGCGAAGGGCGACATCAGGTGCGCGGCGTCACCGAGCAGGGTCACCCCCGGAATCCGGTCCCACCGGTGGCCGACGGGCAGGGCGTGGAGGGGGCGCGGTACGAGTGGGCCGTCGGCGTCGGTGATGAACGCGCGCAAGCTCTCGTCCCAGCCGCCGAAGTACTCCAGGAGACGGGACTTGGCCGCTTCCGTGTCGGTGAAGTCGATACCGCCGGCGGCGATCCAGTCCGCCGGGACCGTGAGCGCGCAGTAGATGCGCAGTCCGCCGTCGGTCTCCCGGTGGGCGAGGAAGCCCTTCCCCTCGGCCAGGGTGAATAGCATGCCCCCTCCGACGACGGCGGCGCTGCCGGGGTGGCGGGTGTCGGCGTCGTGGAGGTTCATCTCGACGAAGGAGACGCCGGAGTAGCCGGGCATGGCGTCGGAGACCAGCGGACGCACCGTCGACCAGGCGCCGTCCGCGCCGATCAGCAGGTCGGTGGTGAAGGCCGTCCCGTCGCCGAGAGCGACCTCGTGGCGGCCCGCACCGAGCGGGCGGGCGGCGGTGACCTTCGCACCCCAGCGGATGGTGTCCCCGGGCAGGGAGGCGAGCAGGAGGGCGCGCAGATCGTTGCGGTTGATCTCGGGCCGGCCGCCGGCGCTGTCCTCGTCGCTCTCCTCCATGCGGACGGTGGCGTGCCTGTCGAGGACGCGCATGGCCTCGCCGCCGGGGTGGACGGCGGCGAGGAACTCCGCGAAGAGACCGGCGGCGCGCAGCGCCTCCTGACCGGAGTCCTCGTGCAGGTCGAGCATGCCGCCCTGCGGCCGGGCGTGGGGTGAGGCGTCCCGTTCGTACACGGCGGCCTCGATCCCGTGCAGCTGGAGGACTCGGGCCAGCGCGAGTCCGCCCAGTCCGCCGCCGACGACGGTGATGGGGTGGTGGGTCCGGGGGCTCTGGCTGGAAGGCAAGTCGTTCACTCCTTTTCGGACGTCGTGGTGCTGAGCACCGAGAATAGCGAACGTGTTCGTTACGAACAAGTTCGTAGTTTTGAATGGAGGATTGAACGAATTGTTTACAACGAATAGTTGACAACGGTTTGTGTGTCGCCGACCGTGGTCGCATGGCATCGACGTCCGGTCGGCCCACCGACCCCTTCACACCCCCGCAACCCGAGCAGGCGCGCGCGCATCGCGTCGCCGCGTCCCTGTTCCGCATCGCCGAGCGGCACGCGGCCACCGACGAGCAGCGCCGCCGGCAGATCCATCCCTCCGTCCTCGCGCCGCACGAGGCCATCAGGCTGGTGTCGTTCCTGCTCAGTGGCGCCGCGCGGCCCGATGCCGGCGAGCCGGAGGTGGACCACGCCGACATCACCGCCGCGCTGAGCCTCGTCCCTCTGGCGCGCGGTGACATGGACGAACTGGAGGCCGGACTCCTCAAGATGGCCCGGGGGCGCGAGATGACCTGGCAGGAGATCGCCTTCGGGCTGGGCCTCGGCACTCCGCAGGCGGCGAGGCAGCGGTACGAGCGGCTGGCCGACCGTACCGCCGTCGGCCCGGACGGGGCGGGGGAGGCGCCTTAGGCATTCCTCGCGGAGTCACCCTGCCGGCCCCCATCGAGAACAGGAGCGGGAGCGGGGCCGGAGCGGTAAGGGGCACGGGCCGCGATCGCCAACAGGCGGGCGGCCCGGCACGCGTGGCGATACGGGAAGCGCGCGGCGATACGGGAAGCGCGCGGTTCGTACCGCTATGTTCCTCGCGGACCGCCCACGCATCTGTCACGCCGGCCGAGGGACGCGATGAGACTCCGTGCCGTCAGAATCAGCCGGTCGCCGGCGCTCCTGCTCGCTCTCCTAATCGGTACGGCGACAGCGCTGTGGCCCGCCGCCCCGGCACACGCGCGGCCGGCCTCCTGCGAGCCCTCCGTGCCGTACGAGTCCGGGACCTCCGGCTACCACACCTTCCGTATCCCGGCCGCTCTCCAGGTGCCGGGCGGCGCCCTTCTCGCGTTCGCCGAGGGGCGGCGTGACTCGGCCGCGGACGACGGCGACATCGATCTGGTCCTCCGGCGCTCGCTGGACGGCGGGTGCACCTGGCAGCCGCTCCAGGTGGTGGCCGACGCGGGGAAGGACACCGTCGGCAACCCCGCGCCGGTGATCGACCCGTACAGCGGGGACGTGGTGCTCGTGACCTGCCGGACGATCGGCGGCGCGACCAAACGCCAGGTGGTGGTGGGAGCGGTCGCCGAGTCCGTCCGCCGGGTGTACGTGCAGCGCAGCACGGACGGCGGCCTGAGCTGGTCGCCACAGCGGGACATCACGGCGTCGGTCAAGGCCGCGGACTGGCGCTGGTACGCGGTGGGCCCCGGGCACGCCGTGGCGCTGCGGCACGGCCCGCGGCGGGGACGCCTGCTGATCCCCGCGAACCACAGCGCGGGCCGCAAGGCCCGCAGCGGGGCGCACTCCCTGGTCAGCGACGACGGCGGACACAGCTGGCGCGTCGGCTATCTCAGCCCCGGGGCCGACGAGCCGCTCGCGCTCAACGAGAGCACGCTGACGGAACTGCCGGACGGCCGCGTGTACGTCAACGCCCGTGACCACGACCGTACGACCGAGGGCTCCCGGGCCGACGCCTACAGTGCCGACGGCGGCCTGACACTCTCCGTCCCGTTCCGGCCGCAGCCGCTGATCGAGGGGCCCGTGGTGCAGGGCAGTGTGCTCCAGGTCCGTGGTCTCACGGGGCACGAGCCGCTGCTGTACTCCGGCCCCTCCGACCCCGCGGAACGGCTCCGGATGCGGGTCCGGGCCAGCGGCGACGGCGGACGGACATGGCGCCCCGTGTGGACGGTGTCGGAGGACCGGGCCGGCTACTCGGACCTGGTGCAGACCGGTGGCGGGACCGTCGGTCTGCTGTACGAGACGGGAGAGCGGACCTATCACGACACCATCCGCTTCACCCGGCTCCCCTGGGTCTGGAGGCTCCTGCCGTAGGGCGTGCCGGGCGGAAACGACCCCGGCTCCGCCGTGCTCACGACCGTGAGCCGTGGTGCCATGGGTCCATGGGGCATCTCCTCGCAGGGCCCGGGCGCGAACGGATCCGGCCATGACCGGCGCGCCGGTCCTGGCACCGTGCCTGCGCTCCGTGCGGGCCGTGGTCTTCGACACCGACGGTGTCATCACCGACTCCGCCGGAGTGCACGCCGCGGCCTGGAAGGGCGCGTTCGACGCGTGTCTGTCCGCCGCGGGCGTGCGGGACCCCTTCGACGCGGTGGACGAATACCGCCGCTATGTCGACGGCAGGTCCCGCGAGGACGGGGCGGTCGCGTTCCTGAAAGCGCGCGGGCTCGATCTGCCCCTCGGCGACCCCGGCGACGGACCGGGAACGGCCACCGTACGGGCCGTCGCGGCACGCAAGGAGCAGCTGTTCACACGGCGGCTGCGCGAGCACGGCGTCGACGCCTGGCCCGGGACCGTACGCCTGCTCCACGCGCTGAGCGCCGCGCGCGTGCCGTGCGCCGCCGTCTCGGCGTCCCGGCACGCGACGGAACTGCTGACGGCGGCCGGTGTCCTCGGTCTGCTGCGGACCGTGGTGGACGGCGACGAGGCGCACAGGCTGCGGCTGCCGGGCAAGCCCGCCCCGGCGATCTTCCTGGAGGCCGCCCGCCGTCTCGGGTACCCGCCCCGGGACACGGCCGTTGTGGAAGACGCGCTGGCCGGCGTCGAAGCGGGCCGGCGCGGCGGGTTCGGCCTGGTGATCGGCGTCGACCGTACGGCCGGCCCGACGAGCGCGGCCGAACTGCGCGGGCACGGCGCCGATGTGGTCGTCGCCGACCCCGGAGAGCTGCTGATCGCGGAGGCATGCCGGAGCGGCGCGAACGGGAGCGGCGCGAACGGGAAAAGCGCGAACGGGAGAAGCGCGAACAGGAGCAGCGGGTGACCTCACGCGCCTGGACCTGGACCTACGAGGGGTACGACCCCGGGACGGAGCGCCTGCGCGAGGCGCTCTGCACGCTGGGCAACGGCTACTTCGGCACCCGTGGCGCCGCCTCCGAGACGTCCGAGGGACCGGCGCACTACCCGGGCACCTACGCGGCGGGCTGCTACAACCGGCTGATCTCCACCGTGGCGGGTCGGCAGGTCGAGAACGAGGACATGGTCAATCTGCCCAACTGGCTTCCGCTGCGCTACCGCGTACGCCCCGAGGGAGCCGCACCGGGACCGTGGCTCTCACCCGACGGCCCCCATCTCCTCACCCACCGGCAGAGCCTGGACCTGCGGCACGGCACCCTGACCCGCTGGTCGGTGTACGAGGACGACGCCGGGCGCCGGCTGCGCGTGGAGCAGTGCCGGCTGGTGCACATGGGCGAGCCGCATCTCGCGGCGCAGCGCACCTCGTTCACCGCGGAGGGCTGGGCCGGCACGGTGGAAGTGGAGTCGGCACTCGACGGGGATGTGCGCAACGCGGGAGTGGAGCGGTACAGCGAGCTGGCGAACCGGCATCTGACCCATGTGCGCACCGGCGCCGAGCACGACGACACCGTGGTGTGGCTGCGCTGCCGCACCGTCACCTCCGACATCAGGATCGCGCTCGCCGCGCGTACCCGCGTCACCGACCGCCGCGCCCTCCCGCCCCGTGCGCGGCTCACCGCCGGACAGGCCGTCCAGACCCTCATGATCCCCGTGGTTCCCGACGAGACGGTGGCCGTCGACAAGACCGTCGCGTTGTACACCTCCCGGGACCCGGCGATCAGCGGCCCGCTGACCACCGCCGTCCAGGAGGTACGGCGTGCCGCCGACTTCCCCCGGCTGCTGGCCTCGCACCACCGCGCCTGGGAGCGCGTCTGGCGGGAGGCGGCGCTCGACGTGCCGGGCGAGGCGGGCAGGATCCTGCGGCTGCACCTCTTCCACGTACTCCAGACCCTGTCCCCGCACACGGCGGGACTGGACGCCGGCGTACCGGCCAGAGGGCTGCACGGCGAGGCGTACCGCGGGCATGTCTTCTGGGACGAGCTGTTCGTCCTGCCGTTCCTCAACCTGCACTTCCCGGAGGTCTCCAGGGCCCTGCTCGGCTACCGCCACCGGCGGCTGCCCGCGGCCGTCCACGCGGCGCGCAGCGTGGGCCGGCGGGGCGCGATGTACCCCTGGCAGAGCGGCAGCGACGGGCGCGAGGAGACCCAGGAGGTCCACCTCAACCCGCGCTCGGGCCGCTGGCTGCCCGACCACTCCCGGCTGCAGCACCATGTCGGCTCGGCGGTGGCGTACAACGTGTGGCAGTACTGCCAGGCCAGCGGTGACACGGAGTTCCTGCACACCGACGGCGCGGAGACACTGCTCCAGATCGCGCGGTTCTGGGCGAGCAGCGCGGTCTGGGACCCGGCGCTGGAGCGGTACCGCATCCGTGGTGTCGTCGGTCCCGACGAGTACCACGACGGCTACCCGGACGCCACGGTGCCCGGACTGGACGACAACGCCTATACGAACGTCACCGCCGCGTGGGTACTGACCAGGGCCCTCGAACTCTGCCGGACCCTGCCCCTCGCGCACCGCCACCAGCTCTTCGACCGCATCCGGCTCGCGCCGTCGGAACAGGACGGCTGGGACGACATCGCCCATCGGCTCCATGTGCCGTACCACGCGGGGATCATCAGCCAGTTCGCCGGATACGGGGACCTCGCCGAACTCGACTGGCAGGGATACCGGAAGCGGTACGGCGACATCCGGCGGCTGGACCGGATCCTGGAGGCGGAGGGCGACACGGCCAACCGCTATCAGGCGTCCAAGCAGGCCGATGTGCTGATGCTCGGCTACCTCTTCTCGCCCAGGGAACTCGCCGGGCTCTTCCGGCAGCTCGGTCACCGCCTCGACGACGACACCTGGCGGGCCACCGTCGACTACTACCTCGCCCGCACCAGCCACGGGTCCACGCTCAGCTCCCTCGTCCACGCGTGGGTGCTGGCCCGGGTCCGCCGTGCGGACGCCTGGGCCTTCGCCGAGGAGGCGCTCGCCGGGGACGTGGCGGATGTCCAGGGCGGCACCACGGCGGAGGGCATCCATCTCGGCGCGATGGCGGGCACCCTGGACTTCGTACAGCGCGGGCTGACCGGTCTGGAGACCCGTGACAACGCGCTGTGGCTGGATCCGGCGCCGCTGCCCCAGCTGTCGAAGTTCGGGGTCGGCATCCGCTACCGCAGCCACTGGGACGTGGATCTGCGGATCCGCGCCCAGCGGGTACGGATCGCCGTGCCGGACGCGAGCGGCGGTCCGGTACGTGTGGTGCTCGGCGGGGTCGAGTCCGTCATCGCTCCCGGCACCGTGCGCCGGCTCGAACTGCCCGACAGGTGAGCGGGGCAGGGCGGCTGGGGGGGCGGCGGTGCGCCCCGGCCTGGTACGGGCGGCGGCCGGGCGGCGGCAGGCCGTGGGCGGCGTCAGTCGGGTACGAGCACCGCGGCGCCGTTCACCCGGTCGGCCGCGAGGTCGGTGAGCGCCCGGTCGGCCTGGCTCAGCGGATAGCGGCTGACGGTGACGTGGATGCCGATGCGCTCGGCCAGGGCGAGGAAGTCGCGCCCGTCCTGCCGGGTGTTGGAGGTGACGCTGCGCAGATTCCGTTCCTGGAAGAGATGGCGCTGGTAGTTGAGCACCGGAATGTCGGAGAGATGGATTCCGGCGATCGAGAGCGTGCCCGACCGGTCCAGGGCCTCCAGCGCCACCGGTACGAGGTCACCCACCGGAGCGAACAGGATCGCCGAGTCCAGCGGCTCCGGCGGCCGGTCCCGGGCGTCACCGGCCGAGGAGGCGCCCAGTTCCATGGCGAGTTCGCGTGCCGCCGCCGACCGGGTCAGGACATGGACCGTGGCGCCCTCGGCCAGCGCCACCTGTGCGGCCAGATGGGCGGAGGCGCCGAATCCGTAGAGCCCCAGACGCCCGCCGCGCGGCAGCGCGCCGCGGCGCAGCGCGCGGTAGCCGATGATCCCGGCGCACAGAAGCGGCGCGAGGTGCGCGGCGTCCTGGTTCTCCGGCAGCCGGTAGGCGAACGCCTCGGGGACGATGGCCAGTTCGGCGAAGCCGCCGTCCGCGTCCCATCCCGTATAGAGGGAGCGCGGGCAGAGATTCTCCTGTCCCGCCCGGCAGTAGCGGCAGGTGCCGCAGGTCCCGCGCAGCCAGGCCCCGCCGGCCCGGTCGCCGGTGCGGAACCTCGTCACGTCCTCGCCGGCGGCGGCCACGCGGCCGACGATCTCATGGCCGGGGATGCTCGCCGGGCGGTGCGGGGCGAGATCGCCCTCGGTCAGATGCAGATCCGTACGGCAGACGCCGCACGCCTCCACCCGCAGCAGCAGTTCGCCGGGCCCGGGGGCGGGCACGGGACGGCTGACACGGACCAGTGGCCGCCCGGTGCTCACCGGCCCCGGGGTCCCGACGGCCCAGCCGCCGTAGGTCTCCGTGGCGGGGGCGGCGGACGCGGGAACAGCCATAACCCCAGCCTGCGGCGCACGCCGACCCGCGGCAAGCGGGCACCCGAGCGGGACTCGACGACGTACGTACGTGTCCCGGGCGTACGTGTCCCGGGCGTACGTGTTCCGGGCGTACCCTCCCGGGTCGGCGGCCCGCGCACGTCTCCTGGGCCGGCGACCGGCGTATCGTCCCCTTTATTCGCGTTTACTCGCGCTCGCGGAGGTACGACTCCAGCTCGGCGGCCCCGGCCAGCATCGCCCGCGCGCGAGCGGACAGCCGGCCGTGCCAGTCGTGCAGCGCGGCCTCCAGCGGCTCCAGCCCGCCGGCCGCCCGCACCTGGGCGATCAGCGGGGCGATCCGCTCCAGTGGATAGCCGCCCCGCCTGAGCTGGTGGGCCAGCCGCGCGTCCCGTACGTCGGCCTCGTCGTAGACGCGGTACCCGGTCACCGGGTCGCGGCGCGGGCGCACCAGCCCGGCGCGCTCCCATTTCCGCAGCGTCGCGGGCCGGATTCCGAGCTCCCGCGCCAGCGGCCCGATGAACGTGCCGCCGGGCCGGGACACCGCCGCGCCGGGTTCGGACACGGCGGTGTGCGCCAGGTCGCGGAGGGCGGTCTCCACGGCCTGAAGCGTCCGCCGGTCGTCGAGCAGCTGGGCGTGGCTCTCGTCGATGAGACGGAACGCCTCGTCGACCGCGCCACGGTGCACGGCCCGCATGATCGACGTCGCCGTCCGGTGGCTGTGGCCGGGCACCAGCGCGAGGAACGCGCCCAGGGCCCGCGCGTGCAGCGGGGTGTAGGTGCGGTAGCCGTGGGCCGTGCGACCGGCGACCGGCAGGATGCCGGCTTCCTCGTAGTTCCTGACCGCCTGCGTGGACAGACCGTGCCCGCGCGCCAGGTCGATCGGCCTGAGCTGACCCTCGTTTTGAAGCTTTCGTGCCACAGGACCGACAATATCGCGGAAAAGTTTCCACCGAAGGTTCAACGATACCGTTGAAGGCATGGTTACCGACATCAAGGACGCCGCCCACGCCGTCGAGGCCGTCGCCGTCCTGAAACTGCTTCCGGCCCGGCCGCGGCTGCTCGCCCTGGGCGAGCCCACGCACGGCGAGGACACGCTGCTCGACGTGCGCAACGAGCTCTTCCGGCAGTTCGTCGAGAGGGAGGGCTACCGGACGATCGCGATCGAGAGCGACTGCCTGATGGGCCTGGTCGTGGACGAGTACGTCACCTCGGGCACGGGCACCCTGGACGAGGTCATGGAGCGGGGAATCAGCCACGGCTGGGGCGCCTCCGCGGCCAACCGCGAGCTCGTACGCTGGATGCGCGCCTACAACGTCCGCGCCGAGGAAGACGGCCGGCCCGCGTCCGAGCGGCTCCGCTTCGCCGGGTTCGACGGCCCGCTGGAGATGACCCACGCGGCGAGTCCCCGGCAGGCCCTCACCGCACTCCACGGCTACCTCGCGGCCCGGGTGGACGCGCACCTGCTCCCCTGTACCGCGGACACACTCGACCGGCTGCTCGGCGCCGACGACCGGTGGACCGATCCCGACGCGATGATGGACCCGTCCCGGTCCACGGGGCAGTCGGCCGAGGCCGGCCAACTGCGGCTGCTCGCCGACGATCTGGTGGAGCTGCTCGACGAGCAGACGCCGCACCTGATCACGGCGACATCGCGGGACGCCTGGGACCGGGCGCGCCTGTACGGGCGCACCGCCACCGGCCTGCTGCGCTACCACCACTGGATGGCCGACACCTCACCGGCCCGCATGACCCGGCTGGTGGGTCTGCGGGGCCGGATGATGGCCGACAACCTCCTCGCCCTCGCCGCCCGGGGCCCGGCACTGGTCCACGCCCACAACAGCCATCTCCAACGGGCCAAGAGCTCGGTGCGGATGGGCGCGATGCCGCTGGAGTGGTGGAGCGCCGGTGCCCTGGTGAGCGCACAGCTCGGTGAGGAGTACGCCGTCGTGGCCACGGCCCTCGGCACGATCCGGCACCAGGGAGTGGGCGCGCCGCCGCCGGACACCGTCGAGGGACTCCTGTACGCGCTCCCGGAGGACCGCTGCGTCATCGACGCCCCCCGGCTGGCCGCCGCGCTCGGCGGCACACCGCCCGCGCCCCGCGTATCCCCCTGGTTCGGCTACGCCCCGCTCGACCCGGCCCACCTGGCGGACAGTGAAGGCATCGTGTTCGTCAAGGACGTCCCGCGGAGCTAGGGTCGCTCGGTCCTGTCCGGTCCCGGGATCCCGTCCGCCGGTGCTCTCAGCTGCCAGACGCGCGCCGGGGGCACATTGCACCAGACGGTGCGGCAGCCGACGGAATGCGCCCGCTGGAAGGTGTCGAGCACATGCACGACTCCGCTGTGCCGGGCCAGGCTCCGGGAGCTGCCGAACACCGCACGCAGCCTCGTGGTGCCGCGGTAGCCGAAGTACGTCAGCCTGCCGCCGGGGCCGAGCGCGGTCAGATAGCGCGCGAGCAGCTCGGACACCTCGTCGGGGTGGAAGTTGGTGAACGGCAGCCCCGACACGATCACGTCGTACCGCGCCGCGGGGTCCAGCTCCTGGACCGGCGCGGCTATCAGCCCGACCCGTTCCCCCAGGTTCGCGAACCGGGGATCGGCACGCAGATCGGCCGCGAGCACGCGGGCGAAGCGCGGGTTGGACTCGACCAGGTCCAAGGTGTCCTCGGGCCCGAGCAGACCGGCGAGCACCCGGGAGACCGCGCCGGTGCCGGCCCCGACCTCCAGTACGGCGCGGGGCCGCCCGGTACGCTCCGCCAGCGGCGCGGCGAGGGCCTGCGCGAGAGGGCGCCCGCTGGGTGTCACGGCGCCGGTCGTACGGAACGTCCGCAGTGTCTCCGCGAAGAACAGCCCCCGGTCGGCGAGCCGCCGGGCGGGCGTTCGCCGGGCCCGCGCGCCCCCGGCCGGGGGCGCGCCGGTGCGTGCGGCGCCAGAGGGTGCGGTGTCGGCCGGCGAGGTGCGGACCAGCGGGGTACGGGGCGATGGAAGAGCCATGCCGGCGACGCTAGGCAGCGGCAGGCGCCGGGGAATCGGCTGTTGTGCGACGGCGGTCCCCGACGAAAGTCGGGGGTGGCGATGGCTGTCAGGCGGGGGCGCCCCGCGTACGGACGTCTCTACGATGACGAGGTGAAATCCGAGCCCGGACGCAGAATGCCGCTGTGGGTGGAGGCACCGTCGGCGGTGGCGCTCGCCCTGATGTCCGTACTGGAGGGCTACCGGTCGGCCGGCGACACGCTGGCCGACCCCGCGCCGTGGGTGGCCGTGATCGCGTCGTTCGCGGCCCTCGGCCGCCACCGGTATCCCCGCGCGGCGGCGGGCGCGGCGCTCGTGTCGGCGGTTCTCGGCGCCCTGCTGCCGTTGCTGGTGACGCTCTATCACTTCTCCTCGCGCGGCAGGCTGCGCGAGGTGTGGGTGTGTCTGGGAATCGTCCTGACCGCCGGGCTGCCGTGGCTCGCCGTCGCGCTGACCAGGGGACAGCCGCTCTCCGGAGGGCGGCTGAGCAACTGGACCAACGCGAGCTTCGGCAATTCCGTGCTCATCGGTCTCGCCCTGGCGCTCGGCATGTGGCTGGGCAGCAGGCGCCGGCTGCTGGAGGCGCTCACGGACCAGGTGGAACAACTGCGCGTGGAGCGCGAACTCCGCGCGGAGCAGGCGAGACTGGCCGAACGGTCCAGGATCGCTCGCGAGATGCACGACGTACTCGCCCACCGGCTGAGCCTGCTCATGCTGCACGCCGGGGTGCTCCAGCTGCGCGGGGAGGGGATGCCCCCGGCCACCGTGGAGCGGATCGCCCTGCTGCGGAGCACCGCCGGGCAGGCGCTGGACGATCTGCGCGAGGTGCTCGGGGCGATGCGCGCCGACGAGCGTCCCGCCGGACCGGACGGGGCGGCCGGCGGCGACGGCACCCGTGGGGCGGCCGTCGCCGCCCCGGCGCTCCAGGATCTGGCCGAGCTGCTCGCCGAGGCGCGGGCCGCGGGACAGCGGATCGAGTCGACGGTGTCCGGCGACGCGGGCAGCACCTCCACCACCCACCGGCTGGCGGTGGACCGGCTCGTACGGGAAGCCCTCACCAACGCCCGCAAGCACGCGTACGCGGCGCCGGTCGCGGTGCGTGTGCACTACGGGCCGCCGGCCACCACGGTCGAGGTGGTCAACGGGCCCGCGGGGGAGGCCCGCCCGGAATCCGAGGCACCCGAGGCACCCGACGCACCCAAGGCACCCGAGGCCCCCGCGACGCCGTCGCCCGGCGGGTACGGTCTGATCGGTCTGGCGGAGCGGGTCGCCGCGCTGGGCGGCCATCTGCACACAGGTGCCACGGCGGGCGGCTGGCGGCTGTCCGCCCGGCTGCCCGTGGCCTCCGCCGACCTGTCCTCGGCGGCGTCATGATCAATGTCCTGGTGGCCGACGACGACGCCCTGGTGCGGCTCGGTCTCGTCGATCTGCTGACCACCGACCCGGAGCTGACCGTCGTCGGCGAGGCGGCGGACGGGCTGGCGGCCGTCGAGCAGGCGGGCCGGCACCATGTCGACGTCGCGCTCGTCGACATCCGGATGCCGCGTATGGACGGGATCGCCGCGACCCGCCGGCTGCGCGCGCTCCCGTCCCCGCCGCGGGTGATCACGCTGACCACCTTCGACCTGGACGAGTACGTCTACGACGCGCTCGCCGCGGGCGCGGACGGCTTCCTGCTCAAGGACACCGATCCGCTGGAGATCATCCGCGCGGTCCATGTGGTGGCCGCGGGCCAGGGCATGCTGCATCCCGCCGCCGCCCGCCGGCTGATCGACCGTTACCACCACTCCGAACGGCCCGCGGCGCTGGCGGCGCGCGCCAAGCTCGCCCGTCTTACCCTGCGCGAGACGGACGTACTGGCACGGCTCGCGCTGGGCTGCTCCAACGCGGAGATCGCGGCGGCGCTCGGTATGCGGGAGAGCACCGTCAAGGCGCACATCAGCCGGATCCTCACGGCACTCGACGCCGGAAACCGCGTCCAGGCCGCTCTGCTGGCCAGGGACGCCGGGCTCGGCGCCCCCGGCTGAGCGCGGCGGAGGGCCACCGACCCGCGATCCGCGGCATGACCGGCGCACGGGGGCCCGTACGGCAGTGCCCCGGGGACGACGCGCCCGCGGCGTGCGCCTCCCGCTACGACAGCGCGCCGACAACCACGGACGTCGCTTCAGCGATCAGCTTGTTGTCGTACCGCGCGTCCTTGCCGGGGCGGTTCGACATGATCGCCATGACGATGGGGGCGGAGTCGGGGGGCCACACCACGGCGATGTCGTTGCGGGCGCCGTGGTAGCTGCCGGATCCGGTCTTGTCGCCGACCACCCAGCCCTTGGGTACTCCGGCGCGGATGAGTTCGTCCCCGGTGGTGTTGGTCCGCAGCCATTCCGTGAGCCGGGCGCGTTCGCCCTTGCCGAGGACATCTCCGAGAACGAACGCGCGCAGATCCCCGGCCAGCGCCCGCGGCGTGCTCGTATCCCGCGTGTCGCCCGGGACCCACCGGCTCAGCTCGGGCTCGCGGCGCTCCATCAGGGTGACGTCGTCGCCGATCCCCCTGAGGACGGCCTGCAGGCCCTTGGGGCCGCCCAGCTCGTCGAAGAGCAGGTTGGCCGCGGTGTTGTCGCTGTAGCGGACGGTGGCGTCACACAGCTCCTTCAGGCTCATCCCGGTCTCGACGTGCTGCTCGGTCACGGGAGAGTTGGCGACCAGATCGTCCTTGGAGTACCTGATCACCCGGTCCATGCCGCCCAGGGAGTACTTCCGCAGCACCGCACCGGCTGCCAGCGCCTTGAACGTGGAGGCGTAGGGGAACCGCTCGCCGTCCCTGTACGCGACCTCGCGCCCGGTGCCGGTGTCGATGGCGTACACACCGAGCCGCGCGTCGAACGTGCGCTCAAGCTCCTTGAGTTCGCCGGCGAACGGCTTCGTGGCCGCGCCCGGCCCTGTCGCCGTGGCGGACGGGGACGACGTGGCGGACGAAGACGACGAGGCCGCGGAACTCTCCTGGCCACAGGCCACGAGCGGGACGAGTGCGAGCGCGGAGAGCGCGCCGAGAACGGCGCGCCGGGCACGGGTGTACTGCATGGTCCAAACCTCCGGGGCCGGCCCGCGCGCGGCTGGGCGCGTGGGGACGGCGTAGGGGATGGGGTGACACGGCCCCATCGCGGTGCGTGGTCGTGGTCATCGGTGCCGGGACCACCCTCACCTCCGGACTGTCATGCGGTCCAATACGCTCATGCGCGGTTCCATGCCGATCTGGCATAGAGTGCGGCCTGTGGATCTGGTGGGAGCGTGTCACGCGTTTGTCAGCGTCAGCGAGCACGGCAGTTTCACCGTCGGAGCGGCGGCTGCCCGGATGTCCCAGTCGGTGGCCAGCCGTCGTGTCGCCGCGCTGGAGGAACGCTTCGGCGAGCAGCTGTTCGAGCGCACGTCACGGCGCGCCGTCCTGACCCCCTTCGGCCGGGACATGCTGCCGGCGGCCCGGCAGCTCGTACAGTCGGCCGAGGTGCTGCTGAACGAGGCGGCCGCCGCCAAGCGCAAACCCTGGCGGCTCGCGGTGCCGGGCATCTGCTCCACGGCCGGTCTCGCCCGTCTCGTCGCCGAAGCGCGGGGGTACGGTGTCACGCTCGATCTCCGCGTCGCCGCGCCCGCGGAGCGCAGGGAGCTGATCCACGCCCAGCAGGTGCGTGCCGCCGTGCTCGCGGTGCCCGCGGACGAGGCGACATGGTCCGTTCCGCTCGGGCTCGCCGGTGCGCGGGATCCCGGCGTCAAGCGCGTGTACGTCGAGACGCTGCGGATGGGGCGGGCCTCCGCCGGCCCGGCCCGCCGTATCTGGATCCAGCCGGAGGACGACGTGCCGCACATCCGTGACCCGCTGACGCGACTGCGCGACGCCGTGGGCCTGCGGCCCGCGCAGCTCGTCGCCGCGGCCGACCTGACGACCGCCGCGGCGGAAGTCCTCTGCGCACACGACCTGTTGCTGTGTTCCCCCGCGCAGGCCGGGGAACTCGCCCTGCACTGGCGGCCCATCGGTGAGATCGCGCTCAGCCGGGGGTTCGCCCTCGCCGCCGCGGCGGACGGCAATCCACAGCACATCGAAGCGCGCCTGGGCGACGCTCTCGCCCGTCTCCTGGGCGCGGGCACCAGGGCGGGCGCCGCGGCGGGGGCGGCGGCGTGAACACCGAGGCGCTGCTCGGCGAGCTGCGCCGGGAACTGCGTGACGGCGGCCTGCACGGCTGCCTGCTCGTGCGGGATCTGCACACGGGGGAGGAGCTGGGCATCGACCCGGACACCCAGCTGCCCGCCGCCTCCCTCGTCAAGGTGCCGCTCGCGCTGGCGACGGCGGAGCGCGTACGGCGGGGCGAGCTCGACGGGGCGACGACGCTCGACGTACAGCCCGGACGGATCACCACGCCGGGCCCCACCGGGCTGAGCCGGTTCCGTCACCCCGCCCGGATCGCGATCGACGACCTGCTCTATCTGAGCACCTGCGTGAGCGACGGAACGGCCGCCGACGCGCTGTTCGCCCTCACCCCGCCCTCGCGGGTCGCCGGCATCCTCCACGAACTCGGCCTCCGCGGCCTCACCGTCCGGCACGGCATGCTCGAACTGTCCGACACCCCCGTGGAACGCTTCGACGCCGCCGAGGCCCATCTCGCCCACTCCCTCGCCATCGACGCCGGTACCAGCGGGCGCGGCCACCGGGTGCCGCAGCTCGACACCACCCGCGCCAACACCGGCAGCGCACGCGCCTACGTCGAACTGCTCCAGGCCCTGTGGACACCCTCCGCGATCCACCCCGAAGTGGCCGGGCGTGTGCGCGGCCTCATGACCCACAACGTGCTACGGCACCGCCTCACCCCGGACTTCAGCTCCGACGCCACCACCTGGTCCTCCAAGACCGGCACCCTTCTCAACCTCCGTCATGAGATCGGTGTGGTCGAGCACTCCGACGGCCAGGCGTTCGCCATCGCCGTTCTCACCGAGTCGCTCGTCCCGGCCGGCACGCAGCCCGGCGCCGACGCCCTCATGGCGCAGGTCGCCCGAAGCCTGCGCGATCACCTCAGGCAGCTCTAGGCAGAGAACCCGGGGGCCCTCGCCCAGGGGCCCTCCCCAGGGGAAGCCGCGGGTGGCCCCGCACGCCGGGGCCCACGCCGGGTCTCATGCCCGGCGGCCCCTCATACGGTCCGTACGACCACACCGGCGGCGGTCATCGCGCCCGTCTCCTCCTCCGGGGCCGTCCCGTCCGTCACGATGGCGTCGAGCGCGGAGACCGGCGCGACGAAGGCGAGCGCCGTACGGGAGAACTTGGCGGCCTCCGCCACGGCGATCACCCGGCGGGACGAGGCGATCGCGGCGCGCTTGACGGCGGCGTCGGCCAGGTCGTACGCGGTCAGACCGTCCTTGGAGGTGAGTCCGCAGCAGCCGATGACGGCGGTGTCGAAACGCAGCGCGGCGAGCGATGCCTCGGTCAGCGGGCCGGTCAACGCCAGCTCGCCCGGACGCGGTTCACCGCCGGGCAGCAGCAGTTTCAGCCGGGGGGCACCGGTCAGCGCGTTCGCGGCGTGCAGGGAGAGCGGCATGACGGTCAGCCTCCGGTGTTCCAGGGCGCGGGCCACCTCCAGGCAGGTCGTGCCGCTGTCGATGAGCACCGACTCGCCGTCGGCGATCAGTCCGGCGACCGCGGCGGCGATGCGCCGCTTCGTCTCCGTGTCCTCCCCCGCCCGGAACGCGAAGGGCGGCTCCTCGCCCCGCAGCAGCAGGCTTCTGGCGCCGCCGCGGTAGCGCTCCAGTACACCCTGGGCGCCCAGGGCCTCCAGATCGCGGCGGATGGTCATCTCGGAGGCCCCGGTGAGTTCCGCCAGTTCGGCCACGCTCAGCTGCCCGGCCTCGCGTACGGCATCGGTGATCCGCCTCAGTCGTTCTGTGCTCGCCATACCGCATATTGAACATGATCAGCGACTGTTGGGCAATGTTTCGAACGTATTCCGTGTTTGCTATGTTCGCTCGCATGGAGAGAACACGCATGGAGAAATCACTGCGCGCCGCCCGGATCGCCACCTTCGGCTTCTTCACCCTCAACGGGTTCGTGATGGGTATGTGGGTCGTCCACATCCCGACCGTGGAGCACCGCGCGGGGATCAGCCATGCCGTGCTCGGCTGGCTCCTGCTGCTGCTCGGCGGCGGCGCGTTCGCCGGAATGCAACTGGTCGGGCCGCTCACCGACCGTCTCGGCGCGCGGAAGGTGGTGCCCGCGAGCGCGGCGCTGTGCAGCGCCGCGCTGATCCTGCCCGGCCTCGCCACCGAGGCATGGACGCTGGCCCTCGCCATGCTGGTGTTCGGCTTCGGCAACGGCTGTCTGGACGTCAGCATGAACACCCATGCCGTCCAGGTCGAACGCCGCTACGAACGGCCCATCATGTCCGCCTTCCACGCCTTCTTCTCGGTCGGCGGGGTGCTGGCCGCGCTGGTCGGCGCCCGGACCCTCAGCTGGGACTGGAGCGCGGCGCTGACCCTCACCTCCATCAGCGTCTTCGGGCTGGCCGTCACCGTACTCTTCACCCCGGCCCTGCTGCGGCCCGAGCCCGCCCACGCCCCGGAGACCACGGCCGACGAGGCCGGTGCCGGGCGTGAGCCGTCCCCGGCGGACCGGCAGCCGTTCCCGGCGGACCGGCAGCCGTCCCCGGCGGACCAGAAGCCTCCGCGCGCCAAGACCCCCTCGCGGATCTGGGCGCTGGCCGTGCTCGCCTTCATGCTGATGCTCTGCGAGGGCGTCGCCAACGACTGGAGCGTGCTCGGGCTGCGGGAGGTCCTCGACGCGCCCGCCGCCACCGCCGCCCTCGCCTACGGCGCGTTCTCCACCGCCATGACGATCGGACGGCTGCTCACCGACCGGGTGGCCGCGCGCTTCGGCCCGGTCGCGATCGTCCGTTACGGCACGGCCCTGGGGGCGCTCGGGCTGACGGTCGTCGCGCTCTCCCCCTGGATTCCCCTCGCCCTGGCCGGCTGGACGGTCTTCGGCATCGGGCTGTCCGGTTCCGTACCGCAGCTCTTCAGCGCAGCGGGCCACGCGGACCAGGGGAACGCCGGAGCGAATGTCTCCCGCGTCGCAGGGCTCGGCTATCTGGGCATGCTCGCCGGGCCCGCGATCATCGGGCCGATGACCCATTTCATTCCGCTGAACCTCGCCTTCTTCCTGCCCGTGGTCTTCTGCGCGATCGCGGCGTCGGCCGCGCGGATCCTGCGTACGGGACCGGTGGCGGCGGCCCCGGCGGCCGAGCCCGCGCAAGCGGCCTCGGGAGGCCGGCCGGCCTGACCCGCCCCGGACGCCCCGCGGCGTCACCCCGCCGGGAACCGGCCCGCCGCGGGGGCGCGGCGCAGCGCGAGCACGGCGATGTCGTCCTGCTGATGCCCGGCGGCGAAGGCCCGGGACACCGTGTGGAGGGAGCGCGCGAGCCGTTTCGGGGGCAGCTCCGCGTCCTCGGCGAGACGCTTCCTCAGCGGGAAGAACGTGCCGTCGGGGGCGCGGGCCTCGGTCAGGCCGTCGGTGCAGAGCAGCAGTGTGGTGTCGAAGGGGAAGTCGAACCGGCCGACGGTGCGGGCCGCGGACGCCAGCGAGCCGAGGCCGAGCGGGAGATCGGCCTCGTCGAGGAGTACGGAGACGGCCGGGCCCGGTCCGAGGAGATACGGGCGGGGGTGTCCGCAGCAGATGGCCTGCACGGTCGGGGTGTCGTCGATACAGAGGACGAGCGCGGTCACGAACCGTTCCGGCTCGCGGGCTTCGGCGGCGATGGCGTTGTGCCGTACGACGGCCTGCTCCAGGGCGTCCACGAGACCGGGAAGCGTCGTCTCCCGGTACGCCGCCTCGCGGAACGCGCCGATCACGGCGAAGGCCGTGCCTATGGCGGGCAGCCCCTTGCCCTGGACGTCACCGATCAGCACGCGCGTGCCGTAGGGCGAGGCCGCCAGGTCGTAGATGTCGCCGCCGACGAGTTTGTCCTCCTGGATCGGCTCGTACACACCGTCCATCAGCACCTGGTCGGTGAGCAGCGGGAGCGGCCGGAGGATGCTCCGCTGCATGGCGGTGGCGGTCGACCGCAGCCGCAGCATCTCGCTCTCGTGCCCGATCCGGTACCGGCATCCCAGCACACTCAGCACGCCGAAGACCACGGTGAGTGTCAGTGCCGCGATGTCGTCGCCCTGGTCGGGCGCCGGATGGTAGGCCAGGGACAGTGCCATCGCGGCGGTGGACCAGCACGCGGAGAACACGGTCTGCTGGACGTTGCAGAAGGCGGCGGCGAACGCGGGGAGGAAGACGAGCAGGCTGACCAGGCGTACGCCGGTGCCGGTCAGCAGGCCGATCACCAGGATCAGCGCGGTCAGCCCCACGACCCACAGCAGTACGGCGCCGTTCGACGGCCAGCGTGCCCGGGTGCCGTCCGGATCCGCAGGCTCGTCGGCCCTGGTGGCCACACCGCGCTCCCTTCACCGTCGGGCTGTCCTCCCACCTTCGGGCCGGGCCCTCCGGCCCGCGAGCGGCACGGAGCACACGTGTGATCACGGCGTGGGCGCCTCCCCCGGCCCGATGCCCGGCCGAGGGAGGCGCTTATGCCCGTGCCGCTACCGCAGGTCGATCTGGAACACCTTGTCCGCGCCGGCCGGCTCGCCGCCGTTGGCGTCGGCGTTGGTCGTCGCCAGCCACAGGGCGTTCTTGCCGGGGATCTGCTCCACCGTCCGCAGCCGGCCGTACTGACTGGCGTAGTACGCGACGGGCGTGCCCGTACTCGTACCGGTCACCGGGATCCGCCACAGTCGCTCACCGCGCAGCGCGGCCAGGTAGAGCGCGCCGTCTGCGTACGCGACCGCGCTCGGGGACGCCTCGTTCGTGGGCCACTGCCGGGCGGGGTTGGTCATGCCGGCGGTGCCGCAATTGCCCTCGCAGACCGGCCAGCCGTAGTTCTTGCCGGGCTCGATCAGATTCAGCTCGTCGAACCGGGTGTTGCCGAACTCGGCCTCCCACAGCCTGCCTTGCGCGTCCCAGGTGAGCCCTTGGGGGTTGCGGTGGCCGAGGGAGTAGACGAGCGTGCCGAACGGGTTGCCCGGCGCGGGCCTGCCCTCGGGCGTCATCCGCAGGATCTTCCCGCTGAGGGAGTTCGCGTCCTGCGAGAGGTTCGCGTTCTGCGCGTCGCCGGTGGTGGCGTAGAGATAGCCGTCCGGGCCGAACTTGATCCGCCCGCCGTTGTGATAGCGGTTCTTCGCTATGCCGCTGACCAGCACGGTGTAGCCGCCGAGCGAGGAGCCGTCGTACGTCATCCGGACGATGCGGTTGTCGCTGGACGAGGTGTGCATCAGATAGATGTAGTGATCGGTGTTCCAGTTCGGCGAGACCGCGATGCCGAGGAGCCCGCCCTCGCCGCCGGTGGTCACGACGTTGGGCACGGTGCCGGCCTGGGTCCGGGTGCCGGACTGCGTGAGCTTGAAGACCTTGAACGAGTCCCGCTCGGTGACGAGCGCCGCCCCGTCGGGCAGCCAGCTGAGGCCCCAGGGCACGGTCCAGCCGGACGAGACCGTCCGGATGGCCGACGGGACGGACGCGATACCGCTGTCGGTCTGTGCCGTGGCGTTACCTGTGCCGGCGGAGGCGAGCAGACCGGCGGTCACCGCGGTCGCGGCGGCGACGGCGGTCAGAGTGGGGGGCAGGAGCCTTCGGGCGGTGTGGGGGTGGCGTGCCATGGGACGGCCCTCCTGATGGAGTGGGTACGGCGGGAACGTCACGCGGGCCGGGCGAGGCCCGGCCGCGACTGACGAGCACCTGACAATGGCTTCGGGCTCCCGAGGGACCGTAGGAGCTGTGTCATGGCCGGTCAAGGGCGCATGGAGCCAAAGGTCCGTACCTGACGCCAGGCCAGGCCTGGACGCGTGCGCGCGCCGGTCCCGCGGGCGAGTGCGGCGCCGGGACACTCCGACGGCCGGCCGGTCCACCGCGTACCCCGTCATGAGGGCCCGGCTGACCGGCGGTCGGCGAACTTCCTGACGGGAACCCCGCAACGCGCGTTCGGATTGGGGCGGTTGGGGCGGGTGTATGCGGTCGTCTCACTCGTCCGGCCCACGCCGAGCACCCGAAGAGGTGGTTTGGCGTTGCCGCCCCACTTCCGCGGCGATGGCATCCGGCAGTCTCCTCCCCGGGCCGGACAGTCCGGCCCGAATCGTGTCAGGAGAAGCCATGTCGGTATACAAGCTGAACTGGGCCGCCGCGGCCGCCGCTCTCGCGGGAACGATGCTTGTCGCCTCGATGACACCGACCGCCTCGGCACAGCCCGAAAGCGACAGAGCGGTCACCGTCCAGCAGCTCAGCCTGCGTCTGGCCGCCAACCCCAGCCAGGTCGCCAACGTCAAGGGCGGCGGCAGCGCGAACGGCACGCCAGTCATCCAGTGGCCCTGGTCGGGGACCCCGAACGAACGCTGGGAGGCCACCGCCAAGGGCGGCGGCTACTACACGTTCGCGTCGAAGGAAAGCGGAAAGTGCCTGAACGTCAAGGGCGGTGGCAACGCCAACGGCACCGAGGTCATCCAGTGGACCTGCGGCGACGACGCCAACGCCCTGTGGAAGTTCGTACGGAAGGGCATCGGCTACGAGCTGGTCGTCAAGTCCAGCCAGAAGTGTCTGAACGTCAAGGGCGGTGTCGGCAAGGGGAACGCCCTGATCCAGTACACCTGCGCCGGCGCCGACAACGACATCTGGCTGCCGGTCTGGGAACAGTGACGGCCACCCCGCGCCGTACCGGTCCGCCACGCTGACGAGCGACGGGACGCTCGTCGCGGCTGACGCAGGACCGGCCGTCAGAAGGGCCGCCGACACCGTCGGCGGCCCTTTCCCGCCACCAGGACAGGGCGGCGCGACGGTCAGCGACGGGCCTGGACGAGCGCGTGCGTGCCGCTGGTACGCCACGGCTTCCCGCTCGCCTCCAGGCCGTCCAGCGTGCGGGCGTCGAGGCCGACGATCACATCGGACTTGAGGGTGCGCAGCGCGGCCACGGGGCCGGGGAAGTACGCGGTGCGGCGGGCGAACGAGGACGTCGGCGCCCAGTACCGGTCGCCCACCAGACGCCGGTAGTTGAGGTCGCCCTTGAGGATCGTCACGGTGGCGCCCGCGAGTTCCCGGCGCAGATCGCCGGGCATCGCGCTGTACGGCAGCGGCGCGCTGAAGAAGCTGTGCGCGCGCACCGCGAGCCGCCCGTCCGCCATCGCGGCCCGGAGCCGTTCGCCGGTCCCGGCCGCGTAGCCGGACGCCGCGCGCAGCCGCCGCAGACCCTCGATGACGTCCGTCATCGTCGCGTCGGAGACGTAGTACGGATACGGCTTGACGTGCAGGACGGCGCGGGAGGCGCGTTCGGTGTGGAGCAGATGGTCGAGGAGCACGAGATCGGGGATGAGTTCCCGCCCCGCGTTGTCGGCGATCAGATGCACCGTGCCCGCCGCGCCGACGGGCAGCAGCGACCACAGCAGCGGGCCGTCGTCCGCGACGAGGCGCGGGTCCGTACCGCTGTCGGCGGCGACGGCTCCCGAGGCGATCCGGAAGCCGAGGTCCGCGCGGTTTCCCCAGAGCGAGGCGTGCGCCAGCGCGAGCGCCCGCTCGTCGGCGGGCCGTCCGGCGAGAGCGTCGAGAGCGGCGAGTTCGTCGTCCACCGCCGGGCCGCGCAGCTCGGCGTCCTTGAAGGGGGCGAACGGGTCGACGCCCCGCCAGGGGCCGTCGCCGAAGTAGCCCATGGCGTCGAGGAGTACGCGGTAGAAGTAGCTCTCGGCCCACAGGAACGGCACGTCGAACCAGGACCGGCCGAACCAGGAGCCCCCGGCGTCGTCACGCCCCCAGATCTCCCACTGGGCGCGGTCGTGCGCGTCCGGGGCGAGCGGCTCCATCACCCCGTCGGTGACCGAGCGCAGCAGCGCGTCGAGCGCCCTGTGCTGCGCGGGGGTGCACGGGAAGGCGTCGCGTACCTGCTGGATCAGCGCCGGATGGCGGTCGGTCAGTACTCCCCGGGCGAACGAGCCGGGCTCGTCGCCCAGGATCACCGGTGCGTCGTCCACCGTGGGGGGCGCCGTGTCGTCTGCTGTGCGCATCGCCTGTACGTACTCCTCGATCGGCCGTCCGGAGCGGACCCGTCGGGCCGTCGTCGTCGGCCGTCCCGGGGATCACCACCGCACCGTACCGGTGGCCGCTCACGCCCACAGCGCCCCGGCGAGGGCGACCCCGGCGAAGGCCGCGCCCAGCCCGGCCACCACGCTGCCGACGACGTTCACCGCGGCGTAGAGCTTCGCACCGTCCTCGGCGAGCCGCAGCGTCTCGTAACTGAAGGTCGAGTACGTCGTCAGCGCGCCGCACAGACCGGTGCCGACGAACAGCTGGGTCCGCGAGGAGGCGGCTCCGGCGGCGACCGCGCCCGTCAGCAGCCCGAGGATCAGACAGCCCGCGACGTTGACCGCGAACGTCCCCCACGGGAAGACGCTGTCGTATCTGCGCTGCACGCTCCAGTCGGTCAGAAAACGCAGCGGGGCGCCGATGGCGGCCCCGGCCACGACCAGCAGCCAGTTCACCGCGCCTCCCGCCGGCCGGCGTGCCGGACGACCTCGCAGTTCTCCAGCGTGATCAGCCCCTCGCGGACCAGCTCGTCCAGCCGTGGGAGGAAGTCCCGGATCTTCTCCTCCGAGTCCACGATCACGATCGCGACCGGCAGGTCCTCGCTCAGCGACAGCAGCCGCTGCGTATGGATCAGCGAGGACGCGCCGAACCCCTCGATCCCGCGGAACACACTCGCGCCCGCCAGCCCCGCCCGGTGCGCGCGGTGCACGATCTCGGTGTAGAGGGGCTTGTGGTGCCACACATCGGATTCGCCGATGAGGACCGTCAGCCGCAGGGCGCTGCCCATCAGCCCGTTCATGTCTGCCTCCACGCGACTACGCGGCGCGTCAGCCACACCGCACTCCACACCGAGGCGAGGGCCGCCACCAGCGTCAGTCCCAGATACGCCATGCCCGCGGCGGGCCGGCCGGCGCCCACCAGGAGCCGGATGTCCACCGCGTAGGTGGAGAACGTGGTGAACCCGCCCAGCACACCGGTCCCGAAGAACGGCCTCACCAGCCGGTGCGCGGCCCACACATCGCTGATCACCACCATGAAGACGCCGATCACCGCGCACCCCGCCACGTTCACAATCAGCGTCGTCCACGGAAAGGTGCCGGCCGCGGCGGGCCACAGGAGAGACGCCCCGTAGCGGGCCGCCGCGCCGATCGCACCGCCGAGCGACACGACGGCCACCACCGGCCACAGCGCGCCGGCCCGCGGGCGCCGCCGCCCGGCCCCGGCCGTGGACGCGCCCCTGGACAGGGGCCCGGCGCCGGCCCCGGACACGGCGGGATCCGAACCGGGTCCGGTGGGTTCGTCGGGCTCGTCCATCACTCGGGGCGGCGGGCTTTCCCTGGACATACGTCTCCTACTCGCCGGGCGCCCGTACGCGGGCGCGCTCCTTCGCAAGTAGGGACCGTTGGCGGCAGGTCTCCGCGGTTCGGGTACGGCGGGCCCCACCGCCGCGTGGTCGCCCGCCGGGCCACCACCGGCTCCCAGGCTAGCGCCACGGCGCGCGAGGCGCCGCCCCGGGCCCGGACGGGCCCTGCCGCGCGCGGGTACGGCGGCGGCTCACAGCCCGGGGCCGGCGGCTCACAGCCCGGGGCCGCCGTGTCGCATGTACTGGTCGAGCAGTTTCGTACGCGCCACCTCAAGACGGCGGGCGAGGATCTCCGCGATGGAGCGGGTCAGCGCGTAGCCGAGGGCCGGATCGTCCTCGCACATGGCCCGTACCGCGTGCCCGTCGAACTCCAGGGTGCGCACCGGGCTGAACGCCTCCGCCCCGAAGTGCCAGCGGTGCGGCGGGAAGAGCCAGGACCAGCCGAGCAGGTCCCCGACCCCGAGCGTCTCGACCATCACCCGCCGGCGGCCGGGTACGTACATGTCCAGGGAGACGGCGCCCGAGCGGATCACCCAGAACCGGTCCGCCGGATCGCCCTCCTCGAAGATCCTGGTGTCCTGGCGGAAGGAGACATAGCGGGCCTGTCGCATCAGGAGTTCGCTGTGTCCGGTGGGAAGCACTGTCAGCCAACGCGTCGCGGGAGCCATGGTGGGGTACCTCCTTGCCGAACCGCGTGACCGGGCCGTCGGCCGGGTCATGAACGGGCCGGACGGGACATACGGCGCGTACGGCCATACTTCAGATGGTATCCACCGGGTGGCCTGCCCGGAAGGGTTGGTTCCGTCGGCTCTCCCTCCCGGCCCGGGGGGTCACCGATGCCGCCACCGTGTGTGACGGCATCGCGGCGGACAGCGCCGGAACGCCGGAAACGAGACCCGGCCGAACCCCGCCGCTCCGGGCTGCGCGACCATGGGGACACGTCGTGACCGCGACATGTCCTGACCTCGGCCACGCCGTGACCTCGACCTTCGCCGTGTACACGAAAGCAGGAGAGTTCGTTGAAGCAGCCTCCCCATCTCGCCGCCGCCGACCGCTACGAGGGCATGCGCTTCACGCGGTGCGGTCACAGCGGGGTACGGCTGCCGCAGGTCTCCCTCGGCCTGTGGCACAACTTCGGCGGCACCGCACCACTGGAGAACCAGCGTGCCGTGCTGCGCCGCGCCTTCGACCGGGGCGTCACCCATTTCGACCTCGCCAACAACTACGGCCCGCCCTACGGCAGCGCCGAGGAGAACTTCGGCACGCTCTACGCGCAGGACTTCCGCCCCTACCGCGACGAGCTGTTCCTCTCCACCAAGGCCGGCTACGACATGTGGCCGGGGCCGTACGGCGAGTTCGGCTCGCGCAAGCATCTGCTGGCGAGCCTGGACCAGTCACTGACGCGGATGCGCGTCGACCATGTCGACCTCTTCTACTCCCACCGGTTCGACCCCGACACCCCGCTCGACGAGACGATGGGAGCGCTGGACTCGGCCGTACGGCAGGGCAAGGCGCTGTACGCCGGGCTGTCCAACTACCCGCCCGAGCAGATGGAGCGGGCCGCCGGGATACTCCGGGACCTCGGCACCCCGCTGCTGATCAACCAGCACCCGTACAACCTCCTGGACCGCGGCATCGAACACAACGGCCTGATCGCCGCCTCCGCCGGGGTGGGCGCCGGAGTGATCGCCTTCTCCCCGCTGGCCCAGGGACAGTTGACGGACCGTTACCTCAACGGCGTGCCCGCCGACTCGCGGATGGCCGTGGGCCACTTCCTGAAGCGGGACGCGCTCAGCGAGCGGAAGCTGACCTTGCTGCACGCGCTCGACAAGCTCGCGGGCGAGCGGGGACAGACCCTGGCACAGCTGGCGCTCACCTGGGTGCTGCGCGATGCGCGCGTCACCTCCGTCCTCATCGGCGCCAGCAGTGTGCGGCAGCTGGACCAGAACCTCGAAGTGCTGACCGCCGCCGCGCTCGATGAACCGGAACTGGCCGCGATCGAGGCCCTGTTGACGAACTCCGGCGAATCTGCCTGACCGCCCGCTGACGGACAGTGAGATATCCGCCGGACGGGTTGTTCCGGCGGGTATCCGCATATCACATTCCACGTCATCCCAGGTGTTGACGTGCTCCCAATCGGTGACGGACCATCACATGAGGGCGCTCGACGGGGAGTTGGGCGCCGTGGTGTCGAAGGAGCGGTCCATGGGGAAAATGGCCAAGAGCGACAGCACATCACGTCCCAAGCCGACCACCATCAAGATCCGACGTCTCGACCGGAGAGAGACCACGGGCGACAGCAACTCGACCGGTTCCTGAACGGGCCGCTGTGCCGGGTCGCTATCTCACCGTCGACGAACTGACCTCTCGCGCCCGGGGCCTGGCCGCGGCGCACCCGGACCGCGCCGTCCTGCGGCGCATCGGCTATTCACGGGCCGGGGAGCCGATACGGCTGCTGTCCATAGGGCGGGGGAGCAGGCACGCGCTGGTGGTCGCGGGGCCGCATGCCAATGAACCGGTGGGCGGCATGACGGCCCTGCGACTGGCCCGGTATCTCGCCCGGCCCGAGCGGCCGGGCCGGGCCATGGACACGACCTGGCACTTCGTTCTCTGTCTCGATCCCGACGGGGCCCGCCGCAACGAGCGATGGCTCAAGGGCCCGATGACCTTCGCCCAGCACTACCGCCACTTCTTCCGGCCCGGCTTCGCGGAACAGCCCGAGTGGCTGCCCACGGAGCCCGGCGCGGAACCGATGCCGGAGACCCGGGCCCTGCTCGACCTCCAGGACGAGCTGCGGCCCTACCTCCAGTGCTCGCTGCACGGTGTGGACGTGGGCGGCAGCTTCGTCCAGCTGACCCGCCGGCTGCCGGGCCTCCCGGAACGGCTCGGCCGCTCCGCCGCCGACCTGCGGATACCGGTGGAGCTGGGACCGTACGACGCCTTCTTCTGGCCGAGCCCGGGGCCGGGCGTCTACGACATGCCGCGGCCCCAGGAAACGGATCAGTTCCACTCGCTGCCCGCCGCCACCGCCACCTCCACCTGGTTCCATCCCTACGCGTACGGCACCGTCACGGCGGTCGTCGAAGCGCCGATGTGGGGGGTCGAGGAGGTCGGTGACACCTCGGCCCACCCCGACCCGCCCGGCGCTCTGGAGACCATCAGCCGGACGCTCAGGCAGGACGCGTTGTTCCTCGCCGGCCTGCTGGAGCGGGTGCGGCCGGGGCTGCCCGCCTCGGTGGGACCGCTGCTCGCACCGGTCGAGGAGTACCTCGCCATCTGCGGCGGGCTGGCCGACGAATGGGCGCCGGAGGCGGCCCTGCGCGAGACGGGCGGACTGCCGCCGCTGAACCGGGCACGGATCATGGCACTCCGGATAGCCGCCCGGCGGCTCGTGGTCCGCACGGCGGGGATGCTGCACCAGATGCTCGCCGCCGGTCACGGCACGGAGCCCGGTCGGGGCACCGGCACCACGGGCGGCGCGGCCGGCGCCGGCGATCCGGACGCGGCCGGGGTACGCGCTGCCCTGGACGTGTTCCTCACACGGCGCTGCGACGCGTTCGAAGCGGACTGCCGCGCCCGCTGGATCCCGGTCCATGACCAGGTGGAGCATCAGTTCAGAATCGTGCTGGCCGCCTCCGAGCTGGCCGCCCGGTCCAGGGAGCCGAGGGCGGTACGCGCGTGAAACCGGACCGGCCGCCACCGCCGGTGTCCGGCTTACGGCGCCCCCGGGTCAAACCCGAACACCGTGCCTACCGCACCGTGGACGGGAACGTACGCATCGGGAGCGTGGTGTACGGGATCGGGGCCGAGGTCGCCGACCCCGACGGCTGGATCTGGACACTGACCGAGGCGCTCGACGGGACCCGCGGCCAGGCCGAGTCGGTCGACGAGGTGCTCGTCCGGCACCCGGCCGTCGGACGGGGCGAGGTCGTCCAGGCGATCGCCGAGCTGTACGAGGCCGGGTTCCTGGAGGACGCCGAGGCGGAGCCGCCCGACACCCTCACCGACGAGGACCGCGTCCGGTACAGCCGGGGCGTGACGCTCCTGCGGTGGATGGATCTGAAACCGCACGCGACCGCCTGGGAGTTACAGGCCCGGCTGCGCTCGGCCCGTGTCCTGCTGCTCGGCCTCGGCGGCACCGGAGGCTTCGCCGCCCAGGGCCTGGTCGCGTCGGGCGTGGGCCGGATGCACTGCGTGGACGGCGATGTCGTGGAGCTGTCCAATCTCAACCGGCAGCCCCTGTACCACGAGAGCGACATCGGCCGGTCCAAGGCCACCGCGGCCGACGCGGCGCTGCGGGCGGTCAACTCGCGGGTGGCGCTGACCACGGAACACCGCGCGGTCCGCGGTCCCGACGACATCGCCACGCTGCTCGCGCCGGGCTACGATCTGCTGCTGCTCTGCGCCGACCGGCCGCCGGAGATCCGCCGCTGGGCCAACCGCGTCTGTCTGGCCGCCGGAATCCCCTGGCTCGACGCCGGCTACCGCGGACCGCTCGTCACCGTCGGCGTCCACACGCCCGGCCGGGGAGCGTGCTGGGAGTGCCACCGCGCGGGCGAGGTCGCCCGCCGCGATCTGCGTCTCGCCGCGGGACAGGACGAGGAGGCCGCCTCGCCCCGGATGGAGTGGAACCCCGTCAACGCCGTGACCGCGGGCCTCTCCGGCCATCTCCTCGTCCACGCGGCGATCGCGCTGCTCACGGGCGTACCGGAGATGGAACCGGGCTTCCGCTTCGGCCTCAATCTGATGGCGCTGTCCGAACCGTTGGAGGAACGCTACGACCGCAGACCGGACTGCCCGGCCTGCGGTACGCCGCACACGGCGCGACGCCCGGCCTGAGGCCCGTACCCGCCCCGCGCGGAAGCGTGTCGTCCGCCGGGGAGTCTCGTTACCCCTTGAACCGCCGTCGCGCAGTCGAACGGCCGAATTCGTGTTGATTCGGGTCCACTCGGGGCGCTCCGGGGCTACCCTCAACACTTGACCTGCGCACTGTTCGAGAAAGCGAGGGATGCCGGTGTACCGGCCGGATGACACGGTCACCCTCCCGCTGCTGGAGCGTGAACCCGAACTCGCCGCGGCGGCCAACGCCGTGGACGCACTGTGCGGAAGCAGGCGCTCCGGTGGGCTTCTCGTCTACCGGGGAGCCGCCGGGCTCGGTAAGACGGCCCTGCTCTCGGAGGTGCGCCGGCTCGCCACCGGACGCTGTGCGGTGTGGTCAGCGCGCGGCGGCGAGACCGTCACGTCCGTGCCCTTCCACGTCGTACGGCAGTTGCTCCAGCCCGCGTTGACGGATACCGCGCCGGCGTCCGGCGCGGCGTCAGGGCCGGCAGGCGATCCCATGGACGCACGGGAGTTGCTCGGTGACCGGTACGAGATCGTCGGCCCGGCCCTCGGCATAGCGCCACCGGGCGAACAGCACGCCGACCCGCAGGGCGTCAGGGACGGCCTCGACGCCCTGGTCGAGCGGCTCGCCGCCATCCACGGACCGCTCGTCCTCCTCGTGGACGACGCGCAGTGGGCCGACCTGGAGACCCTCGCCTGGCTCACCTCCTTCGCCGAGCGCCCCGCCCTCCCGCTGCCCGTCCTCATCGTCGTCGCGTACCGCACCGAGGAGGCCATCGGCGAGACCGAATGGTTTCTCCAGAAGATCGGAGCGGCCGCGCGGCTGCTGGTCACACTGAGCGAGCTGACCTCCGACGCCACGGCCGAACTGGCCCGCGCCGCCCTCGGCGAGCACGCGGACGACCCGTTCTGCCGTGAGGTCTGGGCGGTGACCGGCGGCAACGCGTACGAGACCGTCGAACTGCTCGCCAAAGTGCGGGACAGCGAACTCGAACCCGTCGAGGAGTCCGCCGGCGAACTGCGCGCTCTCGGCGCCTCGGCACGCGGCACCGGTCTGATCGCCCGGCTGGAGGAACTGGGCACGGCCACCACCCGGTTCGCCTGGGCCGCCGCCATCCTGGGCACCGACATCTCACTCGATCTGGCGATCTCCCTGTCGGGCATGAGCCAGGAAGAAGCCACCGAGTGCGCGGAACGGCTGCGGTCCGCCCGCATCCTCGTGGGCACGGACCCATTGGAGTTCGTCCACCCGCTGATCGCGGGCGCCGTCTACCGGGCGATCCCGCCGGGTGTGCGCACCGCGATGCACGGACTCGCCGCCTGGGCCGTCTCCCGCAGCGGCCGGGGATCGGCGGCGGCCGCGCCCCACCTCCTCGAAGTGCATCCGGACGGCGACCCCGAACTCGTCGAGCAGCTGCGCGAGGCCGCCGCGGAACACCTCGCGGTGGGAGCGCCGGACGCCGCCCGCCGCTGCCTCGAACGCGCCCTGATGGAGCCGCCGTTGGAGTCCATCCGGCCTCTGGTGCTGTACGAGCTGGGCTGCGCCACGCTGCTCACCTCACCGGCCACCACGGTCGGACATCTGCGCGCCGCGCTCGACACCCCGCTGCTGGACGAAGCCCTGCGGGTGGATGTGGTGTTCCGGCTCGCCCAGGCGCTGACACACAACAACCAGACCGGTGACGCCGCGCATGTGGTGGCCACCGAGGTCGCGCGCACCGAAGAGGGACCCGCCAGAATGCGGCTCCAGGGTGCCCACTTCCTGTGGGAGGGCGTGCAGGCCATCGAGGAGAACGGCCCCGAGCGCTCCCGTCGGCTCGCCCGGCTGGCTGGCGGGCTCACCGGACGTGACAACACCGAACGGGTCCTGCTGATGCTGCGCGCGTTCGACGGTACGGCCAGGGGCGAGAGCGCCGAGGAGAACGTCCAGATCGCCGACCAGGCCCTGCTCGACGGCCGGTTGCCGCCCGGAGTCGGCTGGACCGACACGGCATGGGGCTTCGAACCACCGGCGCTGCTCGGTCTCTCGTACGCGTTCGCCGACCGGCTCGACCGCGCGGAGAGCCTGTTCCAGGAAGGACTGCGGGCCTTCGAGATCTCCGGCTGGAGCGGTGGCCATCTGGCCTTCGCCCACGCACTCGTCGGCTACGGCCACCGCCGGCGCGGCCGGCTCGCGGACGCCGAGACGTATCTGCGCGAGAGCCTGCGGCTGGCCGACCGGGTCGGCAACGGTCTGCCGATGCACTGGGACGCGGCGTGCATGCTGATCGACACCCTGCTCGCACGCGGCCATGTCGACAAGGCCCTGGAGGCGGCCGAGCGCCACGCGTTCGCCCCGCCGTACTCCTCCTCGATCGTCATCCCCGACGCACCGAGCGTACGGGGCCGGCTGCTGCTCGCCCTCGGCCGTACGAAGGAAGCCGTCGTCGAACTCGAAGCGGCCGGCGTGGCGTTGACCGCGCGTGGCCGTCACAACATCGTCATGGCTCCCTGGGCGTGCGACCTCGCGCGTGCGGTCGCCGACGACGATCCGCGCCGCGCGGCCCACCTCGCCTCGTACGCCAGGGACCGGGCGGAACGCTTCGGCACGCACACCGCCATCGGGGTCGCGCTGTGCTGCGCCGCGTCCCTGAAGGAGGGCGCGGAGAAGGTCGAGCTGCTGGCGCAGGCCGTCGCCCACCTGGAAACGTCACCCTCCGCGTACGAACTCGCCGTCGCCCGGGTGGAGTACGGCATCGCCGCCGGGTTCCCCGCCGAGCTGGCCTGCGGGCTCGAACTGGCCGAGAGCTGTGGCGCGGACGGTCTGGCGGACCGGGCGCGCCGGGCGATGGACGCCCGCCCGGCGCCGCGCTGACCCGGCCGGCCCGCCGGCGTCCGGAGCCTCGCCGGGTCCCGGACCCGCTGACGGACGGCGGGCCCGGGGGCGCGGGCCTTGTGACGCAACCGCCGTAGGGCCCGTCCGGTCAGTACGCGGCGCGCGGACGCAGTTCCAGCACCCGTACGCCGTACGGGCCGATCTCCACCGACTCCAGCCGTTCGCCGGAGACCAGATCGTGCAGCGTCGCGTCACCGGTCTCCGGACACACCGTCAGCTCCCGCTCGGACTGGCTCACCAGCCAGACGAAGCGCCTGCCGTCCTCGTGCACCAGCACATCCGCGCCCACCAGCGGTGTGCCGACCGTCACCGGCCGCCGTACGCCCGCCACTTCGGCGAGCGCCTCGTACAGCCGGTGCGTACGCTCCGGATTGACCCGGGCCGTACGCGCCGCCATGTGCTCCAGCGGATAGGTCGACAGCACGGTCTCGCCCGCGCCGAGCCGGTGGCGCAGCAGCGCGGGCCGGCCGTGGGCGTCGGTCGCCACCACCCGGGCCCCGGCGGGCACCACCGGCAGATAGGCGCGGCTGTCCTCGTTGCCCGCCACCGCGAAGCGCAGTGTCTCCCCGGCCGCGATCGTCCCGAAGTCCTCCTGGAACGTCATCTCCAGGGTGTCGTCCCCGATCGGCTCGGCGACACCGTACGAGAGCTGGAGCTCCACCCCGAACAGCCCGTCCAGATCGTGGAACCACGGCCCGCGCGTGCCCGGATGCTCGCCCGAGCAGAAGGACAGATAGACCGTCGCGCCGTCCCGCGCCCGCCGCTCCAGGTCGCGCCGGGTGCGGGTGGTCAGCTGGCGCGTCGACGGCAGCAGATACAGCAGGCCGTCCATGGGCAGACCATCCGCCTCCCGGGCGAACGCGACCGGCAGATCCGCGCCGCGCGCCGCCACGTACCCCTGGTGCAGCGCGCCGAAGATCAGCGGCCGGTCGGCGGGCCTGCTGTACGGGTAGCCGCGCTCCAGGAAGGCGGGCACGACGAGCGCGGTGGGCGCGTCCGTACGCCGGCAGTGCCCGAAGTCCACCCGCCGCAACACGTCGGTGAAGGCGGCCAGTTCACGCAGCGGCTCCTTCGGGCGCCCGGTGCTGTCCGTGATGCCGAAGTGCATCTCGAAGGGGTGGTGGTCGTACGGGGACCGGTCCCAGAGATGGTCGTAGTCGGTGTTGTTCCAGGCGATCCACCCGGTCGCGCCGCCGAGCAGCGAGTTGTGCAGGGTCTGCCGGTAGTAGACGCCCGCGTTGCGAGCGGAGACGGTGTCGGTGGAGAGGCCGAACTCCTCCAGGATCACGGGCTGTCCGGTGACGGCGGCCAGTTCGCATTCGAAGGCCGCCCGGTAATGCTGGCGCGGCAGGTCGGTGTCGGAGCGGTAGACATGCGGGCCGACGAAGTCCACGTACTCCGCCGTCTCGCGCAGCGAGAAGCCGTTGTCACGGCCGGTCACCTCCAGACCCCAGGCACCGTCGCCGAGCGACACCGGCTGGGTGCCCCCGGCCGCCCGGACGGCCTGGCACATGAACTGCGCCCAGGCCGTCACCACGTGCGAGGACGGCGGATCGACCTGGTGGATCCGCCCGTACCCCGGCATCTCGTTGGTGATCAGCCAGCCGGTCACCGCGGGGTGGTCCTTGAAGCGCCGGGTCATCTCGCTCACGAACCAGGCCTGCCGGCCGACCATCCACACGTCCTCGTACAGATCGCGGTCGCCGCGCCAGACCGGATCCCAGTTCTCCCCGGACATATGGCCCACGATGAACGTCGGGACGGTGCCCATCGACAGCTCGCCGTGGGCGTCCAGGAAGTCCCGGAAACGGTCGCACAGTTCCTCGTCGATCCGGTGCGGCTCCGGGTGGAAGTCCGGCCAGTAGAAGAACGAACGGCTCATGGAGAGCCCGTGGTCGCGCAGCACGGCGAGCTCTTCGCGTACGACCGCGCCGTCGTAGTCGCGCCACATCAGCGGACCGCCGGTGCGGGACCAGAAATTGGCGCCGACCCAGGGCAGGACGCGAGCGTCGTGGGTGAGGTGGGCGCTGTGGCGTTGCATGTGTTCTCCGTGACGGGGGTGGTTCGGTGTTTCCTGGGGAGCCGGGATCACCGGCGGCGGTCAGGCCCTGTCCCGGCCGGGGCCCGGCCCTGTCGACTCGCGGACCACCAGCCGGGGGCGGCCGGTGAGCGGCGGGGTGCCGACGGCCTCGCCGCACTCCGCGAGCAGTGCCCGCGCCGCGGCGGCGCCGACGTCCCGTACCCGCTGGTCGACGGTGGTCAGCCGGGGATGCAGCCAGTGCCCGAGCGGCAGATTGTCGTAGCCGACGACCGAGAGATCGTCCGGTACGGCGAGCCCGGCGCGCTGGGCCGCGCCGATACCGCACACCGCCATCGAGTCATTGGCGTACATGATCGCGGTCGGCCGGGCGGGGAGGGCCAGCAGCTGTTTGGTGGCGGTGCCGGCCGCGGCCTCGGTGAAGTCCGTGTGCAGCACGGCCGCCGGGGCGAGCCCCGCCGCCGCGAGTTCCCGCTCGAAGACCCGCAGGCGGAAGCCGGTGTGCACCAGCTCGGCCGGGCCCGCGACATACGCGATACGCCGGTGGCCGAGGTCCACCAGATGCCGTACGGCCTCGGTGACGCCCGCCTCCTGGTCCCCGAGTGTGATGTTCCGTACCGGCAGCTTGTGGTGCGGTGTGCCCAGCAGTACGGCAGGCAGCCCCAGTCGGCGCAGCAGCGGGGGACGGGGGTCGTCCGTCCTGTGGTCGGTGAGGACCGCGCCGTCGACACGTCCCTCCGCCGCCAGCCGTTCGTACAGCGCCGTCTCCTCCGCCACCCCGCCGGCCATGTGCAGCAGCAGGCCGTAGCCGCGCGGCGACAGCTCGCTCTCCAGACCGGTGATCAGCTCGGAGAAGTGCGGATCCGCGCCGAGGACATCGGTGGGGCGGCGGACGACCATCGCGACCGTACGGGTACGGGACCTGCGCAGCGCGGTCGCCGTGGCGCTCGGCGACCAGCCGAGCCGCGCCGCCGCCTCGACGATACGCAGGCGCGTCGGCTCCGATATCCGGCCCGTGTTGTTGAAGACCTTGGACACGGCGGTCGCCGAGACGCCCGCCTCGGCCGCCACGTCCTTGATGGTGGGCCTGGTGTTCCTGCCGGGGCCGTGCCTGCTCGCGTCGCCGCTGCCGCCGCTGCCGCCGCTGCCGCCGCTGTTGTCGCCGTTGCTTTCGCCGTCGGTCCCGCAGTCGGTCCCGCCGTTGTTTCCGCTCACATCTTCACCGCGCCGCTGATCAGTGCCTGCTGCATCCTCTTCTGGAGAATGGTGTACACGATCCAGACGGGTACGAGCGTGAGGATCGTCCCGGCCGTCAGTACACCGTAGTCGGTGCCGATCTGGGACTTCAGCGTCGGCAACGCGACCTGCACAGTGCGCAGCTCGGGGTCAGGCCCGATGATGATCAGCGAGTAGAGGTACTCGTTCCAGAAGCTGAGGAAGTTCAGCAGCAGCACGGTGGCGATGCCGGGCACGCACATCGGTGTGTAGATGTGCCGCAGTACGGCGAACGTCGAGGCACCGTCCATCCGCGCCGCCTCCTCCATCTCGCGCGGGATGGTCCGCATGAACTGCACCAGGATCACCACCGACAGCGGCATCGCGGTCGCCGGCAGGAACAGCACCATGAACGCGCGGGTGTGGAAGAGGCCGGTGGCCGCCGAGAGCAGGAAGGTGGGGAAGAGCGCGGCGAAGGTCGGGATCAGGAAACCGAGCGAGAACACCTTCTCCATCGCGGACGCCAGCCGGCCCGTCGAACGGGCCAGCGCGAACGCGGCGGGTATCGCCAGCCCCAGGGTCAGGACCAGCGAGAACACCGTCACCAGCGCCGAGTTGACGATGGCGGGCCCCAGCTCGGCGCTCTCGAAGGCCGTACGGAAGTTGCCGAGCCCGAACGAGGACGGCGGCGAGAGGGGGCTCGCGAAGATCCGCTCGTTCGACTTGAAGGCCGAGGCGAGGAAGTAGTAGAGCGGGACGGCCAGCAGTACCGCGTACGTCCACACCAGGATGTGCGCGGGCAGCCAGGACTTCCTGAACTTCATGGTGGACACGGGAAACAGCTCCGATCGGTGGCTGTGTGCACGGCGTCAGCGCACTTGGTGCGTCGGCGCGTCAGTACGTCACACATCAGTACGTCTGGCGGAAGGTGCGGCGGATGGACAGCAGTCCCACCAGCCCGACCAGGAAGAGGACCACACCGATGGCCTGGCTGTAGCCCAGATCCGTTTCGATGAACGCCTTCTGGTACACGAGGAACGACAGCGTGGTCGAGGAGTTGGCCGGCCCGCCCTGGGTGAGCAGCAGCACCTGCTGCGCCGAGCCGAAGAGCGTCCAGAGGAACTGGAGCATCGTCACCACCCCCACGTAGTCCCTGATGACCGGGAAGTGGACACGCCACATGGTGCGCCAGTGCCCCGCGCCGTCCAGCTGCGCGGCCTCGCCCAGCTCATCGGGAACGCTGTCGAGCCGCGCCGCGAACAGCACGGCGGTGAAGCCGATACCGGCCCAGATGTCGAGCGCGATCAGACAGAACAGCGCCGTACCGGAGTTGGCGAGCCAGGCGTCGGTGAGCGAGCCGAGGCCGACGGACTGGAGCGCGCCGTTGAGCAGCCCGTCCGGGGAGAGCGCGGCGTAGAAGACCATCGCCTTGGCCGGGGTCGAGATCAGCCCCGGTACGAACAGCAGATAGCGGATCACCCGGTGCCCCGGGGGCTTCTGCGCCACGTAGTAGCCCAGCATGTACGCGCAGACGATCATGACGGGCAGGGCGATCGCGAGCTGGACGGCGGTGTTCCGTACCGCCTGCCAGAAGACCGGATCGGCCAGCACCGTACGGAAGTTGTCGAGCCCCGCGAACGAGACGGGCTGGAGCATCCCCGGCCAGTTCATGGCCGCGATCACGAAGATGGCGGCCATCGGGCCGACCATGAAGATCAGATACCAGGCGAGGGCGGGCAGGGCGAGGATCGTGGTGCGCGGCCCGCGCTGCCGCTTCCGCTGTCCCGCGCCCGGTTGGGCCGGTGCGTCCTGCCCGGTGGCAGACCTGACGGACATCGTTGTCACTTGGTCACTCCCGTGAGGCGTCGGACCTGCTCAGGCATGGCGGTACGCACCGTCGAGCAGAGCGAGGATGCGGCGGGCGCTGGTGCCCGGGGTGAACGCGGTGCTGGTCGCCTGGATCAGCGGCTGCACGGCAGAGGGAGGCACGTACAGATCCGGCAGCACCACCTGGCTGACGCTGTCGCCGAGCCGCTGCGCCTTGGCGACCAAGGGGAAGTTGTCGCTGAGGGTGTCGGTCCTCACGGCCATGTCGCGACCGCCCTCGGAGACGAACCGCGAGATCACATCGGGGCGGTACATGAAGCGGACGAACTTCTCCACGTTCTCGATCTTCTTCGTACCGTTCGGACTGATCCAGAACCCGGAGACGGTGTACGTCCGCAGGATCGTCGGCTTCGCATGCGCGGCGCCCGGAGCCAGCGGCCAGCCGCCGACCTCCGTACGCGCGGCGACCTTTCCGGGGACCCGGGCCAGCGCCGAGGACATCGCCGACTCCATGGCGGCGGCCTCCGTGTTGAACTGGGTCGTCATCGAGTCCGTGGTCAGCCCCTGCGCCTTGTCCGTGAACACCCCCGCGTCGCGCAGCTCGACGAAGTACGCGACACCGTCGCGCGCCTGCGGGAGACCGCTGAAGTCGCCCGTGGAGTAGAGCGCGCGGGCCTGCTCGGGAGTGAGGAACGTCTGGATGATCTGGGCGAGGAGCTTCTGCCCCGTCCAGTCGTTGCCGCCGATGGTGACGGGGGCGGTGCCCTTCGCGCGCAGTTTCCCGGCCGCCGCGATCAGTTCGTCACCGGTGGTGGGGATCGTGTCGACGCCGGCGGCCCGCAGCAGCGAGGTGTTGAAGGCGACGGGCCAGTTGCTGCTGATGTACGGAAGGGCGCGCAGCCGCCCCTCGGGGTCGGTCCACTCCTTGAGCGCGCCGGGGATGACGCGGTCGCGCAGCCCCCACGCGTCGAGATAGCCGCCGACCGGGACGGTCGCGCCCAGCTCGGTCCAGGCCACCGTCTTGTCGTAGAGATTGACCATGACGACGTCGGCCTCCTTCTTCGCCAGCCGCGACGTCTCGTACACCTGCCCGAGCTCATCGCCGTTGACCAGGCTCTTGACCGCGATCCGCGGATTCTCCCGGCGGAAGGTGTCGAGCACGGCCCGGAAGGTGGCGGAGCCGGGGGCGGTGCCGCCGAGCTGGCTGTGGATGACCAGGGTGCCGGGGTCGAAATCGGCCGCCGCCAGTGCGGCGCACCCGGACAGCGCGGGCACGGCGGCGCCCGCGGCGAGGGCGGCGCCGGCGGCTATGAAACCGCGGCGGTTCAGCGGGGAGCGCACGGCGCGGGGCCTCCTACGGGAGTGCTGAGTGGGAACCCGGCCAGGTGGTTTATCGATACACCTGCGAGGTGCGAGGAATCTAGACCGAGGACAGGAGGCGGTCAACCCCCCGTTGCACATGCTGCGTCGGCGCCGGCAGGTACGCTCCGTCGGGCGACCGCCGCCCAGCAGGTACAGGAGACCGGAACCCTTGTCAGCGCAGCCCGACCCCCTGAACGCCGCCCTCCGCGAGGGGATGCACACCCCTCGCCGTGACGGGGACAACGGCTCCCGCCGCGAGGGGGACAACGGCTCCCGCCGCGAGGGGACTCACGGCCCCGGGCCCTCCGGCCTCGATCTGCGGGCCGACTGCGCGAACTGCTTCGGGCTCTGCTGCGTCGCGCTGACCTTCTCGGTCTCGGCGGACTTCCCGGTCGACAAGGCCGCCGGGGAGCCCTGCCGCCACCTGCGGACGGACTTCCGCTGCGGCGTGCACAGCACCCTGAGGGAACGCGGCTTCCAGGGGTGCACGGTCTACGACTGCTTCGGCGCGGGCCAGAAGGTCTCGCAGCTCACCTTCGGCGGACGGGACTGGCGGCAGGCCCCCGAGAGCGCGGAGCGGATGTTCGCCGCGCTTCCCGTGATGCGGCAGCTCCAGGAACTGCTGTGGTACCTCGACGAGGCGCTGGCGCTCGAACCCGCCCGTACGCTCCACCGCGAGATCCGCCGCGCACTGGACGAGACCGAGCGCCTGACCCGGAGCGCTCCCGAGGCCCTGCTCGCCCTGGACGTGGCGGAGCGACGCGCGGCCGTCAACACCCTCCTGCTGCGCACGAGTGAGCTGGTACGGGCCCAGGTCCGGGGCAAGCGGAAGAACCGCAGGGGAGCCGACCTCTTCGGCGCCAAGCTCAAAGGCGCCGATCTGCGCGGCGCCGACCTGCGCGGGGCGTATCTGATCGCCGCCGATCTGCGGGGGGCCGATCTGCGCCTGGCCGATCTGATCGGGGCCGACCTGAGGGACGCGGATCTGCGGGGCGCCGATCTGACCGGCGCCGTCTTCCTCGTCCAGACCCAGGTCAACGCGGCGAAGGGAGACGCGGCGACCAGACTCCCGCCGTCTCTCACGCGCCCCGCTCACTGGTAGGCGCCCTTCAGCGGGTGGGTGGCGGACGCATCGGCAGGTGTCCGGCTCCGCGGCGGCGGGGTGCCGGGCTCAGCGGATGATCTCTTCCTCCTCCGGCCGCCGCCGGCCCGAGCGCCGTACGACGAAGAGCCCGACGGCCGCGAGACAGGCCGAGCTAACGAAGACCGCGGGCACCAGATAGCCGGACCCGGAACCGTCGTCCTCCGCCCGCGCGACGGTCACCGACCGGGCGCCCGGCGCCGCCCCCGCCACCTTCGCCATCGGGCTCGACCCGGGACCCGCCGGCGTCGGCGGGGCCGGGGGCATCGGCGGGACGGGCGGCGGAGGCGGCTTGAGGGTGCCCACCGGGACGGCCCGCTTCCCGGCGGCGAAGCCCCAGTCCAGCAGCTCCCTGGCCTCCTCGTAGACCGCGTGGACGCCGCCCCACTGCGGGTTCATCACGGTCGCCACCAGCGTGCGCCCGCCGCGCTTGGCCGCCGCGATCAGGGTGTAGCCGGCGTCGGAGGTGAAGCCGTTCTTGACACCGATCAGCCCCGGATAGGGCTCGACCCCGTCCTCGCCGCTCAGCAGCCGGTTGGTGTTGACGATGCCGCCTTCGCCGGGGAACTCGGCGTCGACGGTCGAGCTGTACCGTACGAACTCCGGTGACGCCAGGCCCGCACGGGCGAAGACCGACAGGTCGTACGCCGACGACACCTGACCTGGCGCGTCATAACCGTCCGGGGACACGACGTGGGTGTCCAGCGCGCCCAGTTGCTTGGCCTTCTTGCGCATCTGAGCGACCGTCGAGTCCCAGCCGCCGTTCATCGCGGAGAGCGCGCGCACCGCGTCGTTGCCGGAGCTGAGGAACACGCCCCGCCACAGATCGGCCACTTCGTACGACTCGCCGCCGACGATGCCCACCGTGCTGCTGCCGGGGCCGATGTCGTCCAGCTCCTCCTCTTTGACGGTGTGCCGGGAGTGTTCGGCCAGACGCGGCAGCGCGGTGAGGGCGAAGAGCGTCTTCAGCGTGGAGGCCGGAGGCAGTTTGAGGTGTGCGTCGCGCGCGGCGAGGACCTCGCCCGTACGGGCATCCGCGACCAGCCAGGACAGCGCCGACAGCTCCGGCGGAGCGGGGGCACCGGCCCGGGGCCGCGCGTGCGTACCCGGCCGGTACAGCAGAGCCCGGTCGATATCGGCACCCGGGGCGCTCGCGGGGCCATGAGCGCCGGCGGCCGGTCCGTGGGCGGCGGAGACGGATCGGGGGGCTCCATGCGATCCGGGGGAACCGGAGGAGCCAGGGGAGCCAGGGGAGCCATGAGGTCCGGGAGATCCGGCTGAGCCATGGCCGCCGGGGGAGCCGGCGACCACGGGGACGCGGGGCAGGCCCGGAGCCCGTACGGCCGGATCGCTGCGGGAGTCCGCGGCGGCCGGCGGGGACGGCGGCAGAAGGACCAGCAGGCCGGTGGCGGCGAGAGCCACCGTGCCGGAGAGCGCGGAGCGCGTCACGGATCTGTTGATCATTCCGCCACGGTAGGAACGGACCGCGTCCCGCGCCCCTCACGTGAGCCGACCGGATGTATCCCTGTCCGGTCGGGGGTTCCGGGTTTCGGCGGACGCGCGTCCGTCATGGATAGCGGACCCGATAGCGCAAATGAGTGACGCCGATGCCCTGGGACATCGACAGCGGTCCCTCCAGCTCCACCGGTACGTTCTTCAGCTCGTCGAAGAACGGCGTCCCGGCGCCGAGCAGCACCGGTACGAGATCGATCCACACCTCGTCGAGCAGCCGCGCGTCCAGGCACTGCCGCGCGATCGTGCCGCCGTTGACGGTGACCGCCCTGCCGGGCCCCGCGAGTTCCCTGGCCCGTTCCACGGCGCTCTCGATACCGTCCGTGACGAAGGTGAAGGGCGCGTCCTCGTACGGCCAGTCCTCCGGCACGCGGTGCGTGAGCACCACCACCGGGCACCCGATCGGGTGATTCCCCTCCCAGCCCGAGGTGAGATCGAACAGACGCCGGCCGACGACCAGCGCGCCGGTGCGTTCGACCGTGCCGCGCCACGCCTCCACGCTCACCGGGGACATGGTGAAGGTGAGGTCGTCACGGGCGGTCGGCACGCGCACCGTGCCGTTGCTGTACCACGTGAACAGCTTGTCGAAGCCCGTCTCCTCCGGGCCCGCGATATAGCCGTCCAGCGACATGCCGGCGCCGGTGCAGACCGTGTTCGCGCTCATCGGTCGGCGGGCTCCGGCGCGGCGGCGGGGCCGTGCCCGGTACCGGGGTCGTGGTCGTCGACAACGGCGTTCGTGGCGGGGGCGGCGGCCGTGGCCGGGGCGGGCCCCCGCGCCATGTCGCTCATGTCCGTCAGCCCGGTCATCCCGGTCATCTCCGTGCCGATCACATCGAGCAGCCTGAGCTTGTCGGCCGCGTCCGTGCCCGGGGCCGCGGAGTACGCGGCGATACGGAGATCGCACCCCGGGACGGTGAGGGTGTCGCAGTCCACGGTCACCGGTCCGACATCCGGGTGATGGATGGTCCTGGTACCGGTGTCGTGGGAGTCGGCGATACGGGAGTTCCACAGCACCGCGAACCGGTTGCTGACCCGCCGCAGCTCCCCGATGAGGAAGCGCAGCCGTACGTCGGTGGGGTAGTGGACCGTCGCGGACCGGAGGTCGGCGACGAGAGCCGCCTCGAACCGCGCCTCCTGCTCCACGGTGTGGCTGATCCGGCTGGGCTGGCCCGTGAAGTGCAGCCAGGCGGCGTTGCGGCCCCGCCCAGGGGCCGCCGCCGGATCCCCGAGCAGCGCGGCCCAGAGCGGGTTCCAGGTGATCAGGTTCCAGGCGGCGTCATGGACCCCGAGCGGGGTCCCCGGGAGCCGTCCGAGCAGCCGTCGCACACTGGGCGGGATGTGGTCCGAGACCCGGCCGAGGGCGGGTGGTGACTGCCCGGCGAGCAGGAAGAGGTGTCTGCGCTCGTCGTCCGAGAGCCGCAGGGCGCGGGCCAGCGAGGCGAGGACCTGAACGGACGGGGAGGTCGCCCGCCCCTCTTCCAGCCGGACGAGATAGTCCACGGACAGACCGGTCAGCTGGGCCAGCTCCTCATGCCGCAGCCCGGCCGCCCGGCCGGGCTCGTCCGCGGGCAGCCCGGCCTCGGCCGGAGCGATCCGGTCACGCCAGCGGTGCAGGGCTGTGCCCAGCTCTCCGTGTCGGGTCATGGGGTCAGTATCAGCGCGTACGGCGGCAACCGCCTGATATCGCCTGAAATCCCCGTCCGGAGCGCCCCCGGCACCCCCTCCGGAACCCCTGGCGCACGGGGCCCCGACGCCCCTCGCGCGACATCCGGCCGGCCCGTCGCCTCTTCCCCGAACGTCCCCTTCGGCAACAGAGGTTGCGAGTAGTCGCCAACCGCACCCGTACCGCCGTGATCGCTATTACGGTTGATCCGGAACGTGGCGCGCGGCCTCCGCCGGCGCCTCGCCGGGGAGCCGGGACCGGGCCCGGGGATCCGGCCCGGGGATCGGAGACGGGGAGTGGGGGAGCGGGCATGCTGGAGCCCATGTCACTGGCGGCGATCGCCGCGGTGCTGAGCGCCGTGGGCGCGGGAATGGCCAATGAGGCCGGGAAGTGGGCCTGGGAGTCGGCCGGCGGTCTGGTGCGGCGCATCGTCGGCCAGGAGGTGACGGCGCCCGCGGGCCCGGCCGAGCTGACGGCCGTGGCCGAGCGGATCCACGAGGTGGTACGGACCGATCCCGCGCTCGCCCGCGCCTGGGAGGCGTTCGCCCGTACCGCTCCCGGCCCGGGGACGGCCGACGCGGTGCCGACGCTGCCTCCCTCCATACGGTTCTTCACGGACCGTCAGGAAGCGATGAAGCTCCTGGCGCGCGAGGCCGTGCGCACGGCGGACGGACGGCCGCGCGTCGCGCTGATCCATGGCCCCGAAGGCATCGGCACCAGCGCTCTCGCCATCCACTGGGGGTGCCGGGAGGCGGGGCGCCTCTTCCCCGGCGGACAGCTGTACGCCGACCTGCGCGGCGCCTCCGCGAGCACCGCGCTGGACGCGTCCACGGTCCTGCGGAGCCTGCTCGTCCAGCTCGGGATGGCACGGGACGACATCCCGCCGGACGTGGCGGACCGGCGTGAGTGCTTCCGGCGCGCCGTCGCGAGCCGGCGTCTGCTCGTCGTGCTGGACCACGCCCAGTCGGCGGCGCAGGTCAGGCCCCTGCTCACGGCCGCGCCCGACGTGTTCACGGTCGTGGTCGCGCCGAGGCCGCTGCGCGGGCTGGACGCGCTGCCGATCCCCGTCGGACCGCTCTCCGACAAGGACGCGCGCCGGCTGCTCACCGACCTCACGGACCGGGAGACGGTGGCGGCGGCCCGCGCCGTACTGCCGCGGGTGCTGGAGCGGTGTGCCGGTTCGCCGTACGCGCTGCGGGCGGCGGCTCCGCAGCTGGCCGAGCCGCACCGGCTGCTCGGCCAGGACCCCGGACCGAACCGGCGGGAGGAGGCGCCCACCGTGTCCGACAACGGCCCTGTCCGTGCCGCGGTCGAGGGCCTGTACCGCGAGCTGGTGCCCGCCGCCGCCAAGGTCTACCGGCTGATGTCGCTGCGCGAGTGGCCCGCGTTCGGCCCGGCCGCCGTCGCGGCCACCGTCTCCCTGCCGGAGGCCGAAGCGGCGCGTATCCTCGGCGAACTCGTCGACCGAGGGCTGCTGGAGTCCGTGGACGCCGACCGCTGTCGCTACCGCCCCGTGGTCCGCGGCCATGCCGAGGAGACCGCCGTCCGCGTGGACGGCATCCCGGCGTACTCCGCGGCGGTGCAGCGCACGGTGGACTGGTATCTGCGCTTCGCCGTACGGGCCAGGCTCGCCGCCCTGCCGGGAGGCTGGGGCGTCGGCCCGCTCTACGAGGAGCTGGCGCGCGACCCGAGCCCGTACGGCAACGAGGGCGAGGCGCTTTCCGCGCTGGTGGCCGAGCTGGGCAATCTGGTCCAAGCGGTCCACGCGGCCGAGGAATTCGGCCGGCCGGAAGCCGTCTACCAGCTGTGCCAGGCCCTCTGGCCGCTCCAGCTGAAGGCGGGATACCACGACGAACTGCTCCCCGCACTGCGGGCGGGCGCGCGTGTCGCCGATGCCCATGACCCCGTGTCCCGGATGGCCGGACGGACGCATCTGCTGCTGGCCCTGGACCTGATGGAGCTACGGCGGTACGAGGAGGCCGAGCCCGAGCTGACCGCCGCCGCACGGGCCGAGGAGCGGTCCGGGCATCTGCGCGGACACGCGTCCTGCGTCGAGTCGCTGGGTCTGCTGCGGCTGCGCCAGTGGCGTTTCCAGGAGGCGTACGACCGCTTCGACGAGGCGGCGGCGATCCTCGACGGCATCGGGGCAGGGGACGAGGGCGAGCGTGATCTGCCCCGCGCCCGTGCCCTGTTGGACCGGCACCGGGGCCGGGCGCTGCGCGGGCTCGGCAGCTACGCCGAGGCCCATGAGCGGCTCGCCGTGGCGCTGGTGTTCTTCCGCGACGTCGCCCAGGAGCCGTACAACACCGCGAGGACTCTCACCGACCTCGCCGAGACCTGTCTCGCCGAAGGGGATCCGCGCGGTGCGCTGCCGCTGATCGACGAGGCGGCTGCTGCGCTCGACGCCGAGAAGGCCGCCTACCATCTCGCGCATCTGCGGGCGCTGCGCGAGCGCTGCCTCAACGCGGCGGGGGAGTGAGAGGGGATCCCGAACCGCCCGGACTGCCCGGACTGCCCGGACTGCCCGGACTGCCCGGATGGGCCGGACCGCCCACATGAGCCGGACCGCCCGGCGGGAGCGGTGTGAGCGGTGTGACCGAGACATGGTGCGAGCCGCTCCCGCCGGTGCGTACGGTCATCCCGCCCGCGACCAGCTCCTCCCACACCTTGCCCGCGGCCAGCCACGCGTACAGCGCGGAGACATACGCGGCGGGGTCGGCGGCGGCGGGCGCGCCGGAGAGCCGTAGCAGTGTGCCGCTCCGCGCGCGGACCGTACAACTGCCCGGATCGGTGACCAGCGCCGTCAGCTCGCAGTAGGGATGGCGGGCCAGTACCTCCGCCGTCCACTCCTCCGGGGTGCCGTACCGAGGATCGTCCCCCGTGCCGTACCGGAAGATCACATCGGCGAGCGCGCGTCTGTCGGGGTCCAGGGTGTCCTCGTGCACGGCCGTATGCGCGTCCCCGTCACCCGCCGGCTCCGACCGGGGGTCCGCGTACCGGCTCACCTCGATCTCACCGGTCTCCAGCAGCCGGGTCACCACCCGCATGGGCGCCGTCCGCGTCACCCGCTCGTACGGGGGGAGCGGCAGCGGGTCCAGCAGAGCGGGGTCCCCGGGCTCGGGGATACCGATGCGCCGGTAGAAGTGACGGCGCAGCAGTGTCGCCGCCTCGCCCGGAGCCGAGGAGACCAGCTCGGCGGGACCGGGGGGTGTCCCCGGCCGCCGCTGTTCCGCTCCGTCGAGCAGCGCGTCCAGCTGGGCCCGCAGCGGGGCGTACGGCGCGAGCCGGGGGGCCTGCCGTACGAACGCGGCGACCGGCGACCGCGCGTCGAGTCCGTCCGCTGATGCCGCGCCCATCAGTACGGGGATGCCGAGAGCCGCCGCGTAGTAGCTGACCGAGCCGCCGTCCCCGATGACCACATCGGCCGCGATGAGCGCCTGGCGCCATCCCTCCAGCGGATCCACCAGCGCCAGCCCGCCCCGCCGGGCCCGGTCCAGCCAGACGCGGATCTGGCCGGACCCGTGACCGTGCCAGATATTGGGGTGCAGTACGGCGGCCGGCCGGTACTCGTCGGCGGGCAGTTCGGCGGTGAGCCGCGGCAGCAGCGACGGCAGTATGTCCTCGCCGCCGTCCCCGAAGAGGGAGTCGGGGTTCCAGGTCGAGTTCAGCAGGACGAGCCGCTGTCCCGGCCGTACGTCGAGGGCCCGGCGGAAGCGCTCGCGATAGGGGCGGGCCGCCAGTATCCGGTCGAAACACGGGTCCCCGGCGAGCAGGGCGGTGGGCACCGCCTCCGGGCACGCGGCGCGCAGCCGCTCCAGCTGTTCGGGGTGGGAGAGGACCAGTGTGTCGGCGACGGGGGAGCCGTCGGCGAGCAGCCAGTCGGGGGAGAGCCCGAAGACGGGCGGTGCCCCGGCGCCTGGCGTACGGCGCTCCGCTTCGGGCGAAGGGCATCCGGTGTCCGGTGTCCGGTGTCCGGTGTCCGGTGTCCGGTGTTGCCAGTCTCTTATTGTAGCCAACGCCATGCGAGAGTACGGTCAACTTCTCTGACAGCGCGTGAAGTTGACCGCCGAAGCTGGCCGAGACCGCCAGATCCACCGGGAGTTCGAGCGCCTGCTCCCACGGCAGTACGGGTACGCCGGTCTCCGCGAGCAGCTCGGCCACCCCGGCCCGGAACGGCGACGAACCGGTCCAGGTGGCGAGCAGCTGCACCCGCAGATCGTCACGGAACAGCGGCAGGACGTCCAGCAGCCGCGTCGCCGAGGTCACGTTGTGCACGATGAACAGCACGAGTTTGCAGCGCCCCCGGGTCGCCCACCGCGCCGAGTCGGCCCCCACCGGCACCCGGATCCAGCCGGCCCGACCCTCGCCCACCGTTCGTCCTCCCCGTTCCACCGTGTCCCCACCGGCCACTTCCGACCCGCCACGATAGCCACCCGGCGGACGGCGTGTGGCCGCGGATCCCTCACCCCCGGAAGAGTGAAGATCGTTGGCGATTCTCCGGTCCGGCCCGGGGAGCCGTACCAGGCTCGGTCTCCCCGCGCACGTCTGGCGTACGAGCGTGATCACCCGATAAAAACCCGATATCAGGGCCATTGTCATGCCGCGAAGCCGTTACTCTTCGTGCGGTCATGGAAGCGTAGCGTGCAAACGCGCGAGTCTATGCCCAACGGCATTGCCCGCGCACGAGGTTGGGTGAATATGCCGATGCGCCGATTTCATCGGGCTAAGCTCTCGCGGAGCGCGCCGAGTTGATACGTAATCAGGCACTTGTTCCCTTTGTGCCCTGATCGTTTGAATGATCTGATCTGAATCGACCGCCAGAGGGCTTACATGGTTCGTGTTGAAGCACCCCCGAGTGATCAAGCATCCCCCGCCGTCCGCGCGCTCCTCCTCCCCGCCGTCCTGATCGTGGCGGCCACAGCGGGCGCGGTGGTCCTCGTTCCCGACGCCGCCCGGATACCGCTCGTGGTATACGGCGCGGTCGCGACCATCGTCGTCACCTGGTGCGCGGGGGAACTGTCCCGGCGCGCCAGAACCGTCAGTACGCTGCACGAGCACTACACGTACCGCCTCGCACAGCTGGAACGGCGTCTCGCCCAGCACGACGAGGAGACCGTACGGCTCGGCAAAGAGCTGATGCCGGCCACGATCCACCGGATGCGGCAGGGCGAATCGCCCGCGGAAGTGATCCGCGCCGTGGTGGACGGGGACGAGCGCTACCGCGAACTGCCCACCGCGCAGCGGTCCCTGCTCCGTTCCGTACTGCAGATCGTGGACGACGAGGAAGCCATGCGCGAGTCCGCGCAGCGCTCCTTCGTGAACATCGCGCGCCGCGTCCAGTCCATCGTGCACCAGCAGGCCAGCGAACTGCGGGAGATGGAAGAGGCGCACGGCCGCAACCCCGAGGTCTTCGACGACCTGCTGCGCATCGACCACGGCACCGCGCTGATCGGCCGGCTCGCGGACAGTATCGCCGTGCTGGGCAAGGCCCGCCCGGGACGCCAATGGCCCAAGCCCGTACCGCTGTTCAGCGTGTTGCGCGGCGCGATGTCCCGGATCCTGGAGTACCAGCGCGTCGATCTGCACTCCATCGCCAAGGTCGCCATCATCGGCACGGCCGTGGAGCCGCTCATCCACGCGTGCGCCGAACTCCTCGACAACGCCACCCGCTACTCGCCGCCGCAGACCCGCGTCCATGTCACCGCGGTCGAGGTGCAGACCGGGATCGCGATCGAGATCGAGGACGGCGGCGTCAGCCTCAGCGAGGAGGCACGGGCACGGGCCGAGACCATGCTCGCGCAGGCCCAGGCCGGTATCGACCTCAACGACCTCGGCGAGACACCCCGGCTCGGTATGGCCGTGGTCGGCCGCCTCTGCCAGATGTACAACCTCCAGGTCTCGCTGCGGCAGTCGGCGTACGGCGGCGTCCGGGCCGTCCTCATCGTGCCGCGTGATGTCGTCACCACCGGACCCGCACCCGGTATCGCCCATGGCATCGGCGCCTCGGCGCTGCCCCGCGGCAGTGGTGCGGGACTGCCCACGACGGACGTACTGCGGCCCGCGAACCGGGTGCCGCGGCCGGCCACCGGGCCACAGCCGTCGGTGCCGGTGGCGGGACCCATGGAGGACGACATTCCCGTGGTGACGGAGTGGACGGAGAACGGGCTGCCGCAGCGGCGCAGCCGTGGCCGCGCCCCGCTCGGCTCCCACAACCTCGGCCTCCAGAACACCGGCCGGAGCGAAGGCCGGGGCGACGCCCGGCCCCAGGGCAGTGGCCAGGCCAACGGCAGAGGCAACGGGTACGGGAGCAGCGGGAACGGGAGCAGGGAGACCGCGGGCAACGGGTACGGAGGCAACGGGTACGGGAGCGGCGGCGGGTACGACGGCGGGCGCGGTGACGCCCCGGGTGGCGCGCCGGACGGCACACAGCGCGACGGCGGTACGCCGGAGAAGAAGCCCGGTCCCGGCATCTGGCTCGAAGCGTTCACCAAGGCGGTCAACGGCACTCCGCGTGAGCCGTCGGCCGGGGCGGGGGAGGCGCCGGGCCACCCCGGTGACCAGGGCGAATCCGACGACATGTGGGGCAAGGGAGATCTGAAGTGATCCAGCAGCGGGCGAACATGGACTGGATGCTCAAGGAACTGGCCGACGGAGTACCGCAGATCCAGCAGATCGTGGTGCTCTCCGCGGACGGGCTCCGGATCGCCCGGCACGGCGGTGACCCGGATGTCGCCGACCGGCTGGCCGCCGCCTGCGCCGGACTGCAGAGTCTGGCCGCGGCCGTCGCCGCCGAAATCCCCTCCAGCGACGGCCGGATGAGGCTCGTCGTCATCGAGGTCGGGGGCGGCTTCTTCTATCTGATGGAGGCCGGGGCGGGCGCGTATCTCGCCGTCCTCGCCGACGACACGGTGGACGCGGGGCTGGTGGGGGCCAGGATGCGGGACATGGTGGTCCGCATCGGAGCGCATCTGACGAGTCCGCCGCGCCATGACGGGCAGGCCGGATGACCACGCCTCCCAGACGAGAACGCCGGCGCCCCGAGGCGGATGTGGGGGACCCGGAACGGCTGTACGTGATCACCGGCGGCCCCGACGGCGCCGAACGGGCGCCGCTCGACCTGGTCACCATGATCGTGGCACGCGACGACCCCGCGCCGACGGTGCAGCCGGAACAGGCCGCCATTCTCCGGCTCTGCCGGGCACCACTGTCCGTGGCCGAGATCTCCGCCTATCTCAGCCTCCCCTTCAGCGTGGTGACCGCGCTGCTGACCGAACTCCTCGCGACCGAGCTGGTCGAATCGCGCGCACCCATCGTCCGCGCCGCGCTTCCCGACCGGTCCCTTCTCGAAGCGGTGATGCATGGACTTCAGAAACTCTGACACGATCACGGGTCCCAGGAGCGAGGACGTCCTGCCCACCACGGCCACCTCCGCGGTGAAGGTCGTGATCGTGGGCGGATTCGGGGTCGGAAAGACGACGATGGTGGGCTCGGTCAGCGAGATCCGTCCGCTCACCACCGAAGAGACCATGACCCAGGCCGGGGTGGGGGTGGACGACAACTCCGGTGTGGAGACCAAGACCGCCACGACCGTCGCCATGGACTTCGGCCGGATCAGCATCACCGAACAACTGGTGCTCTATCTCTTCGGCACCCCCGGCCAGGAGCGCTTCTGGTTCCTGTGGAACGGCCTCTTCGAGGGCGCCCTGGGAGCCGTGGTGCTCGTCGACACCCGCCGCCTCGAAGTCAGCTTCGATGTGATCGGACGGCTGGAGGAGCGCGGCGTACCGTTCGTCGTCGCCGTCAACACCTTCCCGGACGCGCCGCACCACCCCGTCGAGGCGCTGCGGAAGGCCCTGGACCTGCCCGACGAGGTCCCGATGGTCGACTGCGACGCACGGCTGCGGGAGTCGAGCCGCGATGTGCTGCTGACGCTGATGCACTACCTGCACTCGCTGGCGCTGCCGTCCGCCTGACGTGACCGACCGTCCGAGCGGCACGCGCCATCCCCGTACACGCAAGCTCACCCGTACCCGTACCCGTACCCGTACCCGCGCACGTACACCTTCCGGCCTGACCCCTGGAGCGACCGTGACCACCCCTTATTCGCACCGACCCGGGCCCGACGGCCCCATGGCGCCGCCCCCCGGCTGCCCGGCCCACGGCATGACCGCCGGCGAGCTGAACTCCCCCGGCCGGAGCGGCGGTCAGGACACCATAGGGCCCACACTGGACGGTCTCGCCGCCGGTGGGCTGCGGCGGCTGTACGGACCCGAGGCCGAGAACGACCCCATGGGTCTGTACGAGAAGCTGCGCGCCGAACACGGTTCCGTCGCGCCCGTGCTGCTCCACGGCGACGTCCCCGCCTGGCTCGTGCTCGGGCACGGTGACAATCTGCATATGACGCGTACGCCGTCGCAGTTCTCCCGGGACTCCCGGCGCTGGCGCGCGCTGCAGGACGGCACCGCGCCCCCCGACCATCCCCTCGCGCCCGTCTTCACCTGGCAGCCCATCTGCGTCTTCGCCGACGGCGCGGATCACGAGCGGCTGCGCGGCGCGGTCACCGACTCGATCGCGCGGATCGACCACCGGGGCGTCCGGCGCTATATCAACCGCTACAGCAACCGGCTGGTCAACGAGTTCTGCCGGGACGGCAGGGCGGATCTGGTCAGCAGGTTCGCCGAGCATCTGCCGATGATGGTGATGACGCAGATCCTGGGGATGCCCGAGGAGTACAGCGAGCGCCTCGTGCAGGCCGCGCGCGACATGATCAAGGGCACCGAGACCGCCAACGAGAGCAACGCGTATGTGATGGCCACACTGACCAGGCTGGTGAAGCGGCGCCGTATCGCGCCCGAGGAGGACTTCGCGACCTGGCTCACCGAACACCCGGCCGGACTCACCGACGACGAGGTCGGCCAGCATCTGCGGCTGGTGCTCATCGCGGCGTACGAGACCACCGCGAACCTCATCGCCCATGTGCTGCGCATGGTCCTCACCGATCCGCGGTTCCGGGCGCAGCTGAGCGGCGGTCATATGACCCTGCCGGAGGCGGTCGAGCAGACGCTCTGGGACGAGCCGCCCTTCACCACGATCTTCGGCCGCTGGGCGGTCGGTGACACCGAACTCGGCGGACAGCGCATCAGGGCGGGGGACGCGCTGGTGGTCGGGATCGCGGCGGCCAATGTGGACCCCGTGGTACGGCCCGATCTCAACGCCTCCATGCAGGGCAACCGCGCCCATCTCGCCTTCAGCGGCGGCCCGCACGAGTGTCCTGGCCAGGACATCGGGCGGGCGATCGCCGACACCGGGATCGACGCGCTGCTGCTGCGGCTGCCCGATGTCCAGCTCGCCGTGGAGGAGCATGAACTGCGGTACGAGGGGGCGCTGATGTCCCGTCAGCTGCTGGAGCTTCCGGTGGCCTTCGCACCGCGTCCGCCGCAGGACATCACCGGGCCGCCGAGCGCGTCGGCCGCCGTACCGCGACCGCGGTGGCGGGTGGATTCGCCCCGCCCCGAGGCGGCGCGGCCCCCGGCCGAGGGCGTGATCCCGTCAGCGCCGGTCCCGTCAACGGCGCTCCCCTCAACGCCGGTCCCGTCGTCAGCGGTCCTGTCATCCGGGGTCCCGTCATCCGCGGAGGCCGGGACCGGCGGAACGGGGGCGGGGGCGATCCCGGAGGCGACGGGGCCGGTTCCGGAGCAGCGGCGGGAACAGCGCGCGGGCAGCGCCCCGAAGCGGGCCTGGCGGGCGGTGGCGCGCTGGTGGCGCGGCCACTGACGGGGCATCGGCGGGGCGGGACGCTGCCTCGGCCGGTCAGTGCGCCACCGGTCAGTGCGCCACCGGTCAGTGCGCCACCGGTCAGTGCGCCGGTTCGAGCTGGTCCCACCACCAGGCGATCGTCGGGATCGGAAGCGGCTCCAGGCTGGTGTCGGCGGGCTGCTGCTTCCACCATCCGCCGGGGGTCGCCCGTGGCCCCGACGGCACGGAGTAACGGGGGCAGACCGACGCCCAGTCGAGATGCCCCCGGACGAACTGGCCGAGCCCCCGCACATAGCGGCGCAGACCGTCGTCCGCCTCCCTGAGCACCTGCTGGGCCAGCCGGTCGAACAGCACCATCACGCGGTCCCGCATCGCCACCACCCGTACGAGTGCGCGACGCGGGTCGCAGTGCTGCTCCTGGCAGAGGACATCGATCAGATTCAGATTGTCGTCGGCCCGCAGCAGTTCCTTGTTGCGGGAGTAGAGGTCGTTGTCCCAGCTGACCAGCGTCCAGGTGATCTCCGTGAGCGCGCGAACACGGGGGTCCTGCATGTCCTCGTCCGCCACGGAGAAGCCGCCGACCACCTCGATCATCGCGGTGGAGGGCGCCATCCCGATGGCCCGCATCCACAGCGTGATGTAGTCGTCGAGCGAGGGAAGGCCCGGGTTGCGGCGCCAGGACGCCTCCCACACCAGCCCCGAGGTGTAGACGCGCATGGCCTCCGTCAACCGGCGTACCTGGCGCGGAGACGCGTACTGCTCCAGTTCCAGCCGCAGCCTGCGCAGCGCGGCGGTGTGCGGTGAGTCGCCGAGCGCCCGCGCGGTCGGTGCCTCCACGGCGCGCATGATGCGCGAGGTCTCCTGGGCCAGCAGATCGGCGGTGGCCTCGGACTCGTCGCACACGCCGTCGTCGAGCGAGAAGAGCACGGCGTGGAATTTGGCCATCAGGGTGAGCGGTTCGAGCGCTCCGTAGGGCATGGTCGACGCGGCGAGACCGCCGAAGTCGCAGACGGCCAGGCGTTTGAGCTGATGCTCGTCGCTGTCGAGCCGCTGTTGAAGCATCCATCGCACGGTCTGGTCGTTGAGGACCTCGACGGACGGGTGTCTTGCGGGCGGTACGGGGCAGTAGAACGGCACAGCCGGAAGCTGTTGGACCAAGCGCTGTTCCGAGACACAGGTCATGATCGGCCTCCTGATGCGGCAAGGGCGCAATACGGTGCGCGGATACGGGGCGATGCCGTTCGGGTGGAGCGTATCTGTCCATGTCGGATCGTCAACTACTGTGTAACTGGCGTGCCGCTGGCCGAAATTGACTGATTGTGAACTGACTCGATCGGTACCGGTCGAGATTCGAAGCAATCGTGCTCAAGCACCGGAGGCTCCGAAACGGGCCGCACGCGCGCCGTGCACCGGTGGTTCATACCACTGCGCCACCGCACACCGTGGTCCCCCGGGGCTCCCGGCGCCCGCCGTCGGCCGATGGTGTTCGTCACGGCTCGTATACGGCTCCTCCCAGATGCCGTCGCCATTCTGATCGTTGCCACTACGTCATTGAGCGGTGACGCACGAGACGAATGTACGAGACCGGACTCCGCCTCTCCCGGCGTGCCTGTGGGCCCCCGGAGAGGGGCCCACAGGCATGGAGTGCGCCGCTCCCGTCCCCACGGTGCGGCGCCGGTGAGTCGTCGTCATCCGCTCGGACGACGGCCCACCGGTCAGGGGTGCGAGGTGACTCGCGAGGTGTCCCGCAGGCCGAGCGCGGGAAAGACCGCGGCCTCCAGGAAGCGGTGCAGATACGCCTCGTCGGCCTGCCGGCCCTCCACCATCGGCCGCGCGCGCATGACGCCCATCAGCTGGGCGGCCACGAACTCCGCCGCGGGGTTGTCGGCCGCGATCTCGCCGCGTGCCACGGCGCGTTCGACCATGGCGTCGATCGCCGCGACTTCCGGTTCGATGATGTTCTCGCGCAGGGCGCGCAGCAGCTCCGGGTTCTGGAAGGCCGCGTGGCTGAGCGCGTGCATCAGCGCGGTGTCGCGGCCCGCGCCCGCCACCGCCGCACGGGCCGCCGCCCGCAGGTCTCCGACGAGGCTGCCCGTGTCGACGTCCACGAGCTTGACGCAGCGGGTGCCGCGCAGCGCCGCCGCGACCAGCTGAGGTTTCGTGCCCCACTGACGGTAGAGCGTGGACTTGCCGCAGCGGGAACGGGCGGCCACGCCCTCCATGGTCAGCGCCTCGTAGCCGCTCTCTCTGAGCAGCTCCAGGGCGGCTTCGTAGAGTTCCAGCTCCCGTTCCGGCGTGATCTTGGAGCGGCGCGGCGATGTCATCGTCTCTCCCCGTCTCCGCCGCCCGGCCCCGGTGCGGCTCCGGCGGCGATACGTCAGTGTACCGATACGCCAGTGTACCGATACGAATCCGTATCGGTACACTGGCGTATCGATAGGGCGCGGTCCAGACCGCGCCGCCGCACCACCACGACGTCCTGTCGCGCCGTGTTGTCCAGGTAAGGGGGTCGGGTGATACGCACCCGCACCGGGCCCGCCGCACGGAAGCCGGAAGCTTCCGCCCGACCGCCCCTCGTACGTGAGCTGTTGCTCGTCGCCGGACTCTTCCTCGTCTACAAACTCGGCAGGCAGGCCGCCACCGGCCGGACCGGCGAGGCGTTCCGGAACGCCGACCGCGTCTGGGACTGGGAGCGCGCGCTCCATCTGCCGGGCGAGGGCTCCGTACAGGGCGTGCTGCTGGACAGCGGGACGCTCGTCCACCTGGCGAACACGTACTACGCGACGGTGCACTTCCCGGCGACGGTGCTCTTCCTCGGCTGGCTCTACTGGCGCCGCCCCGGCCACTACCTGTGGGCCAGGCGCGTCCTGTCCGTACTGACCGGGGCCGCGCTCGCGCTCCACCTGCTGATGCCCCTCGCGCCGCCGCGGCTGCTCGCGGCGTCCGGTCTGGTGGACACCGGCCAGGTGTACGGGCCGACGGTGTACGGCGAGAGCCCCGGCACGGACGCGCTGGCGAACCAGTTCGCGGCGATGCCGTCGCTGCACGTCGGCTGGGCCCTGATGGTGGCCGTGGGCCTCATCGCCGCCACGCGGTCACGGTGGCGGTGGCTCTGGCTGCTGCATCCGCTGCTGACGCTGCTCGTGGTCATAGGCACCGCCAACCACTACTGGCTCGACGCCCTCGTGGCCGTCGCCCTGCTCACCGGCACTGTGACGGTCATCAGGGCGCCACGCCCCCGGTCCCCGCGGCGCGGCTCGCTGGTCGCACGCTCCGCCGCCGCACAGCTCCCACCGGTGTCCCCCGTCGCTCCCGCCGCACCCGTCGTCACCTCAGGGGCCGGCCGATGAACGGGGCGACGGCCGTGGCCGTGGCGCTGTCGCTGGTCTCGGCCGTCGCGTACGCCTCCGCGGCGGTGGCGCAGGAGCGGCTCGCGGCGCGTACGGCACCCGACACCGGACTGTTCACCCTGCTGACCCGCGGCGCCTGGTGGTGGGCGGTCGGGCTGAACGCGACCGGCGCGCTGCTGCATGTCGTGGCGCTCACCTACGGACCGCTCACGGTCGTCCAGCCGCTGGGCGCCCTCACCCTCGTCGCCGCCGTGCCCCTGGGGGCCCGTCGTGCCGGGCGGCAGGTCAGCCGGGGCGAATGGCGCGGCACGGCCTTCACGCTGGTCGGCCTCGCCGCCATCCTGCTCACGGCGGCCGGCAGCTCGCCCGACGAGACGCTCAGCCTGCCGCAGGCGCTCGGTGTCGCGGGCGTGGCGATGGCGCTGGTCGCCCTGCTGACCCGGCCGGGAGCCGGCTCGGGCCTCCGGCACGCGGCGGCCTCCGGCATCACCTCGGGCGTCGCCTCGGCCCTCACACAGACGGTCACGGTCGCCGCCACCGCGCGTGACGCGGACGCGCTGCCGGTGTGGCAGGTGGCGGCCGTGGCACTGGTGGTCGCGGCCTTCGCGTCCGGCGGTCTGCTGCTGTCGCAGCGCGCCTACCGCGCCGGACTCGGAGCGCCGCTCGCCGTCCTGACCCTGGCCAACCCGGTCGCGGCGGCCGTCATCGGTCTGACTCTGCTGGGCGAGCGCCTCCAGGGCGGCGTCCCGGGCGTGACGGCGGCGCTCATCGGCGCGGTGGTCGCCGCGCGGGGCGTGGTGCTGCTGACCCGGGCGCCGGTGACCGCGCCCGCGATGACGGCGCCGATGACGGTGACGCCCGCGGGGCTGGTGCCAGGACAGCGGACCGCCGCCCCCGTCGCCGTATCGCCGGTGCTTCCCGAGCCCGGCGGTCACGCCGTGGAGCCGGCCGCCGGGGACGGATGGCCCGGCACGGGCGTACCCGCGCGGGGTGCCCCGACGCCCGGCGCGCTCGCCGTGCGGCCGCCCTGGCGACCGCACCCCCTGAGGTCGGGGCGGGCGCTCCGGGACCGCCGGCGTGCGCGCCGTCGCGGGGACTGCACATACCGATAGCGGCGGGGGCCGTACGTACGGATGGCCGTCCGGCACGTACGGATGTCCGCCCGGCCCAGACAGCCCCGCCGGCTCCGACAGATGGCGGGGCGGCAGGAGAGGGCCCCTCCCGCCCCCGCCAGGCCGGTCGTCTTCCCGGCGCGCCGCGGCGCGTGAAGCTCCGCTGTTGGGCCGCTTAAGAAATCCTCGATGGACTGAACGATCACCACTCGGCAGATTGGTGCCCGACCACCGAACAGTGATCACCGTTCAGCGCCCTGCACCACGCACCACCACCCCCGGGAGCCGCCCCATGAAGGCACTTGTCAAACAGAAGGCCGAGCCGGGGCTGTGGCTCATGGACGTGCCCGAGCCGGAGTACGGGGACGGCGACGTACTGATCAAGGTGCTCCGTACCGGCATCTGCGGCACCGACCTGCACATCCGTTCCTGGGACGGCTGGGCCCGGCAGGCCGTCACCACACCCCGCGTCCTCGGCCACGAGTTCGTCGGCGAGGTGGCCGCCGTCGGCGCGGCCGTCCAGGACGTCGCCGTCGGCGATCTGGTCAGCGGGGAGGGTCATCTCGTCTGCGGCAAGTGCCGTAACTGTCTCGCCGGCCGCAGGCACCTCTGCCGCAGCACCGTCGGGCTCGGCGTGGGCCGCGACGGCGCCTTCGCGGAGTACGTCTCCCTGCCCGCCGCGAACGTCTGGGTGCACCGCGCCGAGGTGGATCTCGATGTCGCCGCGATCTTCGACCCGTTCGGCAACGCCGTCCACACCGCGCTCTCCTTCCCCCTCGTCGGTGAGGACGTGCTGATCACCGGCGCGGGCCCCATCGGCATCATGGCCGCGGCCGTCGCCCGGCACGCCGGTGCGCGCAATGTCGTGATCACCGACGTCAGCCCGCACCGCCTCGAACTCGCCCGCAAGGCCGGTGCCACCCTCGCCCTCGATGTCTCGCCCGCCGATGTCGGCATCGCCGACGCACAGCGGCAGCTCGGCCTCAAGGAAGGCTTCGACATCGGTCTGGAGATGTCGGGACGCCCCGAGGCCATGCGCGACATGGTCGACAACATGACGCACGGCGGCCGGATCGCCATGCTCGGGCTGCCCGCCGAGGAGTTCGCCGTCGACTGGTCGAAGATCGTCACCTCGATGATCACGGTCAAGGGCATCTACGGACGCGAGATGTTCGAGACCTGGTACGCGATGACCGTCCTGCTCGAAGGCGGGCTCGACCTCACGCCCGTCATCACCGGCAGCTATGGATACACGGACTTCGACGCGGCGTTCGACGAAGCGTCCTCCGCACGCAGCGGCAAGATCATTCTCGACTGGAGCGCCTGACCGCCCCCCTGGCCCCGCGGCGAACCGACCCCCTGAGCCCAGAGCCCCTGAGCCCAGAGCCCCCGAGCCCCAGAGCCCCAGAAGAAGGAGCCCTTCATGTACGCGTCCGTCCGGGACGACCTCTCCGCCACCCTCGACGAGATCCGCGACGCGGGTCTCTTCAAGCCCGAGCGTGTGATCTCGACACCGCAGAGCGCCTCGGTCGCCGTCACCGCGGGCGGCGCCCCCGGTGATGTCCTCAACTTCTGCGCCAACAACTACCTCGGACTCGCCGACCACCCCGAGGTCGTCGCCGCCGCCAAGGACGCGCTCGACCGCTGGGGCTACGGCATGGCGTCCGTACGCTTCATCTGCGGCACCCAGGAGATCCACAAGGAGCTGGAGCAGCGGCTCTCGGCGTTCCTCGGCCAGGAGGACACGGTCCTCTACTCCTCCTGTTTCGACGCCAACGGCGGGGTCTTCGAGACGCTCCTCGGCCCGGAGGACGCGGTCATCTCCGACGCCCTCAACCACGCCAGCATCATCGACGGCATCCGGCTATCGAAGGCCCGCCGTCTCCGGTACGCCAACCGCGACCTCGGCGAGCTGGAGACCCGGCTCAAGGAGTCCCAGGACGCCCGTCGCCGGCTGATCGTCACGGACGGCGTGTTCTCGATGGACGGGTACGTCGCCCCGCTGGCCGAGATCTGTGATCTCGCCGACCGGTACGACGCGATGGTCATGGTCGACGACTCGCACGCCGTCGGCTTCGTGGGCACCGGCGGCCGGGGCACCCCCGAGCTGCACGGCGTCATGGACCGGGTCGACATCATCACCGGCACGCTCGGCAAGGCGCTCGGCGGCGCCTCCGGCGGCTATGTCGCGGCCCGCGCCGAGATCGTCGCGCTGCTGCGCCAGCGCTCGCGCCCGTACCTCTTCTCCAACTCCCTCGCGCCGGTCATCGCCGCCGCGTCGATCAAGGTCCTCGATCTGCTGGAGAGCGCGGGCGAGCTGCGGGACCGGCTGAACGCCAACACCGCTCTCTTCCGCGCGGAGATGACGGCGGCGGGGTTCGAGATCCTGCCCGGTGACCACGCGATCGCTCCCGTCATGATCGGCGACGCCGCCGAGGCGGGCCGGATGGCCGAACTGCTCTTGGAGCGCGGGGTCTACGTGATCGGCTTCTCGTACCCCGTCGTCCCCATGGGCCGGGCGCGGATCCGGGTCCAGCTGTCCGCCGCGCACTCCACGGACGATGTGGAGCGGGCGGTCGCTGCGTTCGTCGACGCGCGCGAGGCGATGAAGCGGGAGGGCTGAGCGCCGATGCGGGTGGGGCGGCCGATGCCGGTGGGGGTGGAGTTCCGGGCAGACCTGGCAAAATGGGCCGGGTGATCGACCCCCGGCGGCTGCGCGTCCTGCGGGCCGTGGCGGACCACCGTACGGTGACCGCCGCGGCCGCCGCGCTCTATCTCACCCCCTCGGCCGTCTCCCAGCAGCTCGCCGCGCTGGAGCACGAGACCGGGCACGCGCTGCTGACCCGCAGCGGCCGGGGCGTACGGCTGACCGCCGCCGGGGAGATCCTGCTCACCCACGCGCACGCCGTCCTCGCCCAGCTGGAGCGCGCCGAGGCGGAGCTGGCGGCGTACGCGGGCGGGACGTCGGGCGAGGTCACGGTCGCCGCCTTCGCCACGGGCATCGCGGAAGTGCTGGCCCCGGCCCTTCAGCTGCTCGGCGGACCGCACCCCGACATACGGGTACGCGTACGGGACGCCGAGGGTGACGAGAGCCTGCCGATGGTGCTCGACGGCGAGGCCGATCTGGCGGTCGCGGTCGAGTACCGGGGCGCCCCGCGCGAGGACGATCTGCGGCTGTGGCGGGTGCCGTTGTACGCGGAGCCGTTCGACGCCGTCCTGCCGGCCGCGCATCCGCTCGGCCTCGGCGCCGAGGTCGTGCTCGCCGACCTGGCCGACAGCGACTGGATCGGCCCGTACCCCGGCAACCCCTGCCACGACGTGATCCAGCTCGCCTGCGAACTGGCCGGCTTCCAGCCGCGGCTGGCGCACTCCTCCGACGACTTCCGCGCGGTCGTCGCCCTCGCGGGCGCGGGCGCGGGAGTGGCGCTCGTCCCGCGCTCCGCGCTGCGCGGCATGGAGCTGAAGGGCACGGTCGTACGCCCCGTGGCGGGCCCGGCCGCGACCCGCAGGGTCTTCGCCGCCGTACGCCGGGGCGCGGAGGCGCACCCGCTGATCCGCCCGGTGCTCGACGCGCTGGCACGGGCGGCGGCCGGCCTGACGACGGACTGACGGCGGCCAGCGGCCGGGCCGACGACGACCGGCGGCGGACCGGTGGCGGCGGCGGAACCGACGACCCGGGCGCGTACCGGCCCAGCTCAGCAGGTCAGCTCAGCAGGCTCGGCGCCGCCCTGTCCAGGACCGATCCCACGCGCTCCCAGGTCTCCACGTCCCGTTCCACCGGGGGCAGTTCGGGCCCGTCTCCGGTCCGCCAGGAGGTCGCGATCGCCACCGCGTCCTCGCCCGTCGCCGCGCCCGCGGCCAGCGCGGCGGCGCCCAGCGCGACCAGTTCGCCGCTCGTCGGGACGATCACCCGGCGGCCGGAGAGCCGGCGGACCGTATCCACCCACATCCGGCCCTGCGCACCGCCGCCGACCAGGCGCAGCGGGCGGCCCGCCACCTCGGGGGCCGCGGGGTCGAGGCCGCAGGCGCGCAGCACCTCGTCCAGCGCGCGCAGTACGGTGACGGCCGCGCCCTCGTAGGCGGCGCCCAGCAGCTGCTGCGGGGTGGTGTCATGGCGCAGCCCGGTCAGCAGGCCCGAGGCGGCGGGCAGATCGGGGGTGCGTTCGCCGTCCAGATAGGGGAGCAGTACGGCTTCGCCGCCCGGCACCGCGTCCTCCCGGTCGAGCCGGAGCAGCGAGGCCACCTTGTCGACGGCGAGCGTGCAGTTGAGCGTGCAGGCCAGCGGCAGATACGTACCGTCCGCCGCCGCGAATCCGGCGAGGGCGGGGGAGCCGGGGCGGGTGCGGGTGGCCGCGAAGACCGTTCCCGACGTGCCGAGGCTGAGCACCGGGTGGTCCAGCAGCCCGGCGCCGCCGAAGCCGAGCCCGACGGCCGCGCTCATGTTGTCGCCGGTGCCGGCGGCCACGGCGATGCCCGCGGGCAGGCCCAGTTCCGCCGCGGAGCCGGCCGTGAGCGAGCCGACGCGCGCGGCGCCGGTCGTGGCGACCGTGGGCAGCAGATCGGCGTCGAGACCGAGGAGCGCCAGCAGTTCGGGGTCGTACTCCCCGGTGGCGGTGGAGTACCAGCAGGTGCCCGAGGCGTCACCGGCGTCGGTCGCCGCGGTGCCCGAGAGCCGCTCGGTGAGAAAGTCGTGCGGGAGCCGGATGGCCGCGGTGGCCTCGGCGATGGCGGGGTCGTTCTCCCGCAGCCACTGCCACTTGGAGGCGGTCATCGAGGCCACCGGTACGGAGCCCGTGCGCGCCGTCCAGGCGTCGGGGCCGCCCAGCGTCTCGGTGAGCGCGGCGGCCTGCGGGGCGGAGCGGGTGTCGTTCCAGAGCAGCGCGGGGCGCAGCGGCCGGCCGGTGCGGTCGAGCACCACCAGACCGTGCTGCTGACCGGCGACGGCTATGCCGGTCACGTCCGAGGCGTCCACCCCGGATTCCTTGAGACCGGCGGCGACCGCCTCGCGCAGTGCGTTCCACCACACCTCCGGGTCCGTCTCCCGGGCGCCGCCCTCACCGGTCACCCGGTGCGGCGCGCGGCCCACGGCGAGCAGCCGTCCTGTGGTGGCGTCCGTGAAAGCCGCCTTCGTGGACTGGGTGGAGCTGTCCACGCCGATGACGACCGGGTTCCGGGACATGGGCGTACCTCCAGATTGAACGTCGATGAAACAAATTACGCGATGGTGTGGCACACGGGAACCGTGCCGACGATCATCATCCTGTGTCCGTTGGCGTGTGGGGTCTTTTGCACACCCCCATCCCCGTGCATTATTAGTCATGTCAGGAAACAAATAAGGTCGGCACGTGCCGGACCTGAGGTATCGAAGGCGGCCAGAGTCATGACGGAACGCTTCACCCCCACCCCCGAGGACAAGTTCAGTTTCGGCCTCTGGACGGTGGGCTGGCAGGGCAAGGACCCGTTCGGCGACGAGACCCGCCCGGCGCTGGATCCCGTCGAATCGGTTCACCGACTCGCGGAGCTCGGCTCGTGGGGTGTGACCTTCCACGACGACGACCTCATTCCGTTCGGCTCGACGGAGGCGGAGCGCGAAGCGCACATCAAGCGGTTCAGGCAGGCGACCGAGGAGACCGGTATCACGGTCGAGATGGTCACCACCAACCTCTTCACCCACCCCGTCTTCAAGGAGGGTGGCTTCACCGCGAACGACCGCGACATCCGCCGCTACGCGCTGCGCAAGGTGCTCCGCAATGTCGACCTCGCGGCCGAACTGGGCGCCAGGACCTTCGTCGCCTGGGGCGGCCGTGAAGGCGCCGAGTCGGGCGGAGCCAAGGACATCCGCCTCGCCCTCGACCGGATGAAGGAGGCCTTCGACCTGCTCGGGGAGTATGTCGTCGAGCAGGGCTACGACCTCAAGTTCGCCATCGAGCCCAAGCCCAACGAGCCGCGCGGAGACATCCTGCTGCCCACCGTCGGCCACGCCCTGGCGTTCATCGACCGCCTGGAGCGCCCCGACCTGTTCGGCGTCAACCCCGAGGTCGGCCACGAGCAGATGGCCGGGCTCAACTTCCCGCACGCCATCGCCCAGGCGCTGTGGTCGGGCAAGCTCTTCCACATCGACCTCAACGGCCAGCACGGCACCCGCTACGACCAGGACCTGCGGTTCGGCGCCGGTGACCTGCGCGCCGCCTTCTGGCTGGTCGACCTGCTGGAGAACGCGGGCTGGGAGGGCGCGCGGCACTTCGACTTCAAGCCGCCGCGCACCGAGGACATCGACGGGGTGTGGGCCTCCGCCGCCGGCTGCATGCGCAACTATCTGATCCTCAAGGAGCGTGCCGCGTCCTTCCGCGCCGACCCGCTCGTCCAGGAGGCGCTGCGCGCGTCCCGCGTGGACGAGCTGGCGCAGCCCACCGCGCCCGAGGGCGTGACCGCGCTGCTGGCCGACCGCGGTGCCTACGAGGAGTTCGACGTGGACGCCGCCGCCGCGCGCGGCATGGCGTTCGAGCACCTCGACCAGCTCGCCATGGACCACCTCCTCGGCGTGCGCTGAGCGCGGGAGCGACCGGCGGCGACCAGGAGCCGCCGGGAGCCACTCGGCGCCACGGCGAACGCGCGCGGGACGGGCTGACGCAAGCCCTTCCCGCGCGCGTTGCCGGCGGTGTCGTACGTGTCGTATCTGTCGTACGTCAGCCCGTCCCGCGCGTCTCGCGGTGTACGTACGCCACCGGATCGGCCAGTACCGCCTGGACGACCAGGGCCGCCGCGCCGCGCGCCGCGTCCCCCGCCGAGGAGGACCCGCGCAGCCGCCCGCTGTCGCTCTCCCACAGGCCCGAGACCACCCGGGCGGTCAGCTCCTGGTCCGCGGCCGGTGAGAGCCAGGGCATCAGCTCGCGGTAGATCCCGCCGAGGACGACCGCGTCCGGATCGAAGAGGTTCACCGCACCCGACAGCACCCGGCCCAGCGTCTGCCCGGCCCGCTCCACGGCGGCGATGGCCTGGGGGTCGCCCGCGTCCGCCCGCAGCCCCAGCTCGGCCACGCCCGGCACCCCCGCGTTCTCGTCGATCCCCGCCGCCCGCAGCAGCGCGGACTGGCCCGCGTACTGCTCCAGGCAGCCCCGGGACCCGCAGCGGCACAGCGGCCCCTCCGGATCGACGACCACATGGCCGATCTCGCCGGCGAACCCATGGGCCCCGCGCAGCAGTTCGCCGTTGAGCACCAGGGCGCCGCCGACGCCGATCTCGCCGGTCAGATAGAGGAAGGTACGGAGCGGGCCGAGTTCGCCGAACCACAGCTCCGCCAGTGCCGCGAGGTTGGCCTCGTTCTCCGAACTCACCGGCAGCGGGGGCAGATCGGGCCGCAGCTCGGCCAGCGCGGAGGCGAACAACTCGTCGGAGGGGACGAGGTTCCAGCCGAGGTTCGGGGCCTGTCGGACCCTACCGCCCGACACCAGCCCCGGCAGGGCGAGTTGGACCCCGACCGGCAGCAGATCCTGCTCGGCGGCGGACTCCAGGGTGCGGGCGGCGATCCGGGCGCAGCGGGTCAGTACATCGGAGGGCCGGGAACCGCGGTTGTCGAGGTGTTCGGTCAGCCGGACCCGGTCGGTGCCGGACAGGTCGACCACGCACACCGACACATAGTCGATATTGATCTCGACGCCGATCCCCGCGGGCCCTGTGCGCGTCACCTTCAGCACGGTGCCGGGGCGCCCGGCCTGACCGCTGAACGTCTTGCCGGACTCGGAGAGGAAACCGCTGTCCAGCAACTGCTCGACCAGGGACGACACGGCCGCCCTCGTCAGGCCCACCCGCGCCGCGACACCGGCCCGGGTCGCCTCGCCCTCGTCCCGTACCGCGCGCAGCACAAGGCTCAGATTGTGCCGCCGCACGGTCTCTTTGTCGGCCTTCGGGCCGAGGGAAGTGTGGTTGTTGTTCATCTCGACCACGAGCCTATGTGATCGGCCCGCGATCGCGGGACCGGAGCACCAAGCCGGCCGGCCGGGCAGGCGGGACCGTGACGACAGCGACCGTGACGACGACCGTGATGACAGGGGCTGGGATGACAGGGGCTGTGACGAGAGCGCTGTGACGAGAGGGCTGTGACGGCAGGGGCTAGCCCCGCTGTGCCGGTACCGTCCCCGCCGTGCCGTCCGGCTCCCAGGACGGGGCGGTGCCGGTCAGCTGGCAGACCATGAGGTAGAAGGGGATCGGAGGCGTGTACGGCGTGGGGTCCTCCGGCCAGTGGATCAGCCGGGGGTGCGTCGCGGGCACGCTCGTCCCCGCGACATAGCGGGCCGGGGACGGCCAGGTCAGATCGAGGTCCGAGCCCGCCGGGACGATCCACCACCACCGCTCGGTGTCGGCGAAGATACAGCCCTTCCTCGGCAGCCGCGCCATCAGCCGGAAGCCGTGCTCCGCCGGGATGCCCACGGCGTCACACCCCAGCGAGGCGGGCAGGGTCGGCGGGAGTGGCAGCTGTACGTGTCCGGGAGATGACTCGGTGCGCAGGCCGCGCGAAAGGCGCTGCAGCGTGGTCTTCAGCATGACTGCTCCGCTCCGTGTGACAGTTCCGCCCAGACGACGCGCCCGGGTCCGTATCCCGAGGTGTCGTGGGCTCCCCAGCCGCTGCATATGGAATCGACGAGAAACAGTCCGCGGCCGCCCTCGCCCTGGCTCTCGCCTTCCTCGGCGTGGTGCAGCTGCGGCCCGGTCGGCCCGTACCCCTGGTCCTCCACCGCGATCCGCAGCTTTCCGTTGGTCTGCCGGATCTCGCAGATGACGTGGTCACCGGCGGCGTGCACCACCGCGTTGGTGACCAGCTCGGACACGACGAGCACCACGGTCTCGCGGGTCTCCTCGTCCACCTCCCAGGTGTCGAGGCGGTCGCGCGTCAGCTGTCTCGCGCGGCAGACCGACTCGGCGTGAGACGGCAATTGGAACCCGTAACGACGGACAACGTTGCCAGGGCACAGGGCTATGAGCTGGGGGGTGAGCGCGTTACCAGGTGCCACGACCGATTCCTAACGGTGGGGGAGCAGCTTTCGCGCGCAAGACCTCTCCCGTGGCAGAGCGCGACAACCGCGTGAACTGGTTCACCGATCCACTCTCCACCCGCCGAGGACACTTGGCAAGTAGCACTCTGAATTTTTCAGAGTGCCGTGTTCTTCGTGGAAGAGACATGGCAGACTGCTGTCAACCGTGCGTGGGGAGGACCCAGAAGTGAGTGAGCCGCGGTCCGCCCCGACCGTGGGACAGGTCGTACTGGGCAGACGACTGCAGGATCTGCGTGAGCGTGCCGGACTGAAGCGCGAGGAGGCCGCCAAGCTTCTCCGCGTGGCGCCGGCGACGATACGCCGCATGGAGACGGCCGAGGTCGCGCTCAAGATCCCCTATGTACAGGTGCTGCTCAGGGCCTACGGGATCCCCGAGGACGAGGCCGACGCGTTCGTCGAACTCACCGAGGAAGCCAACAAGCCGGGCTGGTGGCAGCGGTTCCACGACATCCTGCCTGACTGGTTCAGCATGTATGTCAGCCTGGAGGGGTCCGCCGCGCTGCTCAGGGCGTACGAACCGCACTTCGTCCCCGGGCTGCTCCAGACCGAGGGCTACGCGCGCGCCGTCATGAACGCAGGCGCCGTGGGGCAGGCGCGGCCGGAGGACATCGAGCGCCATGTGGCGCTCCGGATGGAACGCCAGTCACTCCTGACCCGGGTGGACGCGCCCAAATTCTGGGTGATCATGGATGAGACGGTGCTGCGCCGCCCGGTGGGGGACAGCCCGGAGATCATGCGGGAACAGATCGACCGGCTGCTCGAAGCGGCCACGCTGCCCAATGTGACCCTCCAGATCGCGGAATTCTCGACCGGACACCACCCGGGTACCTACGGGCCGTTCGTGATCTTCCGTTTCGCCGTACCGGAGCTGCCCGACATGGTCTACAGCGAGTACCTCACCGGTGCCGTCTATCTCGATGCTCGTCCCGAAGTGGCCACCCACCTGGAGGTCATGGACCGGATGGCGGCCCAGGCCGCAACTGCACAACGCACGAAGGAGATCCTCAAGGATGTCCGCAAGGAGCTGTGAATGGATCCCATATACAACGGCATGCCCGCCGCCGACCTCGGCGCCGAAGGCTGGCACAAGCCGTGGAGTGGTGGCAACGGCGGCAACTGCATCGAGGCCATGAAGCTGGCCGACGGCAGAGTCGCCGTGCGCCAGTCCGCCGACCCTGACGGCCCCGCACTGATCTACACCACCAATGAGATCGCCGCCTTCATCCAGGGTGCCAAGTCGGGCCAGGCGGACTTCCTGCTCACCTGATCCCCATCTCCATCAGCCGATCCCACTCGGCCGAACCCGCTCCACCCCCGCTTTGCTTTCTCCACATCTCCACATCTCCACATCTCGACTCATCGACTCATTGACCTGAGACTCATGGAGCGCACATGACCGGGCATGACCCGATCGACACCACCAAGCCGCATCCGGCCCGGGTGTACGACTGGTTCCTCGGCGGCAAGGACAATTACCCGGTGGACGAGGAGATGGCGAAGCAGCTTCTCACACTGGACGCGAGGGGTCCCGAAATGGCCCGGGTCAACCGGGCGTTCATGCACCGCGCCACCCGCTGGCTCTGCGCCGAAGGCGGGGTGCGCCAGTTCCTCGACATCGGTACGGGCATCCCCACCGAACCCAATCTCCACCAGATAGCCCAGGAGGTCGCCCCCGACTCCCGGATCGTCTACACGGACAACGACCCGATCGTCCTCCGGCACGCCGAGGCGCTGCTGCGCAGCACTCCGGAGGGCGTCACCGAGTACGTCCAGGCCGATGTGCGCGATCCGGAGAGCATCGTCGCGGCCGCGGGCACGATCCTGGACCTCGACCGGCCGGTCGCGCTCTCCCTCATCGCGCTGCTCCACTTCGTCTCGGACGAGGACGGCGCGTACGAGCTGGTGCGCCGGCTGCTCGAACCGCTGCCGTCCGGCAGCTATCTCGTCATCTCGCACGCCACCGGCGATTTCGACCGGGAGAGCTCGGACCAGGCCCGTGCGCTGTACCGGCAGCGCGGTCTGACCCTGGCCCTCCGCTCGCGGGACGAGTTCGCCGCGTTCTTCACGGGGCTCGACCTGGTCGAGCCCGGGGTCTCACTGGCCGCCGACTGGCGCCCCGGGCTGGGGGAGGTCGTACCGGTTCCCGGCAACGAGCCGATCCCGGGGTACGCGGCGGTGGCACGCAAGCTGTAACCGGTAGCGGGGGCGCGGCGTCGCAGCACTATTCAGGTGTGCTGCGGCGCCGCGCGTACGTTTCGAGTGCTCCGCGCGTGGTGTGTCTCAGGCGCCCACGCGGCGCTTGTTCCAGACGTCGAAGCCGACCGCCGCGAGCAGCACCAGCCCCTTGATGACCTGTTGGTAGTCCGTGCCGATGCCCACGAGCGACATGCCGTTGTTGAGCACGCCGAGCACCAGCCCGCCGATGATCGCGCCGAGGACCGTGCCGACACCACCGCTCATCGACGCGCCGCCGATGAACGCGGCGGCGATGGCCTCCAGTTCGAAGTTGATCCCGGCCTGGGGCACCCCCGCGTTGAGGCGGGCCGCGTAGACGATGCCGGCCAGCGCGGCCAGTACGCCCATATTCACGAAGACGAGGAACGTGACCCGCTTGTCCTTGACGCCGGACAGCTTCGCCGCGGCCTGATTGCCGCCGAGCGCGTACACATGACGGCCGACGACGGCGTTGCGCATCACAAAGCCGAAGCCGATCAGCAGCGCCGCGAGCAGCAGCAGGACGACCGGCACCCCGCGGTAGCTGGCCAGCGTCATCGTGAAGGCGAGTACGGCGGCGGCGAGCGCCACGCACTTGACGAGGAAGAGATTGCGGGGGAGCACCTCCAGGTCGTACGCCCGCTGCCGGCGCCGGTCCCTGAACTCCTGGAACAGCGCGAACGCCAGCAGCGCCAGCCCCATCAGCAGCGTCAGATTGTGGTAGTTGGTGGCCGGGCCGATCTCGGGGAGATAGCCGGTCGAGATCTTCTGGAAGCCCTCGGGGAACGGGCCGAGCGAGCGCGACCCCAGGAAGATCTGCGTACCGCCGCGGAACAGCAGCATCCCGGCGAGTGTCACGATGAACGACGGAATGCCGACGTACGCGATCCAGAACCCCTGCCAGGCCCCGGCGACCGCCCCGATGAGCAGCCCGAGGACCAGCGCGAGCACCCAGGGGATGTCGTGCTCGACCATCATCACCGCGCAGGCCGCGGAGACGAACGCGGCCAGCGAGCCGACCGAGAGATCGATATGGCCCGCGATGATGACGATCATCATCCCGATGGCGAGGACCAGGATGTAGCTGTTCTGGAGCACCAGATTGGTGACGTTGTTCGGCTTGAGCAGGACGCCGTCGGTCCAGATCTCGAACAGGACGACGATCAGGCCGAGCGCGATCAGCATCCCGTACTGCCGCATATTGCGGCGCGCGGCGTCCAGCAGGAGTGCCCCCGTACCGCTCCGCCCGGACGGGGGCGACGGTGGGGATTCCTTCGGTGTGTCGCCCTTCGGCGCATCGGTGGTGACCGGACCCATGTCGACTACCTCGTGTTCTTGGTCATGTGACGCATCAGGACTTCCTGGGTCGCTTCCGCCCGTGGGATCTCACCGGTCAGCCGGCCCGCCGCCATCGTGTAGACGCGGTCGCACATGCCGAGCAGTTCGGGGAGTTCGGAGGAGATGAAGATGACGGCCTTGCCCTCGGCGGCGAGCCGGTCGATGACGGTGTAGATCTCGTACTTCGCGCCGACGTCGATGCCGCGCGTGGGTTCGTCGAGGATCAGCACCTCGGGTCCCGCGAAGATCCATTTGCCGAGGACGACCTTCTGCTGGTTGCCGCCCGACAGCCTGCCGACCTGTTCGAAGACCGTCGGCGCCTTGATGTTCATGCTCGTGCGGTACGACTCGGCGACCCGTGTCTCCTCGTGCTCGTCGACCACCCCGCGGCTGGCGACCTTCGACAGGGCGCTCAGGGTGATGTTGCGGCCGATGGTGTCGATGAGGTTGAGCCCGTACCGCTTGCGGTCCTCGGTGACGTACGCGATGCCGTGCGCGACGGCCTCCGGCACCGTCCGCGTACCGATCTCGCGGCCGTCCTTGAGTACGGTCCCGCTGATGTTCCGGCCGTACGAGCGGCCGAAGACGCTCATCGCCAGTTCGGTGCGGCCCGCGCCCATCAGCCCCGCGATCCCGACGATCTCGCCTCTGCGGACCTGGACCGAGACGCCGTCGACGACCTTGCGCTGCTGGTCGATCGGGTGGTGCACCGTCCAGTCGCGTACCTCCAGCGCGGGGTGGGCGCCCGGATCGCCCTCGTAGGGGGTGCGTTCGGGGAAGCGGTGGTCGAGATCGCGGCCGACCATGCCCCGGATGATCCGGTCCTCGGTGGTCGATCCGGCCCACACATCGAGGGTCTCGATGGTCCGGCCGTCCCGCAGGATCGTGACGGAGTCGGCCACCTCGGCTATCTCGTTCAGCTTGTGCGAGATGATGATCGAGGTGATGCCCTGCTCCTTCAACTCCCTTATCAGCCGCAGGAGCCGGGCGCTGTCGCCGTCGTTGAGCGCGGCGGTCGGCTCGTCCAGGATCAGCAGCCTCACCTTCTTCGCGAGCGCTTTCGCGATCTCCACGAGCTGCTGCTTGCCGACCCCGATATCGGCGACCCGGGTCTGCGGGCGCTCGTCCAGACCCACCCGCCTGAGCAGCGAAGCCGCGTGCCCGAGGGTGTCGTGCCAGCTGATGAAGCCACGGGTGGCGTGCTCGTTGCCGAGGAAGATGTTCTCCGCGATCGACAAGTAGGGGATCAGGGCCAGTTCCTGATGGATGATCACAATGCCCCGGTCCTCACTGGCCCTGATGTCCCGGAAGGCGCAGGGAGAGCCCTCGAAGAGGATCTCGCCCTCGTAACTGCCGTGCGGATGCACCCCGCTGAGCACCTTCATGAGCGTCGACTTGCCCGCGCCGTTCTCTCCGCAGACGGCGTGCACCTCGCCCCGGGCGACCGTGAGGCTGACACCGGAGAGCGCCCTGACCCCCGGGAAGGTCTTCACGATGGAGCGCATCTCCAGGACCGGAGCCGGCCCGCCGGTGTGGGCGCTCATGTCAGGTCACTCGCCTTGATGTAACCGGAATCGACCAGCTCCGCCCGGTAGTTGGACTTGTCGACGCTGACCGGGTCCAGCAGATACGCCGGGACGACCTTCACCTCGTTGTCGTAGGTCTTCTCGTCATTGACCTCCGGCTTCTTGTCGTGGAGTACGGCGTCCGCCATCCGCACGGCCTGTTCGGCGAGCGCGCGGGTGTCCTTGTAGACGGTCTGCGTCTGCTGGCCCGCGATGATCGACTTGATCGAGGCGACCTCCGCGTCCTGCCCGGTGACCAGCGGATACGGCTGGGCGGCCGTACCGTAACCGTCCGACTTGAGCGCCGACAGGATGCCGATGGAGATGCCGTCGTACGGCGAGAGCACCGCGTCCACCCGCTGCGAGCCGTACGCCCCGGTCAGCAGGTCGTCCATCCGCTTCTGCGCGGTGCCACCGTCCCAGCGCAGGGTGGTGACCTGGTCCAGCCTGGTCTGGCCGCTCCGTACGACGAGCTGCTTCCTGTCGATGAACGGCTTGAGGGTCTTCCACGCGCCGTCGAAGAAGTACCGGGTGTTGTTGTCGTCCGGCGATCCGGCGAACAGCTCGATGGTGAACGGGCCCTTCTCGCCGCCGTCCCGCAGACCCAGCTTGTCGAGGAGATACGTGGCCTGGAGGACGCCGACCTTCTCGTTGTCGAAGGACGCGTAGTAGTCGACGTTCTCCGTGCCGAGGATCAGCCGGTCGTACGAGATCACCTCGATGTCCCGGTCGGCCGCCTGCTGGAGGACATCGCTGAGGGCCCGGCCGTCGATGGCGGCGATCACCAGGACGTCCACCCCCTTGGTGATCATGTTCTCGATCTGGGCGACCTGCTGGGCAACGTTGTCCTCGCCGTACTGGAGATTGGTCTTGTAACCCAGCTTCTCGAACTGGGCGACCATGTTCGCGCCGTCGGCTATCCAGCGCTCGGACGACTTGGTCGGCATCGCGATGCCGATGGTGGAGCCCCCGCTGTCCTTCGTGTCGTCCTTGCTGCCGCCCTCACCGCTCTGCCCGCAGGCGGCGAGCGAGAGGACCAGCGATACGGCGGTGACGGCGAGTGCGGCTCGGCGAGTGCGCATGGAGGCATCAGTCCTTGTCTGGGATCGTGGCTGGTCCTGGGCATGACATGGCCGGGGTCATGAGGGGCCCTGGGCATGACGTGGTGGGGGTCATGACGGGTCCGGGGTCTGGGGGAAGCGGCTGAGCGGACCGGGCAGCCGGGAGCCGAGCGGCGACATCCCGCCGTCGGCGCCGTGCCGGATGAGCAGATCGAGGACGAGCCGGCCACGGCGCACCCGTTCACGGGCGCTGCTGAGGGCGGTGTCCCGCAACTGGGCGCCGTACGGATAGATTCCGGGCGCTTTCGACAGTCCGAACTTGAGATAGAGAGGGGCGCCGCGCCGGATCACCTCCGCCGTCTCGTACATCCGCACATAGCCGCCGAGGTCGTCGGGCGCCTCGATGTAGAGGTCCATCGGCGCGCGGCTCACCCGGCGGACCTCGCTGACATGCGCGAGCGCCACATCCGAGGGGATATTGATCGAGTCGGCGCCCAGCCGCTCGAACACCGCGTACGACGCCGGGTTGACCGGGCCGATCAGCGCCGACACCTTGAACGTGGTGTCGGCGGGCAGCACGCCCCGGGCACGCAGCCGGTGCAGGGTCCACAGCACGCCCTCGTCCGCGACGAGCAGACACCTCACCCCGAGTCCGGTCGCGCGCAGGGCGTCCTCGACACAGCCGGCCAGGGCGTCATGGCCACGGGCGCGCGGTCCCGCGCCGCCGGAGTCCGTACGGGTCGAGCCGCCGGTGTCCCATGTCCCACGCGGCCCGGTGAACAGGCACAGCTCGATGTCGCGGGCCGCGCAGGCGCCGGCCATCTCGGTGATCTCGGCGTCGGAGAGCATCCAGACGCCGCTGCCCTGGCTGACGCGGTGGATGGGCACATCGAGACGGGCCGACTCCCTCAGGACCTCCGCCAGACTCTCGGGGCCCTCCACCGAGGGGATCTCGGTACGCCAGCGGCCACCGTCGGGGAAGGCGTGCGGGGAGGCGTCCACGGGGCGGGGTTCGGGCGCGGCCAGTCCGAGCGAGGCGAGCGCCGGGGCGCCGGGACGGCGGGGAGCGGGGGCTGATACGTCGGTCACGGACGAGTCCTCCGGTTCAGTGGTGCGCGTTGTCGTACGGATCCGGGTCAGGGGCGCAGCAGCACCTTCCCGGTGCCGGGAGCGCCGCCGCCGACCAGGGACACGGCCTCGCCGTACCGCTCCAGCGGGAACTCGTGGGTGATCAGCGGAGCCGGGGCCAGCAGCCCGGCGGTGAACGCCCGTACGGCGAAGGCCCAGGCGGCGGACGGCGCGCCGAAGACACCCCGTACCGTCAGCTGACGGAGTGTCAGCAGTACGGGGTCGATCCCGGTCGCGCCGGGGGTGAACATGCCGGTGAGCACCACCCGGCCGCCGCGCCGGGGCAGCAGACAGGACGAGGCCGCTGTGGACGGTGCCCCCGCGGTCTCCACCACCAGGTCGTACCGGCCGCCCAGCTCCTCGGCGTCCTCGGGGGTCCCGGTCAGCGTCGCGCCGAACTCCCGCGCCGGCAGGGACCGTTCGGTCCGCGGATCGAACACCGCCAGCTCGGCGGGGGAGGAGGCGGCGAGGAGCTGTACGGCGAGCAGCCCGAGCGTGCCCGCGCCCACGACCGCGATCCGCTCACCCGGCTCCGGGCGGCCGGACCGTACCGCGGCGGCCACGACGGCGGCCGGTTCCAGCAGGGCGGCTGCCCGCAGGTCCGTGTCATCGGCGAGCGGATGCAACAGCCGGGCGGGCACCACGACATGGTCGGCGAACGCGCCGGGAACGGTGAAGCCCGTCTCGTCGTAGCCGGTGGCGCACAGCGAGGTCTCACCGGCCCGGCACCGCGCGCAGGTCGCGCAGTACCGGAACCCCTCGGCGACCGTCGCGCGGCCGGTCAGCCGCGCGTCGACACCCTCGCCCACCGCGTCGACCGTCCCCGACCACTCATGACCGGGCGTCACCGGATAGCGCACATAGGCCGCGTCGCGATGGCCGTCGTACACCTCGCGGTCGCTCATGCAGATCCCGGCGGCGGCCACCCGTACCCGCACCTCGCCGGGGCCGGGGACGGGCACGGGGCCGCTCACCAGCCGGTGGACGCCGGGCCGGTCGACGACGATCGCCCGGCCGGTCGCCGCGGCGCCGGTCCCCGCGCAACCGCTCACCGCCGCGCCGGTCACCGGGGCGCCTTCGGGTCGCGCTTCTCCCAGCCCTCGGCCCACAGGTCGAACCGCGCGTGCTGCTGCGGGAATTCGGCCGCCGCCGCCACATCGAACTCGACCCCGAGGCCCGGCGCGTGCGACACCTCGAAACACCCTGTCCCGGGATCGACCTCCGGCGCGCCGGTGACGACCTTCTTGATCTCCGCGTCCGCGAAGTCATTGAAGTGCTCAAGGATCTTGAAGTTCGGTGTGCAGGCGGCCAGTTGCAGACTCGCGGCGGTCAGCACCGAACCGCCCACATTGTGCGGCGCGATCAGTGTGCAGTGCGTCTCGGCGGTCGCGGCCAGCTTCCGGGTCTCCAGGATGCCGCCGATGTGCCCCACGTCCGGCTGGATGATGTCGGCGGCCTGCGACTCGAACAGCTCGCGGAACTCGATCCGGTCATGGATCCGTTCACCGGTCGCGATCGGCAGATCGACCTTCCCCGCGACCTTCGCCAGCGCCTTGAGGTTCTCCGGCGGCACCGGCTCCTCCAGCCAGGCCGGGGCGTACGGCGCCAGCTCGCGCGCCAGCCGTACGGCGGTCGACGGGCTGAACCGGCCGTGCATCTCCAGCATCAGCTCCGCGTCGGGCCCGATCGCGTCCCGCACCGCCTCGATCAGCGCCACCGCCTCGTTCGACGCCGCCCGGTCCAGCTCGAAGTGGCCGGTGCCGAACGGGTCGATCTTCAGGGCCCGGTAGCCGCGCGCGATCACCGCCTCGGCCGCCTCGTGGTACGCCTCGGGGGTCCGTTCCGTGGTGTACCAGCCATTGGCGTACGCCTTGACCCGGTCCGTGACCTTGCCACCGAGCAACTGCCACACCGGCACGCCCAGCGCCTTGCCCTTGATGTCCCAACAGGCCATCTCCACAACGGCGATGCCCGACATCACGATCTCGCCGGCCCGCCCGTAGTCGCCGTACTTCATCCGCCGTACGAGATCCTCGACGGCGAACGGGTCCGAGCCCTGGATGTGGTTGGCCTCGGCCTCGCGCAGATAGCCGAGCAGCGCGTCCGTCCTGCCGAGCATCCGGGTTTCGCCGACCCCGGTGAGCCCTTCGTCCGTACGAACAAGGACATACGTGAGGTTACGCCACGGCGTACCGACCACGTGTGTGCTGATTCCCGTGATGCGCACGGCAGTTGCCCCTCGTCTGTTCGATATTTCGTCACTCGTTCGAAATCGTGGCGTGACGCTATTCAGGCACTCCGAGGGTGTCAATGGGGCGGGCGACGGTTAGCCTTTGTTCGTGATTCCGGCCGCTGGCCGAAGTACCGAACAAGAGGGGTGGGTGAGCGATCGTGGGACGGCTGGTCCCCGCGGTGACGCGGGCCCTGGACATACTGGAACTGTTCCTGGACGGTGACGGCACGCTCTCCGCGCCCGATGTCATCAGGAGACTCCAACTCCCGCGCACCACCGCGCACGAACTGCTCACCACGCTCGCGGCCCGCTCGTATCTGGCGGCGGTCCCGGGGCAGCCAGGCCGCTACCGGCTCGGTGTGCGCTCCTACCAACTCGGCAGCAGATACGCGGAACAGCTCGATCTCGCCGCCGAGGGCGGGCATGTCGCCCGCGAGATCGCCGAGACGTGCGACGAGACCGTGCATGTCGCGATCCTGGAGGAGACCGACGTCATCTACATCGCGAAGGTGGACTCCACCCACGCGGTCAGGATGGTCTCGGCGGCCGGCCGCCGGCTGCCCGCCCACTGCACCTCGGTCGGCAAGATGCTGCTCGCCTCACTGCCCGGCGCCGAGCTGGAGAACCGTATCGCCGGGCGTGAGTTCACCGCGATGACGCCCGCCAGCATCACCGATCCTGAGGTGCTGCGGGCGGAGCTGGCGGAGATCAGGGAGCGCGGCGTCGCCGTCGAGCACCGCGAGTCCAACCCCGATGTGAGCTGTGTGGCGGCGCCGGTACGGGACAGCGCGGGCCGGGTGGTCGCGGCCCTGTCCATCTCCGTACCGATGATCCGGTGGAGCGACGCGCGCGAGGAGGAGCTCGCCCGGCTCGCCGTGAAGGGCGCGGGCGCGCTCTCGGCACGGCTCGGTCACCGCGGGCGGCGATGAGCCGGCGGTGAGCGGACGGTGACGGGGAAGGGCGAACGCGCCGGCGCGACCAGCCCCTGTGGGGCGGCCCTGTGTGAGGCGCACGGGATCGTGCGGTGAGAATGAGTACATGGCCCGACGTCCCGCTCGCCCCAGCCGTCCCGCTCGCCCCGCCCGCCCCAGCCGGTCGGGCAGGTCCGCCGTCACCGCCGACTCGCCCTGCCCCTGCGGGCTGGACGCCGCCTACGGCGCGTGCTGCGGACGCTTCCACGCCGGCCCCGCCACCGCGCCCACCGCCGAGCTGCTGATGCGCTCCCGCTACAGCGCCTTCGCCGTCCGCGACGCGGCGTATCTGCTCCGCTCCTGGGACCCGGCGACCCGCCCGCCGGCCGTCGATCTCGATCCCGCGACGCGATGGACGGGCCTGGAGATCCTCGACACCACCGACGGCAGCCCGTTCCACACCACGGGCACGGTCACCTTCCGGGCCCATTTCACCCAGCCGGGTGGTCCGGATGTCGTGGAGGAGCGCAGCCGGTTCGCGCGCCACGACGGCGCCTGGGTGTACGTGGATCACGCCTGAGGCGGAGCGGTGGCCACCGCTGGGGATACCCGGCGCGTGTCGCTCCCGGTGCGTCCGGGCGCCGGCCGGGAACGGGTTCTACGGGGTGTGCGCCTCGTGCGCGGCGCCGTGGTCAGGACGTTCCAGCGTGACGAAGCGGCGGCCCGCCGCCGTCCACTGCTCGGACGGGGCCCAGCCCGTCGCGCGGGCGTGCCGTATGAGCGCGCGGGAGCCCACCCGGGCCCACGAGAACGCCTCGCCCGGGGCGCCGTTGCCGTTGTCGACCCGTACCCGCACGCGCTCGTCCAGCTCGGCGTCCATCCCGGCAGCGGCCGTCTCGACGATCAGTGAACCGGCCCTGCCGACCACCCCCGCGAGCCGGGCGAGCAGCGCCAGTGGGTCCCCGCCGATACCGATGTTGCCGTCCATGAGCAGCGCGGTGTGCCAGCCGCCCTCGCGCGGCAGCGGATCGAACACCGACCGCACCAGCGCGCTGCCGCCCGCGCGCACGGCGTGCGCCACGGCCGCAGGGCTGATGTCGATGCCCAGGGAAGGGCGGCCCCGGGACGCCAGCGCCGCCACGAGCCTGCCGGGTCCGCAGCCGATGTCGAGCACGCTGCCCCGGCAGCGTTCGAGCACCGTCAGATCCGCGCTGTCGGGCTCCGCGCACCAGCGCTCCACCTCCAGCGGCAGCAGCCAGCCGTCGGCGCGCCGCAGGAAGAGCGGGCCGCGGCCGGTGCGCAGCGCGTCGGTGTACGGGTCCGCCTGCCAGGGCGCCGTACGGCGCTGCCGCAGGGCGCCCGCCGCGGACGACCGGGGCGGCGCCGGGGCGGCGGCCTGGGTGCGGGCCCGAGCCTGGGCCTGGGCGGTGGTCTCGGCGGTGGTCATCGCGCCCCGGCCCCGGCGAGCCGCCCGAGCGCCGCGGCGAACCGGCTGTCCGGTGCCTCGGCCGCGACCAGCGAGGCGTCCCGCGCGGTGTCGACATCGCGCAACGGCGGCAGATCCCGTACGGCGAGTCCCGCCTCCAGCAGCCGGGCGCGCTGTACGGCCCCGGTCTCGGGTACGGACATCGGTACGCCCAGCAACAGCGCGGGATCCGGCGCGGCGAGACCGAGCGCCCAGAACCCGCCGTCCAGCGCGGGCCCGAACCACGCGTCACAGCCCCGCCACGCGTCCGGCGCGAGCGCGGGGGCCAGCAGCTCCGGGGTGAGCTGCGGGGTGTCCATCCCGACGAGCAGGGCGGGCCCCGTACAGAGTCCGAAGGCGGCGGCAAGCCGCTCGTCCAGGCCGCCGCCCGACTGCGGTATGACCTCGATCCCGGCCGGCAGCCAGTCCCCCGGAACACCGTCCAGGACGAGCAACCGCCGTCGTACGGGCGCGGCCAGAACCGCCGCGAGCGTGTCGCACAGCGCCGCCTCCGCGAGCAGCGCCGCCTCCTCCGGCCGGAAGGGAGGTGTGAGCCGCGTCTTGACGCGCCCGGCCACGGGCGCCTTCGCCAGCACGAGGAGAGTGGTCATCGGACACCCGTCCGGCTCGTCCCGCCCCGCCCGGCGCGCGGACCGTCGCCCGCCCGCCCGGCCGGTGGCTCCGCCAGCACTCCGCGCATGTCGTGCACGGCCTGCCAGGTGCCGCGCCAGGTGCCGGTCACCTTCGACCTGCCGGTGCGCGGCAGATACGGCACGTCACGTTCCACCACCCGCCAGCCCGCGTCGGCCGCTCGTACGACCATCTGGAGCGGGTAGCCGCTGCGCCGGTCCGTGAGGCCGAGGCCGAGCAGAGCCTCGCGGCGCGCCGCGCGCAGGGGGCCGAGGTCCCGCAGCCGTAGACCGGTTCTGCGGCGCAGCATCCGGGCCAGCGCCAGATTCCCGGCCCGCGCGTGGGCGGGCCAGGCTCCGCCTGTCCGCGGCCGGCGGCGGCCCAGCACCAGATCGGCCCGGCCCGCCGCGATCTCCGCCACGAAGGCGGGCAGCAGTCCGGGGTCGAGGGAGGCGTCGCAGTCGCAGAAGCAGACGAACTCCGCCTCGGCCGCGAGCAGTCCGGCGTGGCAGGCGGCTCCGAAGCCGCGCCGCGGTTCACGCACCACCCTCGCGCCCAGCCCGGCGGCGATCTCCGCCGAGCCGTCGGAGGAGCCGTTGTCGACGACGATCGCGCGCCAGCCGTCCGGCATGTGCTCAAGCACCCAGGGCAGGGCGAGGGCCTCGTCGAGACAGGGGAGTACGACGTCAACCGTCGTGGGTTCGGAGGGGGTCACGTCCATCACCGTATGAATTCGGGAACCGACAAAAGGGATGTGAGGCCTTACGAAACACGGACATCCTCGGGGCGGCGACCGGCCCCGGGCCGTTCGGGTCACAACGCGCGGACCGCGCCGGGGTCGTCGAGGGACCGGCCCGGGGCGCCGTGCCGCTCCGGGCCGTACGTACACGGCGGTCGGCGGACCGCGACCGCTCGCTGGCCCGCCGCGGCGAACTCCGCCATGCCCTCCGCGAATCCGACCGACGGCCGCCAGCCCAGCTCCGTCCTGAGCCGCTCCGACGACGCCGTGATGTGCCGGACGTCGCCCAGCCGGTACTCCCCGGTGACCACCGGCTCCGGGCCGCCGTGCGCCGCCGCCAGCGCCCCGGCCATCTCGCCGACCGTGTGCGGCTCTCCGCTGCCCGTGTTGAACGCGCTCAGCGTGCCGGACTCCCGGACCCGTACGGCGCTCAGTGCCAGCGCGTTCGCCGACGCCACATCCCGGACATGGACGAAGTCGCGGCGCTGCCCGCCGTCCTCGAAGACCCGCGGCGCCTCGCCCCGCGCGAGCGAGGAGCGGAAGAACGAGGCGACCCCCGCGTACGGGGTGTCGCGCGGCATCCCCGGTCCGTACACATTGTGGTAGCGCAGCGAGACGGCCCGGCCGCCGGTGGCCCGCGCCCAGGCCGCCGCCAGATGCTCCTGGGCCAGCTTCGTCGCCGCGTACACATTGCGCGGGTCCGTGGCCGCGTCCTCGCCGATCAGCCCCGGCGTCAACTCCGCGCCGCAGGACGGGCAGCCGGGCTCGAAGCGCCCGGCGTCCAGGTCCGCCACGGTCCGCGGGCCCGGCGCGACCCGGCCGTGCCGGGGGCAGTCGTAGCGGCCCTCGCCGTAGACGACCATCGACCCGGCCAGCACCAGATCCAGGACACCCGCCTCCGCCATGGCCGCGAGCAGTACGGACGTGCCCAGATCGTTGCAGCTCACATAGGCGGGGGCGTCCGCGAAGTCCTTGCCGAGCCCGACCATCGCGGCCTGGTGGCACACCGCGTCCACACCGCGCAGGGCGTCGGCGAGGGCCGCCCCGTCCCGTACGTCGGCGTGGATCCACTCCGCCTCCGGGGGACGCGGTGGTGGGACGGGGTGCGCCGAGGGCAGCAGGGCGTCCAGGACGACGGGCCGATGGCCGAAGGAGCCGAGGGCGGAGACGATGTGCGAGCCGATGAAGCCCGCGCCTCCGGTGACGAGTACGCGCATGACGGGGACGCTATGCGGCGCCGGGCCGCCACGCGCGGACACGCGCCGGGGCGTCACAGGTCCGTAAGATCGCGGCGCTCGTACGGACCCGTGCCCCGGCGCTCAGTGGCCGGGTGACCGCAGCACCTCCGCCAGGTCGTACCGCACGGGCTCCTCCAGCTGCGCGTACGTACAGCTCGCCGGCGTACGGTCGGGCCGCCAGCGGCGGAACTGCGCCGTGTGCCGGAACCGGTCGCCCTCCATATGGTCGTACGCGACCTCGCACACCCGCTCCGGCCGCAGCGGCAGCCACGACAGATCCTTCGTACCGGACCAGCGGCTCGGCGCGCCCGGCAGCCGGGCGCTCTCATGCGCCGACTCCTCCGCCCACGCGGCCCACGGATGGCCCTCCGCCGACTCCATGCGCAGCGGCGCCAGTTCCTCGACCAGCTCCGCCCGGCGCTTCATCGGGAACGCCGCGCACACCCCGACATGCTGGAGCGCGCCCGCCGGGTCGTACAGCCCCAGGAGCAGCGAGCCCACCACGGGACCGCTCTTGTGGTGGCGGTATCCGGCGACGACCACATCCGCCGTCCGTTCGTGCTTGATCTTGTACATGGACCGGGTGTCGGGCCGGTACGGCAGATCGAGGGGTTTGGCGATCACCCCGTCGAGACCGGCGCCCTCGTACCGCTCGAACCACCCCCGGGCCACCTCGATATCGCTCGTGGCGGGCGCCAGATACACCGGCGGATGGAGCGCGGCGAAGGCGGCCTCCAGCGCCTCCCTGCGCCGCGCCTGGGCGATGGCGATCAGCGAGGTGTCCCCGAGGGCCAGCACATCGAAGATCACGAAACTCGCCGGGGTCCGCTCGGCGAGGAGGTCCACCCGGGACTTGGCCGGATGGATGCGTTCGGTCAGCCGGTCGAAGTCCAGCCGGTCCTCATGGACGATCACGATCTCGCCGTCCACCACACAGCGTCCGGGCAGCTCGGCGCGCAGCGCAGTGACCAGCTCCGGGAAGTACCGCGTCAGCGGCTTCCCCGTCCGGCTGCCGATCACCACCTCGTCGCCGTCCCGGTGGACGATCGCCCGGAAGCCGTCCCACTTGGCCTCGTACTGCATCCCCGGCGGGATACGCGCCACGGACTTGGCGAGCATCGGTTTCACGGGAGGCATCACCGGCAGATCCATGCCCCGATTGTGCTCGGGAACAGCGGCCTCCGCCCGATATGCGCTCCGCGCGGGCCCGGCCTACCGTGGCGCACATGGGTGCAGCGGTGGAGCTGGAAGCGGGCGGCAGGGCCGTACGGCTGTCCAGCCCGGACAAGATCTACTTTCCCGAGCGCGGTTTCACCAAGCTGGACGTCGCGCGCTACTTCCTCGCCGTGGGGCCCGGCATCCTGCGCGCCCTGCGCGACCGGCCCACCACCCTGGAACGCTTCCCCGAAGGAGTCGGCGGCGAGTCCTTCTTCCAGAAGCGCGCGCCCAAGAACCTGCCCGACTGGATCCCCACCGCCCGTATCGACTTCCCCAGCGGCCGGTCGGCCGACGAGATCTGCCCGACGGAGGTCGGCGCCGTCCTCTGGGCGGCGAACCTCGGCTGTCTCACCTTCCACCCCTGGCCGGTGCGCAAGGGCCGCACCGACCACCCCGACGAGCTGCGCATCGACCTCGACCCGCAGCCCGGCACGGACTTCAAGGACGCGGTCGCGGCCGCCCACGAACTCCACGATTTCCTGGCGGAACAGGGGCTGCGGGGCTGGCCCAAGACCTCCGGAGGACGCGGCCTCCATGTGTTCGTACCGATCGAGCCGCGCTGGACCTTCACCGAGGTACGCCGGTGCGCCATCACCATCGGCCATGAACTGGAACGGCGGATGCCGGGCCGGGTGACCACCGCCTGGTGGAAGGAGGAGCGGGGCCGCCGGATCTTCGTCGACTACAACCAGACCGCCCGCGACCGCACCATCGCCTCCGCCTACTCCGTACGTCCCAAACCGCACGCGCCGGTCTCCGCGCCGCTGCGCTGGGACGAGCTGGACGACGTCGCCCCGCAGGACTTCGATCTGGCGACGATGCCGGTGCGCTTCACCGAAGTGGGCGATCTGCACGCCGAGATGGCCGACCGGCCGCACAGCCTGGAAGGGCTGCTGGAGCTGGCCGACCGGTACGAACGGGACCACGGCCTCGGGGACATGCCGTACCCGCCGGACTACCCGAAGATGCCGGGGGAGCCGAAGCGGGTCCAGCCGAGCCGGGCCAGGAAGGACGAACCGTAGACGCGGCTGTGCCCCCTCTCCACCGGAGAGGGGGCACAGCCGTGGTGCTGGATCCGCGGCCTACAGCTCCTGGATGCGGATGTTGCGGTACGAGATCACGTCCGTGGTGCCGTGGACCTGGAGCCCGACATAACCGGTGGCGTACCGCCGGCCGTCCGTGCCGGGGTCCCCACCGCGCTCCGGGTAGAAGGTCTGCCCGCCCACGTTGTCGAACTCATTGATCACGACACCGTTGCGCAGGATGGTGAAGTGCTGGTCGACCACGCGGATCTCGTAGTCGTTCCAGGTGCCCTTCGGCGTGACTCCCGCGCCGCCCAGGCCCACGCGGTCGAAGCCGTAGACCGAGCCGGTCTTGTACATGTCGCCATCGGGCCTGTCGAGGATCTGGATCTCGTGGCCGTAGTTGATGGCGACCCACTCCGGCCGGGATTCCTCCGGGTGGTCATGGACATTCGGGAAGCGGACGAAGACACCGCCGTTGGCGTTGCCGTTGCCCGGGGCGTCGTCGCGGAACTGGAGCTTCAGCGAGAAGTCGCCGTACTTGCGCTCCGGGAACCACAGCATGCCCATGCCCTCGACCGTGGTGCTGCTGGTGATCGCACCGTCGCCGGAGAGCGCGAACTTGCCGCCGCCGACCTGCTGCCACTTGGCGAGGGACGCCGCCGTGCCGTCGAAGAGATCGCGGTAGCCCTCGGTCTGTCCGGGCTTACCGATCTTGGACTGCTTGGCGGCCTTGGTGATCTTGTTGAACTCGCGCTGGTCGATGACGTTGTCGGCCAGCAGCTTGTCGAGCACCGAGTCGACGTGCTTGAGGAAGAGCGCCTGCGAGCTCCAGTCCTTCTCGTCCTCGATCAGCTCGTTGATCGTGCACCGGCTACGGGTCAGCCGGTTCGGCACACCCGTGTCGACCGCGCCGACGATGACCGTCAACCGCTCGTCGAACTCAGGGCAGTTGGGCGCCGGAACGCCGCCACCCTGCGCGATGGTGAACGACACCTGCTTGGCCTGCGCGGTGTTGCCCGCCTTGTCGGTCGCCCGGTACGCGAGGACGTGGTAGCCGACCTGGTCGACGATCACGGGCGTCGTGTACGCGAGGTACGGGCCGCCGTCGAGGGAGTACTCGACCTTGTCCACCCCGGACTCGGAGTCGGTCGCGGTGACGGTCGCCTTGGCGCTGGTGATGAACGCGCCGTTGGAGTTCTTGTCACCGGTCACGACCGCGCCCGTCACCGGCGCGGTGGTGTCCTGCGCCGGCGCCTCCACGACGGTGAAGTCGACGGACTTCTCGGCCGCCGCGTTGCCCGCCTTGTCGGTCGCGCGGTAGCGGACCTTGTGCGTGCCGGTCTCGTGCACCATCACCGGAGCGGTGTACCGCTGCCAGGCGCCGTCCCCGAGCGCGTACTCGATGGTGTTGACGCCGGAACCGGTGTCCGAGGCGGTGACGGTGACCGTGGCCATCGTCAGATAGTTGCCGTCCTCGTCCTTCTCGCCGCTCACGGTCGCCGAGGTCTCCGGCGGGGTCGTGTCATCGGTCGGCGGGACGACGACCTTGAAGGAGACGGACTTCTCCGCCGCCACGTTCCCCGACTGGTCGGTGGCCCGGTACCTGATCGTGTGGTCACCGACCTGGTCGATCACCACCGGAGCGGTGTACGGCTGCCACGGTCCGTCGGCGCCGACCGCGTACTCGGTCGTCGCCACCCCGGAACCCGAGTCGGTCGCCGTCACCGAGACGGTCGCGGAACCGACGTACGCGCCGTCGCCGTTCTGCTGCCCCTCCACCTTGGCGGCGGTCTCGGGAGCCGTGGTGTCCCCGGGCCCGACCTCGGTCACGGTGAGCACACCGGTCATCTGGCCGTGCCCCGGGATGGAGCAGTGGAAGCGGTACTTGCCCGGCGTCAGGTTGACCTCGGCGGTGTACTTGCCGCCGTTGGCGTCACTGGGGTTGGCCAGGATGTTCAGCTGGACGTCGTTGTTGTACTCGGGATCCGACACATCGAAGGTCAGCGTGTGCGGCATCCCGGTGGTGTTGCCGGTGGCCGCGCTGTTCTCGAAGACGATCGTGGTCGGCCCGGCCAGCGCGGTGGTCGGGAAGGACAGGTACTTGTCGATGGGGTCGCCGGCCGTCCAGGTCAGCACCTGGGCCGCGGCCGCCTTCCCGCCGTCCGTACGGTCGTCGGTACGCCCGTACGCTGCCGTCGAGGTCAGCCCGAGCACCATCAGGAACGCGCCCACCAGGGCCGTCCACAGGCGTAGAGGCCGGTGCCTCAGGAGAGATCGGTGTCTCACTGCGCCGCCTTCCTGACCAGGTTGTCGGCGGCCGGTGTCGCCGCGCCGCCCTTGTACGTCACGCGCCACAGCGCGGACTGGTTGTCCGAGGTGAAGAAGCCCCGCCCGTAGTCCAGGACATAGAGCGAGCCGTCCGGGGCGAACTTCCAGTCCATCAGGTTGCGGATACCGCCCTGACCGACCGGAATGATCTTCTTCAGCGACTCCGCGGTCACGGGCAGACCGCCCTTGCCGACGGTCTTCGGGTCCGTCACCACCGCGTGGCGCGGGCTGTCCGCGGCGTCGTAGAAGTCACCCACGAACCACTTGCCGTCCCAGTACTCCGGCCACTTCTCGGTGCTGGCGCTCTGCGCGTCGTACCGGTAGAGCGGGCCGTTCATGGTGGCCTGACCGCCGCCCTTGAGCCACGGCAGGAGGTACTTGGCCTCCTCCGCCTTGTAGCTGGGTACGCCGTTGGCGTCGCGCGGGTAGTCCGGGGCACCGCCCTGGGGCGAGTACCAGATGGTGTTGCCCGTGACGGGAGGCAGGTTCACCAGACCGTCGTTGTTGGGCGACTCGTTCTTCGGCGCGGCACAGTTGTACCAGCCGAGCGGCTTGGTCGGGTCGGGCAGATTACGGTCCCGGTAGGGCTGGTTGTTGCCCATGCAGAACGGCCAGCCGTGGTTGCCCGCCTTGGTGATCGCGGCGAACGTGTCGTACTTCGCCGGGCCCCAGACGGTGGACGGCGAACCGGCGTCAGGACCGACCCAGCCCGCGTACAGCGTGTCGGTCTTCTTGTCGATGGAGATACGTGCCGGGTTGCGCACGCCCATCACATAGATCTCGCCGCGGGTCTTGCCGCCGCCCTCGGCCTGCTCCTCGCCCGTGAAGAGGTTCCCCTCGGGCAGGGTGTACGTGCCGTCCGCCTCCGGGTGGATACGGAGGATCTTGCCGTTCAGGTTGTTGGTGTTGCCCGCGGTGCGGCGCGCGTCCGCGAAGGAGACACCCTTGTAGTTCGGCTGCGGGTTGTTGCCCGAGTAACCGTCGCTGAATCCGGACGAGTTGTTGTCGCCGGTCGCGATGTAGAGGTTGCCCTTGGAGTCCCAGGCCATGCCGCCGCCGGAGTGGCAGCAGCTGTTCACCTGCACCGGCCACTTCAGCAGGACCTTCTCGGAGGCGAGATCCAGCTTGTTGGTCGCCAGGTCCAGCGTGAAGCGGGAGACGCGGCGTTCCGCCATCCGGGTGTCACGGTTGAGCTGGGAGTGCGGGGTGTAGTGCAGATACACCCAGCCGTTGGTCTCGAAGGCGGGGTCCAGCTCGATACCGAGCAGCCCCTCCTCGACCTTGATCAGCTCGTCGCCGCCGCCCTTGTTGCCGAAGATCGTCAGCGCGCCCGCGAGCGTCACCTTCTTCGTCTTCGGGTCATAGACATGGATCTGGCCCAGACCCTTGCCGATGTTCGGGTCGGCCCAGCTGGTCACCACGGGGGCGCTGTTGTCGCCACCGCCGCGGCCGATGTAGAACACGCGGCCGTCGGGCGCCACGACCATGCCGTGCGGCTCGCCGATCTGGTCCTGCTGGCCCGCCTGGTTCGGCTGAGTGACGCGCTCCGCCTTGTAGTTGGAGTCGATCGTCGCCTTGCAGTCGGCGGCGGAGATACGGGTGGTCCACTGGAGCGCGCCGCGCAGATGGGCGCGGAAGTCGGTTTCGGCGTACGAGTCGGCCGTGCCGCCCATGCCGGTGTAGAAGGACCGGCCGCCGTCGTAGTCACGGCACCAGGAGATCGGGTGGTCGGTGCCGTTGGCGCCCGTGCCGGGCTTGTAGCTGGCCTCCCTGACGCGGGCGACCGTATGCACCTTGCCGGTCGGGTTGGTGGCCCAGTTGAGCCACTTGTCCGGCCGCTTCCACTCCAGCGGCAGACTCTTGGTGGCCGGGTTGACGCGGTCGCCGACCTCGACCGTCGCGCGCTGGACGGTGGTGGGGCTGGTCCCGGGACGCGCTCCGATCAGCCCGGTGAACCAGTCGGAGTACGGCTCCGTACGGGCCGCGTCATGAATACCGAGGAAGCCGCCACCGGCCTCCACATAGGCTTCGAGGCCCGCCTCCTGCTCGGGATCGAGCACATCGCCGCCGCCCGTGAGGAAGACGACCGCGTTGAACTTGCCGAGCCTCTTGGCGTTCGTGAAGACCGAACCGTCGTCCGTGGCCTCGGTCTTGAAGCGTCCGGCCGCGGGTCCGGTGAGACCGATCGCCTCGATCGCCTCGATACCGGCGTTGACGACCGGCGACTCCTCGGTGGCCGAGGCGTGGAAGACAAGGACCTTGACGTTCTCGCCGCCGGGCGGCGACGGAAGGGACAACGTTGTCGACGGCGGCTCCGGGTACGGCTTGGCCGTGGCGGCGGTACCGCCGAGCAGAGACGCCGCCATGGTGCCGGCCACCAGGGCCGCGGCCATCCCGCGCCTGGATCTCGACCGGTGACGTGGTGCGCGCTGCATGTGTTCACCCACCCCTCTTTGGTCACAGCAACAGCGCCTGAAGCTAGACCTCTTTCGTCAGTTCGCCAATAGGTACGACCGCAATCCCACCAACTTTGTCCTGAGTGTGGATAAACGAAGATCCCTGGTCTACCGTGTGGCCGTCCCCGGGGCCTCATGTGCCCCGTAAATATCCGTACGGCACTGGGGAGTTCGGTATGGCCATGGATAGACGGAGCTTCAATCGACGCCTGCTGGCGGGAGGCGCGGTCGCCGCGACAGGGGTGACATCGTTGTCGGTCGCCTCGGCCCCCGCGGCCACCTCGGCCCCCGCGGCGGTGACTCCGCCCAGAACCGCGCCTGCGGGCGGTCAGGTGCGTCATCTCAAGCTCTACGCCGAGACCTTGCCGAACGGTCAGATGGGATACGGCCTGGAGAAGGGCAAGGCGAGCATCCCGGGCCCGCTGATCGAGATCACGGAGGGGGACACCCTCCACATCGAGTTCGAGAACACCACGGACGTGGCGGCCAGTCTCCATGTCCACGGCGTGGACTACGACATCGCCAGCGACGGCACCAGGATGTCCAAGAGCCATGTGGAGCCCGGTGGTACGCGTACGTACACCTGGCGCACCCACGCACCCGGCAAGCGCGCGGACGGCACCTACCGGCCGGGCAGCGCGGGGTACTGGCACTACCACGACCATGTCGTCGGCACGGACCACGGTACGGGCGGCATCCGGAAGGGCCTCTACGGGCCGGTGATCGTCCGCAGGAAGGGTGACATCCTCCCGGACAAGCAGTTCACGATCGTCTTCAACGACATGACGATCAACAACAAGCCGGGTGCGGAGAGCCCCAACTTCGAGGCCACGGTGGGAGATCGTGTCGAGATCATCATGATCACGCACGGCGAGTTCTACCACACGTTCCATATGCACGGTCACCGCTGGGCGGACAACAGAACGGGCCTGCTCACCGGCCCGGAGGACCCCAGCAGGGTGATCGACAACAAGATCACGGGCCCGGCGGACTCCTTCGGCTTCCAGATCATCGCGGGCGAACTGGTGGGCGCGGGCGCCTGGATGTACCACTGCCATGTCCAGAGCCACTCGGACATGGGGATGGCCGGCCTGTTCCTGGTGGCAAAGCCGGACGGCACGATCCCGGGCTACGAGCCGCACCACCCGGACCACCCGATGGGTACGGGCGACGCCGCGAAGGGGGCGGAGCACTCGGGGCATTAGGGGTGACGGGGGGTGTGGGGCGGCCTGGCCCGGCGTCTTGCCTCATGCCCGCCCCGCTGGTGGGGGTGGGGTTTTCGGCTGGGGGTCAGGGCCGAGGGGTAACCGTGGTGACCCGGAATGGATCATGGCGGATGGGGGCCGCCCCTTGGGTTTCAGTGTCGCGGCTCCGGGTCGGGCGTCAAGGGCGCTCCTTTGTCGCGTCGGCTGCGCCGATTGCGCTGCGCTCCACCCTTGACTCCCGCCCCTGCACCGCAAGTGCAGCTTTGAGGGGGGGCGGCCCGGGGGGAGGGGTCCCCGGGGAGGCTCCCTTGTTGCGGGGGTCCGGTTGCCGACCGCCGCTCGGTGGGCCCTGCGGGGCTGCGCGGCAGTGGTGTGGGGCGGCCCGGCCCCGGCTCAGCGAGCTGATGCGGGCGGGTAGTTGGGGCGCATGCCCCGCTGGTGACGATGTGTGGGTGGTGGGGTGGCTGTGACTCAGGGGGCGGTGAGTGGTTCTCTGAGGGGCCGTGATGTGCCGTGGTGCCAGGTGAAGTGGCCGTAGGACGCATCACCGGCCCAAGGACCCTCCAAAGGGCCCGCCAAACTGGGGCATAGGGGGCAAGCTGTGGGTCTCGTCCGCCTTGGGCTACAGGTGCAGCCGACAACGGGCCCTCACCAGCGGGGCATGCGCCCCAACCACCCACCCACACCAGCCCGCTGAGCCGGTGCCGGGCCGCCCCACTCCACTGCCGCGCAGCCCCGCAGGGCCCACCGACCGGTAAGCCGGGAAAGGACCCCCGCAACATGGGTGCTTCCCCGGGGACCCCTCCCCCCGGGCCGCCCCCTTCAAAGCTGCACTTGCGGTGGAGGGTTGGGTGTCAAGGGTGGAGCGAAGCGGAATCGGCGCAGCCGACGCGACGAAGGAGCGCCCTTGACGCCCGACCCGGAGCCGCGAAACTGAAGCCTCAGGGGCGGCCCCCACCCGACACCACACCCCCGGCCCACCACGGTTACCCCTCGGCCCTGACCCCCAGCCGAAAACCCCGCCCCCACCCCCACCCCCACCAGCCCGCCGAGCACCGACGGCGCGCTCAGTTCACGTACCTTCCGCCAGCCGCATCTGCTCCTCCTCCACGATCCTGCGTGCGAGGTCGCGGTCCGAGACGTCGATCGCGTCGGGTGTGGCGTCCGCCAGGTCGCTGCGTCGTGCGTACGCGTCGAACAGGCGGCTCTTGTCCGCGAGGATGTCCAGCAGGCGCTGGTCCACGCTGTCCACCGCGAGCAGCCGGTGGACCTGCACCGGGCGGACCTGGCCCATCCGGTGGGCGCGGGCCACCGCCTGGTGTTCCAGGGTCGGTTTGACCTGTGGTTCGCAGAGGATGACCACCGACGCGGCCTGTAGGTTGAGCCCGATCCCACCCGCCTGGATCTGGCTCAGCAGCACGGCGTGGCCCGGGGCCGCGGTGAAGCGGTCGACCATCCCCTGGCGGCGTGCCGCCGGTACGCTGCCGGAGAGCGGGCCGAACACCCCTTCTCCCAGGGCCTCTCGGACCGCGGCCAGCACCTCCTGGAAGTACGAGAAGACGACGACCTTCAGTTCGTTCCCCGCCGCCTCGGCCACCAGTTCCCGCAGACGCCCGAGTTTCGCCGAGGTCTCCGGGCGGGCGTACGCGGCCCGGCGCATCCGCATGAAGTGCGCGGACGTCACGGCCTCCCGGTAGGCCGCCAGATCCCCGGCGCTCAGCTCCTCCCACTCGTCGACCTGGACCAGCGCGGGCAGTTCGGCGAGGACGTCCTGCTGGTTGCGGCGCAGATAGGCGGGGGCGACCGCGCGCCGGAAGGCGTGCGAGCCCGCGACCGCGTCGATTCCCTCGACGTCCGGCGCCAGTTCGGGCCGGAGACGCTGGACCAGGCTGCGGAACTCCGCGACCCGGTTCTCCATCGGCGTACCCGTCATGAACAGGACGTGTTCGGCCCGCGCCGTCCAGCCGGAGAGCGCGCGTGATCTGCGGGTGTCCGGGTTCTTCACATAGTGGGCCTCGTCGACGACCACCATCCGCGGCTCCTGGGCCGGCGGCCCCGCCACCCCGGCCTCCGGCACCGCGTCCCCGGCCAGGGGCAGCGTATGCAGGGAGTCGAAGGTGGTGACGGCGACACCGCCCCGCTCGCGCCACTCGGTGAACGCCTCCCGTCGCTCCGGACCGTGCACCGGGACCGCACGCAGTGTGCTCCGGGCGCGGATCTCCCGGGTCCAGTTGATCAGCACGCTGCTGGGGCACACCACCATGAAGTGCGTGCCGCCGCACGCCGCGAGATGCGCGAGCGCGGCGATGGCCTGCACCGTCTTGCCGAGCCCCATCTCATCGCCGATGATCACCCGGCGCTGGCTCAGCGCGAAGCGCGCCCCGAACGACTGGTAGCCGCGCAGCGACACCCGCAGCCTGGTGTCGTCCAGCTCCTGGGCCCGTACCCGCCCCGCGATCTCCGACGGCATGAAGCCCTCGGCCGCGGCGGCGTCGGGAGCGCTGCCCGTGGTCTCCGCGAGCACGCTGTAGTACTCGGCCGAGCGCAGCTCGAAGTCGACCCAGCACTCGACGTCCGAGGCCGGCTCCCGCAGCAGGTCCACCGAGATCTGCGCGAGCAGCAGCGGTACGTCCGCCTCCGCGGCCTCGTCGAGCCGCTGCCGGATCCGGCCGACCGCGCCGAGAGCCCGTGCCCGCCGTTCCCGTCCCATGAGCGCCATACGCAGCCGGCCCCGGGCGGGTTCGGCCTCCGGCAGCAGGGCGCGCAGCTCCGTGGTGAGCCGCTCGGCGGAGTCATGGGCGCGTCGCAGCCCCGGTCCCGCCTCGACCAGCCGGTGCAGGGCGGTGACCAGCGCGGTGGTGCGGGGCTCGGGGCGGTTTATGTCGATGCGTACGGAGACGGTCTCCCCGACCGCCTCGGCGATCCGGGTGGCGGCGGCCACCGCCTGGTCGGCGGTGTGCCCGCCGACACCGGGCAGTTGGCGCAGGGCGTGCCGGCCCGCCTCGTAGACCTCGCCCACGGACGTCAAACCGGCCTGTTCGAGGGCGCCGAGCCGTAACCGGCCGGCGGTGATGTCCTTCAGCCGGGAGACCGGGATGGCGGCGAGTTCCGCGCCCGTCAGCTCCCGCAGGAGCGGACGGTAGGCGTCCCGTATGGCGGTGACGGCGCGGTCGTGGTCATCGAGCAGCCGCTGTGCGCCGTCCAGCAGCGACAACGCCGCGTCGAGCACGGCTGCGGCTCTTCGTCCCGCCACCACCGGAGCGCGTTCCGGCGCGGCCCCCGCACCTCTCATACGCCTCTCCACTCGACACCCGACGCCAACACCTGCTCCCGGACGCCTGTTCCCGGACGCCTGTTCCCAGACGCCTGCTCCGGGACCCGGACCCGGCGCCCGGACACCCGTCCCCGGACATCCGGTATGGGGCACCACTCCCGGCATCGGACCGACCCGCTCTGGTCCGGACCCCGACCGGCTCACATGCTCCCACGCGCGTCGGCCGCACATGCGACGGCACCGCGCGGGGAGCAGACTCGGAGGGGAGAGCTCTGGGATCCCATGAAGGAGCGCGCCATGGTCAGCACCCCGTTTGTCACCGGTTCCCCGGTGTGGATCGACCTCGGCACCCCCGATCTCGACAGCGCGACCGCCTTCTACCGGGGCATATTCGGCTGGGAATTCGTTTCCGCCGGCCCCCATACGGGCGGTTACGGCCTGTTCCAGCTGAACGGCAGGACAGCGGCCGGTGCCATGCCCGTGGAGCCCGGTCAGGCACCGCCTTCCTGGTCCTTGTACTTCCAGACGCCCGACGCCGATGCCACGGCCGAGTCCGTACGGCGGAACGGCGGTTCCGTCGTCTTCGAGCCGATGGACGTGATGGACCTCGGCAGGATGGCGGTCTTCACCGATCCGTCGGGCGCGGGCTTCTCGGTCTGGCAGCCGGCCAGGAACAGGGGCCTGGACGCCGTCAACGAGCCGGGCAGCCTCTGCTGGGGCGAGCTGTACACACCGGACGAGGAGGCCGCGTACCGCTTCTACAACTCGGTCTTCGGCTGGGAGACCAAGAGCATGCCGATGCCGGACGGAAACAGCAGCTACCGGATGGTGAACCCGGCAGGCCAGGGCCCCGAGGGGATGTTCGGCGGCTTCGTGCCGGCCGGCACCGACCCGGCGGAATCCGACACGGGGCCGCACTGGCTCCTGTACTTTGCGGTCACGGACTGCGACGCTTCTGTGACAACCGCGCGGGAGTTGGGCGGCACGGTCCGGGTGGCGCCGACCGACATCGAGGGCGTCGGCCGGTTCGCGAAGCTCGCCGATCCCTCCGGGACACGGTTCGCGCTGATGCAGGGCGTGGACCAGACCGGCTGACGGCGGCGCGGGGGGAGAGGCACCCGCTTCCGCGCCGGACCTTCGCCGGCCGATGGCCACGTTGACCGTTCGTCAATCACCTGTTTATCGCCGCCCGGCAATCTGTCCGGCATGCCGATCAACATCACCACCAGCACGACCGACACGACCGACCGCAGCGAGCACGAACTCTCCTGGCAGGAGAGCGCGTTGTGTGCCCAGACCGGGCCGGAATTCTTCTTCCCCGCCCCGGGCTCCTCCACCCGCGAGGCCAAGCGGCTCTGCGGCGCCTGTGAGGGACGGGTGGCCTGCCTCCAGTACGCACTCGCCCATGACGAGCGATTCGGCGTGTGGGGCGGTCTCTCGGAGAAGGAGCGACAGAATCTGCGTCGCCGTGACGCGGCCGGCCTTCACAGCAGCTGAAGCGCGTGCGTGAACGAAGCGCGCGTGAAGTGAGCGCGTCCGAGCGGATCGTCGCCGCCGCCGAACATCACGGCGACGGCGACGACACGACCAGCCCGCACGGGGGCCGGCCGGCCGATCAGCTCGCGGCGCGCGCCGCCATCCGCGCCTTGCGCGCGGCGAGCTTCTCGTCGAACTTGCTCGCCTCGCTGTTCAGACCGCCCATGTACATGCCGAGCTCCTCCTGCGCCTTGAGCCCCTCCGGGCCGAGCCCGTCGATGTCCAGGACCTTCAGGAAGCGCAGCACCGGCTGGAGCACATCGTCGTGGTGGATCCGCATGTTGTAGATCTCGCCTATGGCCATCTGCGCGGCGGCGCGCTCGAAGCCGGGCATGCCGTGTCCGGGCATCCGGAAGTTCACGACGACATCCCGGACGGAGCACATGGTCAGATCCGGGGCGATCTCGAAGGCCGCGCCCAGCAGATTCCGGTAGAAGACCATGTGCAGGTTCTCGTCGGTGGCGATCCGCGCCAGCATGCGGTCACAGACCGGGTCCCCCGACTGGTGTCCGGTGTTGCGGTGCGAGACCCGGGTCGCCAGCTCCTGGAAGGCGACATAGGCGACGGAGTGCAGCATGGAGTGGCGGTTGTCGGACTCGAAGCCCTCCGACATGTGCGCCATCCGGAACTGCTCCAGCTTGTCCGGGTCGACGGCCCGCGAGGTGAGCAGGTAGTCCCGCATCACGATGCCGTGCCGGCCCTCTTCCGCGGTCCAGCGGTGCACCCAGGTGCCCCAGGCTCCGTCGCGGCCGAAGAGGCTGGCGATCTCGTGGTGGTAGCTGGGGAGGTTGTCCTCGGTCAGCAGATTGACCACGAGCGCGATCTTGCCTATGTCGGTGACCTTCGACTGCTCGGGGTCCCAGGCTTCGCCGTTCTCGAAGATGCCCGGGAAGTTGCGGCCGTCGGACCACGGCACGTACTCGTGCGGCATCCAGTCCTTGGCGACCTTGAGATGGCGGTTGAGCTCCTTCTCCACCACCTCTTCCAGCGCGTACAGCAGTCGGGCGTCGGTCCACGCGTCCGAACTGCCGAGGTGGGGAGAGGTGATCGACACGGGTACTCCAGGGGGGACGGGAGGTTTACCTACGGGTTCGTAGGTTACGACACCGTAGGTTAAGGCCGCGGTAAGCCGAAGGCCAAGCCCGGCCGCGTCGAACGTCCCTGCGCCCGGTCATGCGCGCAGGTCAGGCAGGTCGCGAAGGCGCACAGAGAGACAGGTCACGCCGCCTTCGAGTTTCTCGTTCTCGCTGATGTCGACCGGTATGGGCCCATAACCGAGCCACCTGGACCCGTTGCGCGCTCCTCGGCGCGCCCGCGCCGTCAGCGGCCCGTCAGCGGCTGTCGGCGGCCTTGCGCCGCCGAGCGGCACCAGCAGACCGCCGGACCGCCGGACCGCCGGACCGCCCGCCCCCGCCCCGCCGCCCGGCCGACGAGGGCGACGTTGGGCCCGGACCGTGCGGGATCCGGGCCCACGCGTCATGACGCGCCGCCCACCGGGCCGGGAATCTCCCCGCTCAGACCGGCAGAGGGGCCAACTCAAGCTCCCGGCGCAGATACTCGGCCGTGAAGGACTTGGGATGTTCGAGCAGTTGTCGCGGAGTGCCCTCGAAGACGAGCTCTCCGCCGTGCTTGCCACCGTCGGGACCGAGATCGATCACCCAGTCCGCACGTTTGACGACATCCATGTTGTGTTCGACGCAGATCACCGAGTTCCCGGCGTCGACCAGCCGGTCCAGCAGCGCCACCAGCGTGTCCACGTCCGCCATGTGCAGCCCGGTGGTCGGCTCGTCGAGTACGTACACACTGCCCGTGCGGTGCAGTTGCGTGGCCAGCTTGATGCGCTGGCGCTCGCCGCCGGAGAGCGAGCTGAGCGGCTGGCCGAGGGTGAGATAGGTCAGCCCGACGTCATTGAGCGTGCGCAGCTTCCGCAGCAGCGCCGTGTCATCGAAGAACTCCATGGCCACCGCCGCCGTCATGTCCAGTACGTCGACGATGGAGCGGCCCCGTACCGTGTGCCGCAGCACCTCGTCGTGGAAGCGCCGCCCCTCGCACGCGTGGCAGGTCGTGGTGACCGGGTCCATGAAGGCGAGATCGGTGTAGATCAGCCCGCGTCCCGAGCATTCCGCGCACGCCCCGGAGGAGTTGAAGCTGAACAGCCCCGGCGAGACCCGGTTCTCCTTGGCGAAGATCTTGCGGATCGTGTCCATGACGCCGAGGTACGAGGCGGGGGTGGAGCGGGACGAGGCGGCGATGGCGCCCTGGTCGATGACGATCGCCTCGGGATACGCCGTCGTGAACACCTCGGAGATCAGGGTCGATTTCCCGGACCCCGCCACCCCGGTCACCGCCGTGAGCACCCCGGTCGGGAACCGTACGTCGATGCTCTTGAGGTTGTGCAGCGCCGCGCCGGTCACCGGAAGCCAGCCGGCGGGGGAGCGGAACGACTCCTTCACGGGGGTACGGCGGCGCAGACAGCGGCCGGTGAGCGTGTCGGCCTGGCGGAGCAGGTCCGCCGGGCCCTCGTAGACGACCTGGCCGCCGTCCGTCCCGGCCTTCGGTCCCATGTCGACGATATGGTCCGCGATCGCCATCACGTCGGGATCGTGCTCCACCACCAGCACCGTATTGCCCTTGTCGCGCAGCCGTACCAGCAGATCGTTCAGCCGGCCGACATCGCGCGGATGCAGTCCCACGCTCGGCTCGTCGAAGATGAACGTGAGGCCGGTCAGTGAACTCCCCAGATGGCGCACCATCTTGAGCCGCTGGCCCTCACCGCCGGACAGGGTGGTCGTCTCCCGGTCCAGACTGAGGTAGCCGAGCCCGATGCCGACCAGCCGCTCCAGCCGCTCACGGGCGGCGGCCGCGATCGGGGTCGCCACGGGGTCGTCTATCCGGCCCAGCACCTCCACCAGATCGGCGACTTCCATCCGGGTGTGATCGGCGATGCTCAGCCCGTCGATCCGGGAGGCGAGCGCGGCCTCGTTGAGGCGCGCACCGCCGCACGCCTCGCACCGCCGTTCCACGGTGAAGCGGGCCGCCGCCTCCTTGCGCTTCTCGGAGAGATTGGCGGTGTCGCGCTTGAGGAAGAGCCGGGTGAAGCGAGTGACGATCCCCTCGAACCGCATGTCGACCGCGCCCGACTTCACTTCGATCCGGACCTTGAAGTCGCCGCCGTGCAGCAGTAGTTCGCGCTCCTCGTCGGTGTACTCGGCGAGCGGCTTCGTCCGGTCGAAGCGGCCCGACTCGGCGTACAGACTCCACTCCCAGCTGTTCACCGAGAGCCCCGGCAGCAGCAGTGCGCCGTCGTCGAGCGACTTGGACCAGTCGATCGCGCGGTCGATGTCGAGCGCGACGACTCTGCCCACCCCGTCACAGACCGTGCACATCCCCGACGGGTCGTTGAAGGAGTACGCGGTGGCCGCCCCCGCGCTCGGGACGCCATGGCGTGAGAACAGCACCCGGATCACGGAGTAGATGTCCGTCATCGTGCCGACCGTGGAGCGGACGTTGCCGCCGATCGGCTTCTGGTCGACGACGACCGCCACCGAGAGATCATCGATGCCGTCGACGTGCGGGCGCTCGTACTTCGGCAGAAAACTTCTGATGAACGAGCTGAAAGTCTCGTTCAGTTGGCGCTGCGACTCCACGGCGACGGTGTCGAAGACGATCGAGGACTTGCCCGATCCCGATACCCCGGTGAAGACGGTGATCTTGCCCTTCGGGATGGTGAGGGACACATCGCGGAGGTTGTTCTCACGGGCACCCGTGATGGTGATGTTCTGAGGCATGCGCCGACGCTAACCGGGAATCCCGACATCTTCTGTCGGGTTTTTTCCGTCCAGCGGCGGTACCGCGGGTATCGCCGGCGGCACCCCGGGCGTCGCCGGCGGCAGCGCGGGCGGGAGCGGGCTCAGCAGGCGTCGCGCAGCAGCTCGGTCAGGTCGTGGTCCAGATCCAGATAGAGATGCTCGTGTCCCGCCGGGACGAGATCCTGTGTGCGCTCCAGGAAGCGCCGCAGCTCCGCGGTGCGGAGGTGGACCATCGCCGTGCCCTCGGGAGCGTGGAACTCCAGCACCGTACGTCCGTACCCGAAGGGCCGCACCCGTACGTCGCCGTACCCGACGGGCTCGGTCATGCCCGTCGCCAGCAGCTCACGGGAGAACTCCCAGGTCACCTCGGTGCCCTCCAGCGTCGCCAGGGGCGGGAACGCCATCCGTACGGCGAAGGGGTCCGCCCTGTCGTAGCGCAGGGTCGCGGGTACGGTCTCCAGCCGGGGGGCGGACGCGACCAGCCGGGCCTGTACGGCCTGTTCAATGACGAGCGTCATGTCTGCTCCCCTTCGCCGGACCTGGATGAGGTCTCCTTCTATGGGAAAGACGGTGGAGCGCCTCGATACGTGCTCCGAAACGGGAGTGAGCTGTGTCACCGTGCGGTGGCCGGTCCCGGCCGCGAGGTGATTCCGGCCGGGGGACGTGCGTGCCCGGCGCGCTCTGGACGGGGTCTTCCCGGTGGGCTAGCTTCCAGCGCCATGAAACCCATGGGGAACACGGGGACGGCGGGGATGACGGGAACAGCGGGGATGGCGGGGACGATGCGACGTACGTGGCGGGCGTGGCTCGCGGCCGGGGTGAGCGGGGCGGCACTGGCCACAGCGCTGGCCGTACCGGCACAGGCGGCGGCGGACGGAACGGACCGGGCCGCCGGAACCGGCAGGCCGGACAGGGGTGCCGCCACCGACAGGGCGGACCGGGCTGCCGGGATTGACGGGACTGACGGGACTGACGACCGCGGCCTGCCCGGCGCCGGAGCCCCCGGCTGGCACCTCACGGACACCGGCAGCGACGCGCGCTTCCGCGGGCTCGCCGCCGTGAGCCGCCGCGCCGCCTGGGTCGCGGGCTCCGGGGGCACGGTGCTTCGCACCGCCGACGGAGGCCGCAGCTGGCGCGATGTCTCCCCGGCCGGAGCGGGCGAGCTGGAATTCCGTGACATCGAGGCGTTCGACGGGCGGCGGGCCGTCGCCCTGGCCATCGGCGAGGGCGAGGCGTCCAGGATCTACCGCACGGAGGACGGCGGGGCACACTGGACGGAGTCGTTCCGCAACACCGACCCCAGGGCGTTCTACGACTGCGTGACCTTCTTCGACAGCCGCCATGGCCTCGCGATGAGCGATCCGGTCGACGGCAAGTACCGCATCCTGTCCACCGGCGACGGCGGCTCGACCTGGCGGGTGCTGCCCAGTGACGGCATGCCGGCCGCGCTGCCCGGCGAAGCGGGCTTCGCCGCCAGCGGTCAGTGCCTGGTCAGTTCGGGGCCACGGGACGTCTGGCTGGCCACCGGCGGCGGCGCCACGGCGCGGGTCCTGCACTCCGCCGACCGCGGTGTGCACTGGACCGTGACCGACACGACGCTTCCCGGGGGCGATCCGGCGCGCGGTGTCTTCGGGCTCGCCTTCCGCGACCGCCGGCATGGTCTGGCCGTCGGTGGCGACTACCGCGCCGACCAGCAGTCCCCGCGGGCCGCTGCCGTCAGCGGCGACGGCGGACGGAGCTGGCGCCAGGCCAACACCCCGCCGCCCGCCTACCGTTCGGGCGTGGCCTGGCTGCCGTACAGCCGCTCGGCCGCACTCGCCGTCGGCCCGACCGGGACGGACCTCACGACGGACGGCGGCCGTAACTGGCGCACCATCGACATCGGTTCGTACGACACCGTCGACTGCACCCCGGACGCCGGCTGCTGGGCCGCGGGCGAACAGGGCCGCGTCGCGCGGCTGGACGTGCGGGACCGAGCCCCTTCGGGGCGCCTGTCTGACTAGGGCCGAGCCCCGTCCGGGCGCCTGTCCGACGAGGATCGAGCCCCGTCCGGGCGCCTGTCCGACGAGGACCCGGCCCCTTCCGGGGGCCTGTCTGACTAGGGTGTGATCACCATGAAGATGATCAGAACACCCGAGGACGAGACCGAGGCCCGCGCCATCCAGGACGAGCTGCGCGGCCTGGTCGTACGGGACGAGCCGGGGCCGGCGCCCGGTACCGGGCTGGTGACGGGCGTGGACGTGGCGTACGACGACGAGCGCGATGTCGTCGCCGCCGCGGCCGTCGTGCTCGACGCCGCCACCCTCGCCGTCGTCGAGGAGGCCACCGCCGTCGGCACGGTCGCCTTCCCGTATGTGCCGGGACTGCTCGCCTTCCGGGAGATCCCCACCGTCCTGGCCGCGCTCGAAGCGCTCACCTCGGACCCCGGTCTCGTCGTCTGTGACGGCTACGGCCTGGCCCACCCGCGGCGCTTCGGGCTCGCCGCGCATCTCGGGGTGCTCACCGGCCTCCCCGTGATCGGCGTGGCCAAGAACCCGTTCACGTTCTCGTACGAGCAGCCGGGCGGCCGGCGCGGTGACTCCTCGCCGCTGCTGGCCGACGACGGCGAGGAGGTCGGCCGGGCGCTGCGCACGCAGGAGGGCGTCAAGCCGGTGTTCGTCTCGGTCGGCCACCGCGTCGGCCTCGACAACGCCTGCGCCCACACGCTGCGGCTGTCGCCCGACTACCGTCTTCCCGAGTCCACCCGGCGGGCCGACGCGCTCTGCCGCCGCGCGCTGCGCGAGACGGCCCACTGAAGGGGATCGCCGGACGCCCCGCCGGGGCTCGGCCGGTGCTCAGCCGGCCGGACCTACTCGTCCAGCGTGCGCGCGTCCACGATCCTGAACCCCAGCCCCGCCGCCCGCAGCCGCCCCAGCAGCGCGTCCCCCATCGCCACCGCCGTGGTCACCTGGCCCGCGGTGTCGGGCAGTTCGTCCAGCGCGAGCGAGAGCGCCGACTCGGCCAGCATCTTCGCCGACTCGTCATAGCCGGGGTCGCCGCCCGAGACCTCGGTGAAGACCCGCCGCCCGCCGCCCGTGCCCACCAGACGCAGCGAGAAGTCGCTCGCCCGCCTGCGTTCGGGGTCAGGGCCGGTGCCCGAGGCGAAGCGCCGCGTCAACCAGTTGCGGACCGGGGGCAGTTGGGCCAGGGCGACGCCCGCTCCCGCCGCCGCGCTGCCGCCCAGCGCCACCGGCAGTGTCTTCACCCCGGCGAAGTACCGGTAGCGGAAGTCGGGGCCGTAGCGCGGCAGCGCCGCCGCCGAGCGCGCCACCACCTGTGCGTCGATCGTCGGCAGTGGCAGTGCCCAGTACCCGGTCTCCCGGCTGAAGTGCGGTGCGCCGAGCGATCCGCGCACGCGGCGGCCGACCTGCCTCGGTTCGTACAGCCGCCGCTCCCGCGCCGCGTGCAGCAGCTGTCGGCCGCGGCTCATGGCGGTCATCGCGGAGGCGAGTGTTCCGCCGGAGAACAGGGCGTTGGAGCGTACGAACGCGTCCACGCGCAGCGGTACGTCCTCCGGCAGTCGCTGGACCGTGAGGTACGCGCCCAGGTCGCTCGGGACGGCGTCGAAGCCGCAGGCGTGCACGAGCCGCGCCCCGGTCTCCCGGGCGCGGACGTCGTAGTGCAGATACATCCGGTCCAGGAACTCGGCCTCGCCACACAGATCGGCGTAGTCCGTCCCCGCCTCCGCGCACGCCGCGACGAGCCCCTCGCCGTACCAGAGATACGGCCCGACGGTCGAGGCGACGACCCGGGCGGACTCGGCGAGGGTCCGCAGCGCGTCGGGGTCCGCCGAGTCGGCCCGCAGTACGGGGAGCACGGCGCAGGCCGGATTGAGCGCGGTGAGCCGTTCCCGCAGCCGCTCCAGCCGGGTGAGATCGCGACCGGCGAGGGCCCAGCGGCAGTTCTCGGGCGCGTGGGCCGCGAGATACTCCGCGGTCAGCGTCCCCACGAAGCCCGTCGCTCCGAACAGCACGATGTCGTACGGGCGCTCCGTCCCGTTCCTCCTGGCCATTGGCTCCTCCGCCGTTCGGTCCCGCTCCACTGCCGGTGGCCGAGGCTAGTGCCCTCCCGGGGATCCGTTGGCCCTCCCGGCGATGATTGCCCCTGGCGTGAGATCTCACGGGCGTGAGTGGGAACGCTCATCGCGAACCGGTCCGGGTCGGCATAGGCTCGACAGTGAACTAAGCGCTTGCTCTGCCCGGAGGGTTGTGCGGAGTGGAACACGTTCTTAGCATCACTGCTGTTACATCAGTTGTGTCACATAGGGCTGGGAGTCGGATGACAGCCGCAGGAAACGGTCCCCTGACCGGCGTACGCGTGGTCGAACTGGCCGGTATCGGCCCCGGCCCGTTCGCCGCGATGACCCTCGCCGATCTCGGCGCCGATGTCGTACGGGTCGACCGTCCCGGCGGTGCGGGCCTCGGCATCGATCCGGCGCACGACCTGACCAACCGCAACAAGCGGTCCGTGCTGATCGACCTCAAGACCGAGGACGGCGTGGCCCGCGTCCTCGATCTGGCCGAGCGCGCCGACGTACTCATCGAGGGATACCGGCCGGGTGTCGCCGAGCGCCTCGGCGTCGGCCCCCAGGAGTGTCTGCACCGCAATCCGCGGCTGGTGTACGGGCGGATGACGGGCTGGGGCCAGGACGGCCCGCTCGCCGGGCGCGCCGGGCACGACATCGGCTACATCGCCGTCACCGGCGCGCTCTCCATGATCGGCACGGCGGGGGAGCCGCCCGCGCTGCCGGCGAATCTGCTCGGCGACTACGCGGGGGGCGCGCTCTATCTGGTCATCGGGGTCCTCGCGGCGCTCCAGCACGCGCGTACGCCCGACGGCGCCGGACAGGTGGTGGACGCGGCGATCGTGGACGGCACCGCCCATCTCACCACCATGATCCACGCCATGATGGGCGCGGGCGGCTGGCAGGACCGGCGAGGCGCCAATCTGCTCGACGGCGGCAGTCCGTTCTACGGTTCGTACGAGACCGCCGACGGCGAGTACATGGCGGTCGGCGCGCTGGAACAGCGCTTCTACAACGAGTTCGTGGAGCTGCTCGGCATCGCCGAAGAGCTGCCGCCGCGCAAGGACTTCGGGCGCTGGGACGAGCTGCGCGAGGCGGTCGCCGCCCGGTTCAGAACGAAGACGCGTCAGGAGTGGACGGCGGTCTTCGAGGGCTCGGACGCCTGTGTCGCGCCGGTGCTCTCCCTGCGCGAGGCCCCGTCCCACCCCCAGCTGGCGGCCCGCGGCACCTTCACCGACCACGCGGGACTCACCCAGCCCGCCCCCGCGCCGCGGTTCTCCGCCACTCCCGGGTCGGTGCGCCGCCCGCCCGCGCGGCCCGGCGCCCACACCGGCGAGGTGGCGCGCGACTGGGATCTGCCCGTACGCGCCACGGGTGACAACGCCACGGGGGACAAGGAGGGCAGCTGAGGTGAACCGCCGGATCCTCGCCGCCGGGCCGTTCTCCGCACACCGGCACCTCCGCATCGTTCCGTTCCCCCCTTTCCCCGGCTCTCCTCCTCATCCTGAAAGGCAGTCGCCGTGAGTACCGAAGCGTTCGTCTACGACGCGATCCGCACCCCGCGCGGCCGCGGCAAGGCCAATGGCGCCCTGCACGGCACGAAGCCGATCGATCTCGTCGTCGGACTGATCCATGAGCTGCGCCGCCGCCTCCCCGGACTCGACCCGGCGGCGATCGATGACATCGTGCTCGGTGTCGTGAGCCCGCTCGGCGACCAGGGCTCGGACATCGCCCGGATCGCGGCCATCGCCGCCGGACTGCCCGACTCCGTCGCCGGCGTGCAGGAGAACCGCTTCTGCGCCTCCGGTCTGGAGGCCGTCAACCTGGCCGCCGCCAAGATCCGCTCCGGCTGGGAGGATCTGATCCTCGCGGGCGGCGTCGAGTCGATGTCGCGCGTGCCGATGGGCTCCGACGGCGGCGCCTGGGCCATGGACCCGATGACCAGCTTCGCGACGGGCTTCGCCCCGCAGGGCATCGGCGCCGACCTGATCGCCACCCTCGGCGGCTTCAGCAGGCGCGATGTCGACGAGTTCGCCGCGCTGTCCCAGGAACGGGCGGCCATCGCGTGGAAGGAGGGCCGTTTCGACCGCTCGGTCGTGCCGGTCCTTGACCGCAACGGGCTCACCGTCCTCGACCGCGACGAGCACATGCGCCCCGGCACCACCGCCGACTCGCTCGCCGCGCTGAAGCCCTCGTTCGCCGGGATCGGCGACCGGGGCGGCTTCGACGCCGTCGTCCTCCAGAAGTACCACTGGGTCGAGAAGATCGACCACGTCCACCACGCGGGCAACTCGTCCGGCATCGTGGACGGCGCGGCCCTGGTCGCCATCGGCTCCCGGGAGACCGGCGAGCGCTACGGACTCACGCCCCGCGCCCGGATTGTCTCCGCGGCCGTCTCAGGCTCCGAGCCGACGATCATGCTCACCGGCCCCGCCCCCGCCAGCCGCAAGGCACTCGCCAAGGCCGGACTGACCATCGACGACATCGATCTCGTCGAGATCAACGAAGCCTTCGCGGCGGTCGTACTGCGCTTCGCCGGGGAGATGGGCCTCCCGCTCGACAAGGTCAATGTCAACGGCGGCGCCATCGCGCTCGGCCATCCGCTGGGAGCCACCGGCGCGATGATCCTCGGCACGCTCGTCGACGAACTGGAGCGTCAGGACAAGCGGTTCGGCCTCGTCACGCTCTGCGTCGGCGGCGGCATGGGCGTCGCCACCGTCGTGGAACGTCTCTGACGGCCCGCACTCCCGCCTCTCCTGACCCCCGGGCCTCTCCTGGACCCACCCGTCCCTCCCGGATCCCCGCCCTGGCCCCCTGAACCCCGGCCCTCCCGGACCCCCGCCCTTTCTGGCCCCCCGCCCGGATTCCCCGATACGGAGCAGCAGCATGAGCGAGTCCACCACCCCGGCCTCCCCGGCGATTCGCTGGGAGCAGGACGGGACCGGTGTCGTCACCCTCGTCCTCGACGACCCCGTCCAGTCCGCCAACACCATGAATCAGGCGTTCCGGCAGTCCATCGCGGCGATCGCCGACCGTGTGGAGGCCGAGAAGGACAGCATCCGCGGCATCATCGTCACCTCCGCGAAGAAGACCTTCTTCGCGGGCGGCGACCTCAAGGACATGATCAAGCTCGGCCCGGCCGACGCCGCGGGGATCTTCGAGAGCAGCATGGCCATGAAACGTGCCCTGCGCCGTATCGAGACCCTCGGCAAGCCCGTCGTCGCCGCCCTCAACGGCGCGGCCCTGGGCGGCGGTTACGAGATCGCCCTCGCCTGCCACCACCGGATCGCCCTGGACGCGCCCGGCTCCAAGATCGGGCTGCCCGAGGTGACGCTCGGGCTGCTGCCGGCGGGCGGCGGGGTCACCCGTACCGTACGGCTGATGGGCGTCGCGGACGCGCTGCTCAAGGTGCTGCTCCAGGGCACCCAGTACTCCCCGGCGCGCGCCTTGGAGAACGGGCTGGTCGATGAGGTCGCCACCAGCGCGGACGACATGCTCGCGCGCGCCCGCGCCTTCATCGACGCCCACCCCGAGTCGTCCCAGCCGTGGGACGTCAAGGGCTACAAGATCCCCGGCGGTACGCCCTCCAGCCCCCGCTTCGCCGCCAATCTGCCCGCGTTCCCCGCCAACCTGAAGAAGCAGACGGCGGGCGCCCCGTACCCGGCGCCGCGCAATATCCTCGCCGCGGCCGTCGAGGGTTCCCAGGTCGACTTCGAGACCGCGCAGACCATCGAGGCGCGCTACTTCACCGAACTGGTCACCGGCCAGACCGCCAAGAACATGATCCAGGCGTTCTTCTTCGACCTCCAGGCCGTCAACTCGGGCGCGGGCCGCCCCCAGGGCGTCGCACCGCGCGAGATCCGCAAGGTCGCGGTCCTCGGCGCCGGGATGATGGGCGCGGGCATCGCGTACTCCTGCGCGCGCGCCGGATTCGACGTCGTACTGAAGGACGTCTCGGAGGAGGCCGCGGCCAAGGGGAAGGCGTACTCCGCGAAACTGCTCGCCAAGGCGCTCTCCCGGGGCCGTACGACCGAGGCCGAGCGGGACGCGCTGCTCGCCCGGATCACCCCGACCGCCGACCCCGCCGACCTCGCCGGATGCGACACGGTGATCGAGGCGGTCTTCGAGGACACCGCGCTCAAGCACAAGGTGTTCCAGGAGATCCAGGAGATCGTCGAGCCCGACGCGCTGCTCTGCTCCAACACCTCCACCCTGCCCATCACGGTGCTCGCCGAGGGCGTCTCCCGGCCCGCCGACTTCATCGGGCTGCACTTCTTCTCACCGGTCGACAAGATGCCGCTCGTGGAGATCATCAAGGGGGAGCGGACCGGGGACGAGGCACTGGCCCGCGCGTTCGATCTCGTACGCGCGATCAGGAAGACCCCGATCGTGGTCAACGACTCGCGCGGCTTCTTCACCTCGCGGGTGATCGGGCAGTTCATCAACGAGGGGGTCGCGCTGGTCGGCGAGGGCGTCGAGCCCGCCTCGGTCGAACAGGCCGCCGCGCAGGCGGGCTACCCCGCCAAGGTCCTGTCCCTGATGGACGAGTTGACGCTCACCCTGCCCAGGAAGATCCGGGACGAGGCGAGGCGCGCGGCCGAGGAGGCCGGAGGCACCTGGACCGCGCACCCGGCGGACGTGGTCATCGACCGCATGGTCGACGAGTTCGGCCGGCCGGGACGCAGCGGGGGCGCGGGTTTCTACGAGTACGGCGAGGACGGCAGGCGGACCCGCCTCTGGCCCGGCCTGCGCGAGCACTTCGGCACACCGGAGGGTGAGGCCGGCACGGAGGTCCCGTTCCTCGACATGACGGAACGGATGCTCTTCTCCGAGGCGCTGGACTCCGTCCGCTGTCTGGAGGAGAACGTCCTGACCTCGGTCGCGGACGCCAATATCGGCTCGATCATGGGCATCGGCTTCCCGGCCTGGACGGGCGGGGTGCTCCAGTACATCAACGGGTACGAGGGCGGCCTGCCCGGCTTCGTGGCGCGCGCCCGGGAGCTGGCGGAGCGGTACGGCGGCCGGTTCGAGCCGCCCGCGCTGCTGGTCGAGAAGGCGGAGCGGGGCGAGACATTCGGCGAGCACGCCTGAGCGGCGACCGTGCCTGAGCGGCGACCGTGCCTGAGCGGCGACCGCGCCTGAGCGGCGAGCACGCCTGAGCGGCGAGCACGCCTGAGCGGCGACCGCGCCTGAGGGACGCGGGCCGCGTTCGAGGCAGAGGAGGATCGTCACTCCGCCTGGAACGCGGCCCGCAGCTCCTCCTTCAGCGACCGCTGGAACGCCGTCACCAGAGCCTGCATCACCAGCGGCCGCATATGCGCCGAGAGCGACTTCATCGCCGCGACATGCCCGGGGCCGGCCCCCTGGTCCCGGTATGGAGTCCACACCTCGTCCCGGAACAGCCGCGTCAGCTCGTACGCCGCCTCGCGCGTGTGCTCCAGCAGGACCGTGCGGGCCGCGAGGATCGTCTCCTGCGGGATCGGCACGTCCAGCAGCTCGACGCCGAGCCGCAGCAGCCCGAGGTCGAGCCGGTAGCCGTCCGGGCCGTCGGCGCGCGCCAGGGCGCCCATCGCGGCGAGCCGGTCGATGTCCTCCTCGGACAGCGCGCGTCCGGCCCGGCGCTCCAGCTCGGCCCGGGTCGCGTCCTCGGTGGAGTCGGGCGCCCAGGAGGCCAGCAGCGCCCGGTGGATGGCCAGCTCCTGCGCGCTCAGACCGGCCGGCAGCCGCTCCAGATACCGTTCGATCGCGGCGAGCGTCATGCCGAGATGCTGAAGCTCCTCGATCAGGGCCAGCCGGGACAGATGGTCCTGGCCGTAATGCCCGACCCGGCGCGGACCGATCACCGGCGGCGGCAGCAGCCCACGGGTGCTGTAGAAGCGGACGGTGCGTACGGTGACCCCGGCACGGGCCGCCAGCTCGTCGACGGTGAGCGTCGGCTCCTCGCTCCCAGTGGCCATCTCCGCGCCTCGCCTTCCGCTGCTGTGGGCCGACAGACCAACAGGTCGACTCGGTGCAACAGTATTGCTGTGCCACCAGCGCGGTGAAACCACCAGCGCGGTGAAAACAGCGGTCACCCCGGGCGGCCACCCCGGACGCGCCGCCTCGCGCGCGCCACCCCGGGCGCCGTGCCCGAGGTGGCGCCCCGGCGGACATCGGTCAGGGCCGGATCGTACGGCCGCGGCTCAGTCCAGACCGCCCCGGCCGATGACCCCCGCGTACCAGCCCGCGCTGTCCTTCACCGTGCGGCGCTGGGTCGCGAAGTCCACATGGACGATGCCGAACCGCTTGCTGTAGCCGTACGCCCACTCGAAGTTGTCCAGCAGCGACCAGAGGAAATAGCCGCGCACCTTCGCGCCGTCCTCGATCGCGCGGTGGACGGCGTGGAGATGGGCCCGCAGATAGGCCACCCGCTCGGGGTCGTGCACCGCGCCGGACGGATCCGCGTAGTCGTCGTACGCCGCGCCGTTCTCGGTGACCATCAGCGGGACGGCCGGCAGCTCGTCCCGCAGCCGCGTCAGCAGTTCGTACAGTCCGTCCGCGTCGACCGGCCAGTCCATCGCGGTACGCGGCCCCGGCGCCGGTACGAACCGCACATGCTTCTCCGCGCCGGGCCACGGTGACGGGGTGTCGCAGGAGCCGGCCGCGACGACCGTGGGGGAGTAGTAGTTGATCCCCAGCGAGTCGATGGGCGTGGCGGCGGTCGCGAGATCGCCGTCCCGGACGAACGACCAGTCCGTCAGCGAGGCCGTGTCCTCGACCAGATCGGCGGGCAGCCGCCCGTGGAACACCGGATCGAGGAAGATCCGGTTCCCGACGGCATCGATCCTGCGCACCGCGTCGAGGTCGGCCGCCGAGTCCGTCAGCGGGCGGGCCGCGTGCAGATTGAGGGTCAGCGAGATCTCGGCCTTCCTCGGCAGCGCGTCGCGCAGCGCGCGGGTGGCAAGACCGTGGGCGAGATTGAAGTGGTGGGCGGCGCGCAGCGCGGCGACCGGGTCCGTACGCCCCGGGGCGTGGACACCGGAGGCGTACCCCAGGAACGCCGCGCACCACGGCTCGTTGAGGGTGGTCCAGGTGGCCACCCGGTCGCCGAGCGCCTCGGCGACGATCCTCGCGTACTCCGCGAACCGCGGCGCCGTGTCGCGCTGCGGCCAGCCGCCCGCGTCCTCCAGCTCCTGGGGCAGATCCCAGTGGTAGAGCGTCGCGACCGGCCGGATCCCCGCCGCCAGCAGCGCGTCCACCAGCCGCCGGTAGAAGTCCAGACCGCGCTGTACGGCCGGGCCGCGGCCGGTCGGCTGGACGCGCGGCCAGGCCACCGAGAAGCGGTAGTCCGTGACCCCCAGCTCCTTCAGCAGCGCGACGTCCTCGTCCATCCGGTGGTAGTGGTCGGCGGCGATGTCGCCGGTGTCGCCGTTGCGGACCCGGCCGGGAGCGCGGCTGAAGGTGTCCCAGATGGACGGGGTACGGCCGTCCTCGGCGGCGGCCCCCTCGATCTGGTACGCGGCGGTGGCCGTCCCCCAGCGGAAGCCGCGGGGGAAGCGCAGCTCCGCGGTGGTCTCGGGACGTGCGTCGACAGCGGTCATATGGAAGGAACTCCCGTGAGATGAGACAGAACGGTGGGGGAGGCGGCGGCGGATTCGTACGGCGCGGCGGCGGGTGCGCGACAGGGGGCGGGTGCGCGACGGACGGGCGTGTGCGACGGACGGGCGTGCGTGACCGGCGGGCGTGCGTGACCGGCGGTGGAGCGCCTGCCGGGTGGGGGGACGCGCGGTGGGCGGGGCATCACCCCTTGACGGCGCCCTGCATGATGCCGCCGACGATCTGCCGGCCCAGCAGACCGAAGACCAGGAGCACGGGCAGCGTGCCGAGCAGAGTGCCCGCCATGATCACGGACTGGTCGTGGACATAACCGCCGCCGAGCTGGCGCAGCGCCACCTGCACGGTCGGATTCTGTGAGGAGAGCGCGATGATCGGCCAGAAGAAGTCGTTCCAGGCGGCCATGAAGGTCAGCATCCCGAGCACGGCCATCCCGGGCCGGGCGATGGGCACCACGATCGACCAGAAGATCCGCGCCGTGGAGGCGCCGTCCACCCGGGCGGCCTCGATCAGCTCGTCGGGCAGCGACTGCACCAGATACTGCCGCATGAAGAACACCCCGAAGGCGGAGACGAGTCCGGGCAGGATGACGGCCTGGAGCTGGTTCACCCACTGGAGTTCGGCGATCAGCATGAACAGCGGGATCACGCCGAGCTGCGGCGGGATCATCATCGTGCCCACGGTCACGGCGAGCAGCGCCCCCCGGCCGCGGAAACGCAGCTTGGCGAAGGCGAACCCCGCGAGGGTGCAGCACAGCACCGTGCCCACGGTGATCGAGCCGGACACGATGAAGGAGTTGAGGAGTGCCTTGCCGATATCGGCCTCGGCCAGCACCGCCTCGAAGTTGCGGATGAGGTTCGGCCCCGGCAGCAGGCTCGGCGGTACCTTCGCCAGCTCGGCGTTGGAGCGGCTGGCGGCGACGATGGTCCAGTAGAACGGGAACACCGAGATGAGCAGCGCGACGGCCAGGATCGCGTACGAGAGCCTGCCCCCGTGCATCGTGCGCCCGGCCCGGCCGCCGCGTCGTACGGAGCGCCGCGGGCGGTCCTCGGTCCCCGGCGGCGGGGTGGGCGGTGCGGCGAGCGCGGTCATCGGCCGGCCTCCTTACGGGAACGGCGGCGGGCGATCAGGGCGTTGACGCCGACCAGCAGCAGGATCAGGACGAACATCACCCAGGCGATCGCGGCGGCCCGGCCCAGATGGAAGAAGCCCCAGCCCTGTTCGTACATATAGAGGCCGAGGGTCTGGTACTGGTGCGAGATACCGCCCGAGATGGACCCCTCGAAGAGCAGCGGCTCACCGAACAGCTGGGTCGCGCCGATCGTCGAGACGACGACGGTGAAGACGATCGTGGGGCGCAGCCCCGGCAGCGTGACATGGATGAACTGCCGCCAGCGCGAGGCCCCGTCGACCTCTGCCGCCTCGTACAGCTCGCTGGGGATGGACTGCATTCCGGCCAGATAGATCAGCGCGTTGTAGCCGGTCCAGCGCCAGATGACGATCGACGAGACGGCGATCTGCGAGGCGACCGTACCGGTCTGCCAGTCGACCGGGTCGAAACCGACCAGCCCCAGTACGTAGTTGATCAGACCGAAGTCACGGCCGAAGAGCTGGGCGAAGACCAGGGTCGCGGCGGCGACCGAGGTGGCGTACGGCAGCAGGATCGCCGTACGGATGAACGTCCGGCCGCGCAGCTTGTAGTTGAGCAGATGGGCCAGGCCGAGGGCCATCGCCAGCTGCGGGACGGTCGACAGCACCCCGATGGTGAAGGTGTTGCGCAGCGAGGTCCAGAAGAACTCGTCGGTGAACAGCGCGGTGTAGTTGCCGAACCCGCGCCACTCCATGTCGCCGGGCGTCTGGAGCTCCACCCGGTAGAGCGAGACGAACGCGGTGTAGATCAGCGGGAACAGCCCGAAGGCCGCGAACAGCGTGAAGAACGGGGCGATATAGGCGTACGGCGAGAAAGCGCGCCAGGCGCGGCGCGCGGCGGACACCCGGGCGGCGGGTGGTCCGGGCGGCGGCGGTGACGCGGCCTTCGCGGTGGCGGTGAGGGTCATGGAACGGCCTTCGGAAGCGTGGGCGAGGGGGAAGGACGGGACCGGGGGCGGGTACTGGGCGGGGACGAGATGTGGAATCCGCCCGGAACCCGCCCCCGGCGACCGCTTCGGCTGACCCGGTGGTCAGCCGACGACGGGGCGGCCGTCAGCCGATGACGTTGTCGACGCCCTTCTTCGCGGTGGACCACGCCTTGTCGGACGAGGTGCCCTTGCGCTCCACCTCGCTCAGCGCGTTGGTGATCTGCTGGTTGACATTGGCGTCATGGACCCCGAGGACCTGCACGGGGGAGGACTTGGCCGCGTCACCGAAGATCTGGCCGATCGGCGCGTCCGAGAAGTACGGGTCCTTGGCGCCCGAGATTTTCTCGATGGCGCCCGTGGCGGACGGGAAGAGCCCCTGCTTCTGGAAGAGCTTGGCCTGCTGTTCGGGTGCGGTCAGCCACTCGATCAGCTCGTACGCCTCCTTCTTGTGCTTGGCGGCGCGCGGGACGGAGAGATACGAGCCGCCCCAGTTGCCCGCGCCGCCGGGCAGCTTGGCGATGTCCCACTTGCCCGAACCGGCGTCCCCGGCCTGGCCCTTGATGTAGCTGAGCATCCAGGCGGGGCACGGAATGGTGGCGAACGAGCCGGCCGCGAACGCCTGGTTCCACTGCGGCGACCACTGGTCGAGCTTGGCGCTCAGCCCGGACTCCGCCGCCTGCACCGAGGTGTCCCAGGCGGTCTTCACGGCCGGGTTGTTCGCGTAGATCAGCTTGCCGGAGGCGTCGTAGTACCGCTCCTTCTCCTGGCCGATCATGATCGAGAAGAGGCTGCCGACGCTGTCGATCCAGGCACCCTTCGCGGGCGCCTTCTTCTTGTACTCCTCGCCGAGGGCGAGATAGCCGTCCCAGGTGGACCACTTCCGGCTCAGCTCGTCACGGTCCGTCGGCAGCCCCGCCTGCTTGAACAGATCCGTGCGGTAGCACATCGCCTCGGGCCCGACGTCCGTGCCGAGGCCCAGGATCCGGCCGTCCTCCGTCGTGGCGGCGGACCACTTGGCTTCGGCGAACTGGTCCTTCAGCTTGTCCGCGCCGTACTGCTTCAAGTCTTCGAACTTGTCGGACTGCTGCTGGGTGACCGAGGCGATCCGGCCCACCTCGACGCCCTGGACGTCGCCGAGCCCGCCCCCGCCGGCCAGCCGGGTCTGGAGCGACTTCCAGTAGTCGGCCTCGTCCTCGGTGTCGCTCTGCTTGATCGTGATGTCCGGGTGGAGTTTCTGGTACTCCGCGTAGAGTCCCGCCTCCTTGTAGCCGAACGATCCGAAGAGGTCGACCGTCAGCGTGACCTTGCCCCCCGCGCTGTCGGAGGTTCCCCCCGAGGAACCGGATCCGCACGCGGCGAGCAGTGCCCCGGAGAGCACGACCGCACCGAGACGGACTGCGGCACGCCTGGCGGCTCGGGCGTTGGGCATGGGAAGCCTCCCTTGGCTTCGGAATACAACGGAGTACCCGCGAGAGGCAGTTGAGAGCGCTCTCAAGAGATGGCTTGGAGCGTGCCCCGGCCTGCCACCCTTCGTCAAGACTCGAACACATAACGGCTGCCGGTCCGTTCCAGGCTCACCGTGAACTGCCGTACGTGCCAGACGTATTGACACTTCTGTTTCAGGAGTTTTACGTTTCCTGCCATCTGAGAGCGCTCTCGGACGCCCTTGCCCCCCATGTCTTCGAGGTGCCGTCCATGTCCGTCTCCCGCGCCAGACCCGCCTCGGCGCTGATTCTGGCCACCGCCCTGGCCGCCATCGGCCTCGGCCCCGCCGCGTCCCCGGCGCTGGCCGCCAACGTGCCCGTCGGCTCAGGCAGTTACTCGGACAGCCGGCCCGCCGGCACATCCGGCCCCACCACCAACACCGGCACTCCCGTCACCCCGAAGGTGACCGAGGCCGCACGCGCCCGGCCGCTGCCCACCAACGACTGGTGGTCCTCGCTGGCCTTCCAGCGGTACGGCGACAACCCGTACTCCACCCCCATGTACGGCCACCCCCTCACCTATCAGGCGACGGCGGGCGGTCTGGAGGTCGGCTATCCGACCACCCCGGCGATCGTCGGCGAGGGCCGCCAGTACGAATACGCCCACAAGGCCGATCTCACTCTCGGCCTGACCGGGCTCAACTCGCCCGACACCAAGGCCGATGCCTGGTCGGACTGGACCGTGACACCGTACTGGTCCGACGGCGCCCGCACCCTGCGGGCCACCATCGGCCACGGTCTGCCCTTCGTCTACGCCAAGGGCTCGGGCGGCGACGCGCGGATCACCACCGCCGCCGCGCCCGCTGTCTTCGCCGACGACGGCAACGTCCTCGGCATCACCGTCGCGGGCCACCACTACGCCCTGTTCGCCCCGTCCGGCAGCGACTGGACCGTTTCCGGGTCCACCGTGACGGCCGGGCTGGGCGGCGCCGACTACTTCTCGCTGGCGGTCCTCCCGTCCACCGACGCGCTCGCCACGTACAAGAAGTACGCGTACAGCTTCGTCACCGGCTCGAAGGTGAGCTGGAGCACCGGGGGCGGCACGGTCAAGGCGACCTACAGCCTCACCACCGAGCCGCAGGAGGGCACCGAGACCGGCACCCTCCAGGCCCTCTACCGGCACCAGTGGCTGAACACCACCGACGCGCTGACCCCGTACACCTATGTCTCACCGCGCGGCACGATGAAGGTCCGCGAGTCCGCCTCCTTCACCACCTCCCAGGCGTCCTCCGGGGTGCTGCCCGCGCTGCCCAGGTCGAGCGCCGTCGACCAGGCGCGGCTCAAGGGCTATCTGGACGAGGTGGCGGGCGCGGCCGATCCGTTCTCGGGCGCCACCGACACGTACTGGACCGGAAAGGCACTGGGCAAACTCGCCCAACTGGTGCCCATGGCCGACCAGATCGGTGAGAGCGCGACCCGCGACAAGCTCCTCGGACTGCTCAAGGGCCGGCTGCAGGAGTGGTTCACTGCGGGCGGCGCGAGTGAGTTCTCGTACGACAAGGACTGGAAGACGCTGATCGGCTACCCGGCGTCCTACGGCAGTGACACGGAACTCAACGACCACCACTTCCACTACAGCTACTACGTGTACGCGGCGGCGATCGTCGCCCAGTACGACCAGGGGTGGGCCGCCGACTCCGCCTGGGGCGGCATGGTGAAGACGCTGATCCGTGACGCCGCCAACCCCAGCCGCACCGACACCGCCTTCCCCTTCCTGCGCGGCTTCGACGTGTACGCGGGCCACAGCTGGGCCTCCGGGCACCAGGGGTTCGCCGCGGGCAACAACCAGGAGTCGTCGTCGGAGTCCACCAACCTCAGCGCCGCGCTCGTCCTGTGGGGCTCCGCGACCGGCGACGCCGGACTGCGCGATCTGGGAAGCTACTTGCTGGCCACCGAGTCCGAGGCGATCGCCCAGTACTGGTTCGACGCCGACGAGGAGGTCTTCCCGTCCTCCTTCGGCCATGACACGGCCGGCATGGTGTGGGGCAGCGGCGCCGCGTACTCCACCTGGTGGACCGCCAACCCCGAGGAGATCCACGGCATCAACGTCCTGCCCGTGACCGGCGGTTCACTGCACCTGGGCCGGGAGAAGGCGGCGATCCGGCGCAATCTCGCCGAGCTGGTACGGGAGAACGGCGGTCCGGCCGTCGAATGGCGCGACATCCTCTGGGAGTTCGAGGCCCTCGCCGATCCGGCGGGCGCCAAGGCCAAGTGGGACGCGGGCAACGCGGGATACACCCCCGAGGCGGGTGAGTCCAAGGCGCACACCTACCACTGGATCGCCACGCTCGACGCGCTCGGCGCCCCCGACGCGACGGTGACCGGGTCCGTCCCGTCGTCGGCCGTCTTCAGCAAGGGCGGCGTACGCACCTACGCGGCGCACAACTTCGAGTCGACGGCGCGGACCGTCACCTTCTCGGACGGTACGACGCTCGACGTACCGGCCCGCTCGACAGCGACGAAGTAGGTGCTGTCCGGTCGATCCTCGTGGATCAGCCCGCGATGCCAGGCGTCGCGGGCCCGCGAAGACCGGCCGGACAGGCCCAGGTCGCCGGACCGCCCGGTAGCGCGCGGGCGGACGCGGGACGGCGGGCCCGGCTCAGGCCGAGGCCCGCCGTACCAGCGTGGTCGGGGTGATCACCGACGCCGGGGCCTCCTCGCCCTCGCGCTCACGGTCGAGCCCGCGCAGCAGCAGCCGCGCCATCAGCCGGCCCTGCCCCTCGATGTCCTGCTGGACGGTGGTCAGCGGCGGGTCGGTGACCCCGGCGACCGAGTCCATGTCGTCGAACCCCACCAGCGCCACCTCGTCCGGCACCGCGATCCCGCGCTCCTTGAGCACCCGCAGCGCGCCCGAGGCCATCAGATCGTTGGCGGCGAACACCGCGTCCAGACCGGGACACCGCTCCAGCAGCGTGACCATCGCCCGCGCCCCGCTCTCCTCGGTGAACGCCCCCTCGGCGATCAGCGCGGGATCCTCGTCCAGCAGCACATCGCGGTAGCCGTCCAGCCGGTCGGTGGCCGAGGTCTGGTCGCGCGGCCCCGCGATATGCGCGATCCGCCGCCGCCCGAGGTCCCGCAGATACCGCACGGCCTCCCGGGCGCCACCGCGGTTGTCGGCGTCCACATACGGCACGGCCCGGTGGTCCGGCGCCTTCGTCCAGCCCGGCCGGCCACCGTAGACCGTCGGCATCCCGGCCCGCCGGGTGATCTCCGGGATCGGGTCGTCGGTGTGCAGGGAGAAGGCGAGCGCGCCGTCGACATGGCCGCCTGCCAGATAGCGGGCGATGCGGTCGTAGTCACCGGGGCCTTCGAGCAGCAGCAGCACCAACTGGTAGTCGTGCGCGGTCAGTTCCTTGCTGATACCGCGGATCTGCTGCGAGAAGAACGGGTCGGAGAAGATCCGGATCTCCGGCTCGGCGATGATCACGGCGACGGCGCCGGTACGCCGGGTGACCAGCGTGCGGGCCGCGTGGTTCGGTACGTAGCCCAGCTCCTCGACCGCTCGTCGCACCTTCTCGACCAGCGGCTGTCGCACCCCCGCCCCGCCGTTGACGACCCGGGAGGCCGTGGCCCGGGAGACACCGGCCAGCGCCGCGACGGCTTCCAGAGTGGGGCGGGCCCCAGGGAACGGCTCGGTCAAGACGTGCGCTCCTCGTCGTACAACGGACAGGACGACTTCCAGCCTAGCCGCTCCCGGCGAATTCCTGAGAGCGCTTCCATGCCGCCCCAGCAGGGGGAAGCGGCGCGCCGCGCCACCCGGGAAGGGCGGCGCGGCGCGGCGGCGGAGCAGCTCGGCGGCGGCGCGGGAGGGCCGCCGCCAGCGACTGCCCTCTTTTGCACGCGAGTTGACGGGGGTACCTTCCGCCCCATGGAGATCCGTGCGCGGGGCGCCCGCTGGTCACGCAGAACGCTGGTCGCGGCAGGCTCCGCGGCGCTGCTGGGGGTCTTGCTCACCCCGACAGGAGCGCAAGGAGCACAAGCGGCACAGGGAGCACGAGCAACGCAAGGCGCACCAGCGGCTCAGGAAACACGGACGGTTCAGGACGCACAGAGCTCGCTGCCGACGGCGACGGCCGGGCCGCCCCGCCGGAGCGAGCCCGTCTACTCCTACGAGAACGCCATCCGGGAGTCCGTCTGGGTGGACACCGGGATCGACGGGGACGCGAACGGCAGCACCGACCGCGTCGCCGTCGATGTCGTACGGCCCCGCGAGGCCGCGCGGTCGGGCCGGAAGATTCCCGTGATCATGGACGCCTCCCCGTACTACTCCTGCTGCGGACGCGGCAACGAGAGCCAGAAGAAGACGTACGACGCGAACGGCGACCCCGCCGGCTTCCCGCTGCACTACGACAACTACTTCGTGCCGCGCGGCTACGCCTTCGTCGCCGTCGACCTGACCGGCACCAACCGCTCCGACGGCTGCGCCGACGTCGGCGGCCGCTCCGACGTCCTGTCAGCCAAGGCCGTCGTCGACTGGCTGAACGGCCGCGCCCGCGCGTACGGCAGCCGTACCGGCAGCGACCCCGTCCGGGCCTCCTGGACCACCGGCGCCACCGGCATGATCGGCAAGAGCTACGACGGCACCATCGCCAACGGCGTCGCCGCCACCGGAGTCAAGGGGCTCAGGACCATCGTCCCGATCGCCGCGATCAGCTCCTGGTACGACTACTACTTCGCCCAGGGCGCCCCCCTCTACGACTCGGGGCCCGAATGGCTCTCCGACTATGTGGAGAGCCCCGAGGCCCGCGACCGCTGCCAGGCCGTTCAGCAGCGGCTGACCGACGAGGCGCCGCGCACCGGTGACTGGACCCGGCTGTGGAGCGAGCGCGACTACGTACGGAACGCCGGCAAAGTCAGGGCCAGCGTCTTCGCCGTACACGGCATGCAGGACCTCAACGTCCGCACCAAGCACCTCGGCCAGTGGTGGGACGCGCTCGCCGACGCGGGCGTCGAGCGCAAGATCTGGCTCTCCCAGACCGGCCATGTCGACCCGTTCGACTTCCGCCGTACCGCATGGGTCGACACCCTGCACCGCTGGTTCGACCACTATCTGCTCGGTTACGACAACGGCGTCGACCGCGAGCCCATGGCGGACATCGAGCGCGCCCCCGACCGCTGGACCACCGACACGGTGTGGCCGCCGCGCGCCACCGACGCCACCACCGTGCGGCCCGCCACGGGCGAGGTCCCCGGCGTCGGCACGCTCGGCCGTACCCCCGCCCGGCCCGGCACGACCGAGACCTTCACGGACGATCCGCGCCTGAGCGAGTCCGACTGGGCCGCGGACATCGACCGGTCCACCTCCGCCAAGTCCGGCTTCGTCACCCGGCCGCTCAGCCGCGATCTGCGGCTCTCCGGCTCCTCCACGGTGACCGTCACCGCCACCCCGTCCACCTCGACCGCCCATCTCTCCGCGGTCCTCGTCGACCTCGGCCCCGACACCATCCGTGACTACGGGCACGCGGGCGAGGGCATCACCACCCTCTCCGCACGCACCTGCTGGGGCCCGAGCACCACCGCCGACAGCTCCTGCTACCGGGAGACCGAGGCCAGGACGGCGGACGTCGACCACACCGTCTTCAGCCGGGGCTGGGCCGATCTCGGCACCTACGCCTCGGCCGGCCACGGCCGTCCGCTCACCCCCGGCAAGCCGTACACCCTCACCGTCCAGCTCGCCGCGAGCGACCATGTCGTACCCGCCGGCCACCGGCTCGCCCTGATCATCGCCGGCACGGACCAGGGCCTGATCGACCCGCCGTCCACCACCCCGACCCTCACCCTCGATCTCGCCCGAACGTCCGCGAAGCTGCCGCTCGTCGGCGGCGCCGAGGCCTTCACCCGCGCCACGACCGGCCCCGTCCCGCCGCACAGCGCGCCCCGAGAGTCCCGTCCGAACGGCGTGGCCGAGCCGCGCCGGACACCTCCGATCCCGGGAGACCGCACCTGATGACACCCCGTCTGCGCACTTTCGTCCTGGCGGTGACCGCCGCGGCCCTCGTACTGCCGATCGCGGCGCTCCCCGCCCAGGCCACCCCCGGTCAGGCCACGTCCGGTGAGTCCGCCTCCGGTTACGGCGCCGATGCCCCGCCGCGTACGGAATTCGAGACCAGCGCGGGCGCGAACTGGACCAGCCAGGCGCAGGAGCAGCGGTTCCTGTCCGCCGTCGACCGCGGCAGCGACCGCGCCGCTCTGACGACCATCGGCACCACCAAGCAGGGCCGGCCGCTCCAGCTCGTCGAGCTGGGCGCCCGGCGCGCGCCCGCCACCGTGCTGCTGGTGTGCAGCCAGCACGGCGACGAGCCGTCGGGCCGTGAGGCGTGTCTGACCACCGTCCGCGACCTCGCCTACGCCGAGGACCGCGCCACGCAGCGCTTCCTGGCCCGTACGAGCGTGCTCGTCGTCCCGACCGCCAACCCGGACGGCAGGGCCGCCGATACCCGCGGCAACTCCGACGGCGTCGACATCAACCGCGACCACATCGCGCTGAAGACGGCCGAGGGCCGCGCGATGGCCGCCGTCATCCGCGACCGGCAGCCGGACATCATCTACGACCTGCACGAGTACGGCGCCACCCCGCCGTACTACGACGAGGATCTGTTCGACCTCTGGCCACGCAACCTCAACACCGACGCGCGGGTGCACGACGAGGCGCGGACGCTGTCGGAGCGGTACGTACGCCCAGCCGCGCGCGCGGCCGGCCACTCCATCGGCACCTACGGCATCTGGACCGACCCGGCGACCGGCGACCCCATCAGGCAGACCGCCGGCGACGGCCAGGAACGCATCCTGCGCAACGCCTCGGGGGTCAAGCACGCGATCGGCCTGCTGATCGAGAGCCGGGTCGATCCCCTCACCGACGCCGAGAAGGCCGACGAGGCACTCAACAACCGCCGCCGCGTGACCAGCCAACTCGACTCGCTGAAGGGCCTGTTCACCTTCACCGACGAGCGAAGGGCACGGATCGTGACCGCCACGGCCACCGCCAGGCTCGCCGGGCTCAAGGACCGCGGCCCGGTCTATCTCGGCGGCGCCGACAACGAACCCGCGGCCCCCGAGAAGATCCTCCAGGACCCGCCGTGCGGCTACCGCCTCGACGCGGCCCAGTACGCGGACGTCAAGGACGAACTCGCCCTGCACGGTGTGGTGTCCGTACCGCTCGGCAAGGGCGCGTTCGTACCGCTCCGCCAGTCGCAGCGGAATCTGGTGCCGCTGCTCCTCGACGAGCGGGCGGAATACCACCTGACGGCCGCGACCCCCGCCGCCTGCTGACCGCTCGTTCCGGTTCGTCCGGCTCGCTCTACGCGGTGGCCACCGCCAGCCCGGCGGCGGCCACCGCGCAGCCCCAGGCCACGGTGACTCCCGCGCCGCCGTGCCCGTAGTTGTGCACCACGCGCCCGCCCCCGGGCAGTCGCTCGGCCTCCAGCCGGACGCGGGGGCGGGCGGGCCGCAGCCCCACCCGGTGCTCCAGCACCCGCGCCCCGGCCAGTTCGGGCCGGATCCGGGCGCAGCGCGCCACGATCGCCTCGGCCTCGGCCGGGTCGGGACTCAGATCCCAGGAGTGATCGCTCGCCGTGCCGCCGAGCAGGACCCCGTACGGCTGAGGCATCAGATACGTCATCGCGGAGGAGCCCGCGCCGGCCGCCACGAACCACTCGTCGATCCCCGGGTTCTCCACGATCACCACCTGACCGCGCACCGGATACAGCGAGGCGTCCCCCGCCAGCTCCCTGGCACCGAGCCCGGTGCAGTCGATCACGGCGGACGACTCGGCCGCCGGCTCGGCGAAGCCCGTGACCGACCGCCGCTCGACGGTGCCGCCCGCCGTACGCAGCCGCGTCTTCAGATAGCGCAGATACACCGGCATGTCGATCAGCGGGACCGCGGCCCGCAGCCCCTGGGCCACACCGCCGGGCAGCTCGTCCGTACGGGCCTCGCGCAGCTCGGGCACCCGGGAGGCCCAACTGCCCAGTCCCGCCAGCGGGGTGTCCGTCATCAGCCCCGCGACGATACGCACCCCGGTCCTGTCCGGGGTCCGCGCGAGCTGTACGTAGTGGCGCAGCGACTCCTCCAGCCAGGCGCCGACCTGGCGCGCGGGCTCGATGCGATAGGGCCAGACCAGCGCTCCCGCCACCGCCGAGGTGGTCCGCGCCACTGGATCGCGGGTCCACAGCGCGACGCGGTGGCCGCCTTCCGCGAGGACCACCGCCGTCGTCAGACCTATGACTCCGCCGCCCACCACGATCACTTCAGTGTCAGTGCCGCTCATGCCCGGACCGTACCGGAATCCGCCCCGCCAGGGCGTGTCCGCGCGGTCTCCCCCCGCCCGCGACACCCGGCCCGCGACACCCGGCCCGCGACACCCGGCCCGCACACGCGCCGCGTTGCCGGCGCGCACGCACCCGATGCCGCGAGCCCCGCCCTCCGGGCGGACGGCGCCGGGTGGTGGATCAGGGCCTAGAATCACCGGTCTGATGACTGCCACGCTCGTAGCCAAGGACCTCGCCGCGGGACACGGCGACCGCTCACTCTTCTCCGGGCTCGATCTGGTCGTCGCGCCCGGCGATGTGATCGGACTCGTGGGTGCCAACGGCGCCGGGAAGTCCACTCTCCTCCGGCTGCTCGCCGGGATGGACACCCCCGAGGAAGGACAGCTGAGGCTGTCCCCGCCCACCGCCGCCGTCGGCCACCTCCCCCAGGAGCCCGAGCGGCGCCCTGGGGAGACCGTACGGGCCTTCCTGGGCCGCCGTACCGGCGTCACCGCGGCGCAGACCGCCCTGGACGAGGCGACGCAGGCGCTGGTCGACGGCGCGCCGGGCGCCGATGACGCCTACGCGGCCGGCCTGGAGCGCTGGCTCGCCCTCGGCGGCGCCGACCTCGACGAACGGGCGGAGGAGGTCGCCGCCTCACTCGGCCTGACCGTCGGCCTCGACCAGCCCATGACCACCCTCTCCGGCGGCCAGGCCGCCCGCGCGGGCCTGGCCTCCCTGCTGCTCTCGCGGTACGACGTCTTCCTGCTCGACGAGCCGACCAACGACCTCGATCTCGACGGCCTCGACCGTCTGGAGAGCTTCGTCTCGGGGCTGCGCGCCGGCACCGTCGTCGTCAGCCATGACCGCGAGTTCCTGGTACGGACGGTGACCAAGGTGCTCGAACTCGACCTCGCCCAGCAGAAGATCACACTCTTCGGGGGTGGCTACGAGGCGTATCTGGAGGAGCGCGAGACCGCACGGCGCCATGCCCGTGAGGAGTTCGAGGAGTACGCGGACAGGAGGTCCGCCTTGGAGGCGCGGGCCCACACCCAGCGCGCCTGGATGGAGAAGGGCGTCAGGAACGCCCGGCGCAAAGCGAGCGACAACGACAAGATCGGCCGGAAGTTCCGTACCGAATCCAGCGAGCAGCAGGCGGCCAAGGCGCGCCAGACACAGCGGCTGATCGAACGCCTCGATGTGGTCGAGGAGCCCCGCAAGGAGTGGGAACTGCGGATGGAGATCGCCGCGGCGGACCGGTCGGGGGCCGTGGTGGCGACGCTTCGCGCGGCCGAAGTGGCGCGCGGCGACTTCCATTTCGGGCCGGTGACGCTCCAGATCGACCGGGCCGACCGGGTCGCCATCACCGGGGCCAACGGAAGCGGCAAGTCCACGCTCCTGGCCGCCCTGCTGGGCCGCCTTCCCCTGGACGCGGGACATGCCACCCTCGGCTCGGGCGTGGTCGTCGGTGAGGTGGACCAGGCACGCGCCCTCTTCCACGGCCCCGAGACCCTGCTGGACGCCTTCCGTACGGCGGTCCCCGCCACAGAACCGGCCGACATCCGCACGCTGCTCGCGAAGTTCGGCCTCAAGTCCGGCCATCTCCTGCGCCCCGCGACCACGCTCTCGCCGGGCGAACGCACCCGTTCCGCGCTCGCGCTCCTCCAGGGCCGGGGCGTCAACCTCCTGGTCCTGGACGAGCCGACCAACCATCTCGACCTGCCGGCCATCGAACAGCTGGAGTCGGCGCTCGACTCCTATGACGGGACGCTGCTGCTGGTCACCCATGACCGCAGGATGCTGAACGCGGTCCATACGACCCGCCGTCTCGATGTGGCGGACGGCAAGGTCACCGAGATCTGAGGGCGGCGCAAGGGATCCGAGAGCGGCGCGGGAGGCACGAGGGCCGGGGCTCCTGTCTGGCCCGGAGCCCCCCGCCCCCCCCCGCATCAACCCGTACCCCCGCGCACCAGCACCGTCGCGCCCGGAGCGCCTCAGCGTCGCTTGCCGCCGCCGTTCGGATCCGTCAGACCCGCCCGTCGCAGGGCGTCCGCCATCGCGCTGTTCGCCGGCGGCGGGGCCGTCGCCTGACGTCCGCCACCGCCGCCCCGGCCACCGCGCCCGCCTTGCCGCTGCTGCGGAGGCCGCCCGCCGCCGCCCCCGGACCGCTCCCGGTCCCGGTCCTGCTTGGCCGGCTGCGCCTCGTCGTCCAGCCGCAGCGTCAGGGAGATCCGCTTACGGGGGATGTCGACGTCCATCACCTTCACCTTGACGACATCACCCGGCTTCACCACCTCCCGCGGGTCCTTCACGAAGTTCCTGGACATGGCGGAGACATGGACCAGTCCGTCCTGGTGCACCCCGATGTCGACGAACGCGCCGAACGCGGCGACGTTTGTCACGACCCCCTCCAGCACCATCCCGGACGCCAGATCGCCGAGCTTCTCGACGCCGTCCTTGAACGTGGCCGTCTTGAACGCCGGCCTCGGGTCCCGCCCCGGCTTCTCCAGCTCGCGCAGGATGTCGGTGACGGTCGGCAGCCCGAAGGACTCGTTCACGAAATCGTCGGGCCGCAGCGTGCGCAGCACCGACGCGTTCCCGATCAGCGCGGCGACCTCACTGCCCGTCCTCTTCACCATCGACCGCACCACCGGATACGCCTCGGGGTGCACGCTCGACGCGTCCAGCGGGTCGTCACCGCCGCGGATACGGAGGAAGCCCGCGCACTGCTCGTACGCCTTCGGACCGAGCCGCGCCACATCCTTGAGCGCGCGCCGCGAACGGAACGGCCCGTTCGCGTCACGGTGGGCCACGATGTTCTCGGCGAGTCCCGCCCCGATGCCCGACACGCGCGAGAGCAGCGGCGCGGAAGCGGTGTTGACGTCGACGCCGACCCCGTTCACACAGTCCTCGACGACCGCGTCCAGCGAGCGGGACAGCTTCACCTCGGACAGATCGTGCTGGTACTGGCCGACACCGATCGACTTGGGATCGATCTTCACCAGCTCGGCCAGCGGGTCCTGGAGCCGGCGCGCGATGGAGACCGCGCCGCGGATCGACACATCCAGATCGGGCAGCTCCTGCGAGGCGAACGCGGAGGCGGAGTACACGGAGGCGCCCGCCTCCGAGACCATCACCTTCGTGAGCTTGAGCTCGGGGTGCTTGGCGATCAGCTCACCGGCGAGCTTGTCGGTCTCCCGGGACGCCGTGCCATTGCCGATGGCGACCAGATCGACGGAGTGCTCCTTCGCCAGCCGGGCCAGCTTCGCGAGCGACTCGTCCCACTTGTTCGCGGGCACATGGGGGTAGATCGTGTCGATGGCGACGACCTTGCCGGTCGCGTCGACCACGGCCACCTTCACGCCCGTACGGAACCCGGGGTCGAGCCCGAGCGTGGCGCGGGTGCCGGCCGGGGCCGCCAGCAGCAGATCACGGAGGTTGGCGGCGAACACCCGTACCGCCTCGTCCTCGGCGGCGGTCCGCAGCCGGAGCCGGAGGTCGATCCCCAGATGCACCAGGATGCGGGTGCGCCACGCCCAGCGCACCGTGTCGGCGAGCCACTTGTCGGCGGGACGGCCGCGGTCGGCGACGCCGAAGCGGCGCGCGACCATGTTCTCGTACATGCTCGGGCCCGGCTGCTCCGACGGCTCCTCGGGCTCCAGGACGAGATCGAGGACATCCTCCTTCTCACCACGGAGCATCGCGAGCACGCGGTGCGAGGGCAGCTGGGAGAAGCCCTCGGCGAAGTCGAAGTAGTCGGCGAACTTGGCGCCGGCCTCCTCCTTGCCGTCCCGCACCTTCGCCACGAGCCGGCCCCGGGTCCACATCCGTTCACGCAGCTCACCGATGAGATCGGCGTCCTCGGAGAACCGCTCCGTGAGGATGGAACGGGCGCCGTCCAGCGCGGCCGCCGGGTCGGCGACCCCCTTGTCCGCGTCCACGAACGCGGTGGCCGCGGCGAGCGGTTCCACCGAGGGATCGCTCAACAGCCCCTCGGCGAGCGGCTCCAGACCGGCCTCCCGGGCGATCTGCGCCTTCGTACGCCGCTTGGGCTTGAACGGCAGGTAGATGTCCTCCAGCCGCGCCTTGGTGTCGGCCGCCCGGATCCGCGCCTCCAGGGCGTCGTCGAGCTTGCCCTGCTCGCGTACGGACTCCAGGATCGCCCCCCGCCGCTCTTCCAGTTCGCGCAGATACCGCAGCCGCTCCTCAAGCGTGCGCAGCTGCGCGTCGTCGAGCATCTCGGTCGCTTCTTTGCGATAGCGCGCGATGAACGGCACGGTCGACCCGCCGTCGAGCAACTCGACGGCCGCCTTCACCTGCCGCTCCCGTACGCCGAGTTCCCCGGCGATCCTGCCTTCGATGGACGTCGTCACGATCACGCTCCGCTGTTCAGTGGTCCGCCGTCTGCATTGTGGCAGGTGGCACCGACATCAGCGGGCACGACCGGCGGTGACGAGCCGGTACGGGGAGCCGTACGGCAGCGCACGACGGCCGTACGGCAGCGCACGACGGCCGTACGGCAGCCCTCGGCCCGGTCCCGAAAGGAAGGGGGGACCGGGCCGGGGAACCGATCGGGCCCGTGGCGGGAGACCCTCATCCGTGTGCGGCGCCGCCGAAGAGACGGGCGAGCGCACGGAAGGGAAGCGTCACCACGGAAGCGATCGTGGAGCCGATGGCACGAAGGACATCGGCGATGGCACGGAACACGGGGGCCTCCTTCAGGTGGCTGTCGAGTCGTCGGCCGCGTCGGGCGCTTCGCGCATACGGCGTACGGGCCTCTGCCTGCGTACGGGGCACGCGCTGTGAGCACCCTCGAACGGGGTGAACCACGGCCTACCACCTGTCTAAGCGAGTGTCCGTTCGGGGCGCCGGTAAACACCGGCCGCCTGTTCCCGCCGCGGCGCGGCCCCCAGCGCTTTCCGATGAGGGACTAGCGCTTTCCGATGAGGTCCGGGGGAAACGCGCCGGCCGCCTGCGCCGCCGCCGCGAGAGCCCCGCCCAGCTCGGTGAGGCGGGCCACGCCCGCCGCCCCCAGATGTTCGTACGGCGCCCGGTCCAGCCGGTCGGTCTCGTGCTCCAGGGCCTTGCGCAGGTCCGTACCCGCCGCGGTCAGCTCACCGTCCGCGTCCAGCAGTCCCCGCCCGCGCAGCCGCTCCTCGGCCGCGTCCCACTCCTCCTGGCTCCAGCCCCGGCTGGCCAGGACCCACTTCTGTGACATGCCCCGGCCGCCGGCCGTATGGCTGGCGAGCGCCTCCAGCGGATCGAGCCCGGCGCTCAGCAGAGCGGCCAGATGACCGTCACCGCGGTACTCCCGCAGCAGTGTGGCCGCGTGCCAGTACGCCAGATGCGGCGCGTCGGGCACCGGCAGATCGGCGTTGGCGGCATACAGCGGACGCGCGGGACGCGTGCACGCCTCGGTGGCCCGCAGCGCCAGCTCCGCCGCCTCGGCCAGCTCCTTCGAGGCCAGGGCCTCCTCTCCCAGCAGCCGGCGCAGCAGCGAGTCGACCGCCCGCAGCCGCGCGTCGAGCGCGTCCCCGGGGGAGACGGAGTCCCAGGCGCGCGGGATGTGCCGGGCGACGAGGTCATGCCGGAAGTTGTAGAAGGCCGCGGTGACGGTCCCGGCGCCGACCCGCCCCAGGGGCGCGGCGCGGGCCACGAAGTAGGCGGCCCGCGCGTCGTCCAGACCGGCGCGCGCGAACTCGCGGCCCAGGTCGGGAGAGAAGTAGAGGACCGAGTGGAACGGATTGACAACGGCGTGACAGCGCCGCGCGGCACGCTCGGGCAGAGAGGTCATGTCCATACGTTACCGACTGGTCGGTACGCCTGGAAGGCGGGGGCCGGACGGGTGGCGGCCGGACGGGAGAGGGCCCGCGATGGCAGGAAGAGAGGGGCATTCGTCATTGCGGCCGTCACGCGGCGGACCAAGGATGAGGACCATGACCGAACGATCCGTACTCGTCGTCCTCTTCGACGAGGTGCAGAGCCTTGACGTGACCGGCCCCGTCGAGGTGTTCAACGGAGCCGGGCTCGCCACCGGCGACCGCGGCGCGTACCGGATCCGCACGGCCTCACTGGACGGCGCGCCCGTACGCACCTCCAGCGGGCTGACGCTCGTCCCCGACCTCGCGCTCACCGAGGCCCCCGACCCGCACACGCTGGTCGTGCCCGGCGGAAACGGCACGCGCCGCCCGGACCCGCGGCTGGTCGCCTGGCTGCGCGAGCGCGCCCCCGGCGCCGGGCGGCTCGTCTCGATCTGTACCGGGGCCCTGCTGCTCGCCGCGGCGGGCGTGCTCGACGGCCGCCGCGCCACCACCCATTGGAGCGCGGCCGGTCTGCTCGCCAGGCACTACCCCGCCGTCCAGGTCGACCCGGACCCGATCTTCGTACGGGACGGGCGGATCGCCACGTCCGCCGGTGTCACTTCGGGGATCGATCTCGCCCTCGCCCTCGTCGAGGAGGACCTCGGCCGCGAGGCGGCGCTCACGGTGGCCCGCCATCTCGTGGTCTTCCTGCGCCGCCCCGGCAATCAGGCGCAGTTCAGTGCCCAGCTCGCCGCTCAGACCGCCCAGCGCGAGCCGCTGCGCGACGTACAGAGCTGGATCAGCGACCACCCCGGCGGCGATCTCTCGGTCGAGGCACTGGCGGCGCGGGCCAGCCTCTCGCCGCGCCACTTCGCACGCGCCTTCCGTGCGGAGACCGGCATGACCCCGGGCCGCTATGTGGAGCGGGTACGGGTCGAACACGCCAGAAGGCTGCTGGAGGACAGCGCCGACGGCATCGAGGAGATCTCCCGTGTGTGCGGCTACGGCACGCCCGAGGCCATGCGCCGCGCCTTCATCCGGGTCCTCGGCACGGCGCCCGCCGACTACCGCCGCCGCTTCCGTCCGGGCCCGGCCCTCGCCCCCGCCGCCCATTGACCGGCTGACCGGCCACCCCGAGAAGCAGCTTCTCGGCGACCCCAGAGAAAGGCCCGTTATGAAGATCGCGATCGTCCTCTTCGAAGGCTTCACCGCGCTCGACGCCGTCGGCCCCTACCAGATGCTCTGTCACACCCCCGGCTTCGAGACGTTCTTCGTCGCCGAGAAGACCGGGCCCGTGGCCGACGACTCCGGGGCGCTCTCGCTCGTCGCCGCGAAGACGCTCGCCGAGGTCCCCGCGCCGGACGTCCTGGTGGTGCCCGGCGGGCCGGGCCAGGAGAGGCAGATGGAGAACGAGACGCTCCTCGGCTGGCTGCGCGCGGCCGACACCGCCACCACCTGGACCACCTCCGTCTGCACCGGCTCCCTGCTGCTCGCCGCCGCCGGGTTGCTGCGGGGACGCCGGGCCACGTCCCACTGGCTGGCCGTGGAGACCCTGCGTACGTACGGAGCCGAGCCCACCGGTGAACGGGTCGTCACCGACGGCAAATACATCACGGCCGCCGGTGTCTCCGCGGGGATCGACATGGGCCTCACCCTCGCGGGACGGCTCGCAGGCGACCGGTTCGCCCAGACTGTCCAGCTGCTGACGGAGTACGACCCGCAGCCGCCCTACGACGCGGGCTCGGCCGACAAGGCGCCCGCCGATCTGGTCGCGGAGATGCGGGACGGGAGCCGTTTCATCCTTCGGTGACGGGTTCGCCCGCGCCGGCGGATTCGTGAGTCCAGCCGAAGCGCGGCTCGCGGCGCTCCAGGAAAGCGGCGACCCCCTCCGCGGTGTCGCCGCTGCCGTGTGCCTGCGCCGTCCAGTACGCCGCGCGGTCCGTGCGGCCCGAGGCGAACTCCTTGGCCGCCGCCTGGGTCAGCCGCGACCGTGAGACCAGCACCCGCGCGAACTCCGCCACCCGCTTGCCCAACTCGCCCTCGGGCAGCACCTCGTCGACGAGTCCGGTGCGCAGCGCCCGTTCCGCCTCGATCAACTCGGCCGAAAACAGCAGGTATTTGGCCGTGGCAGGACCCACCAGTGAGATCAGCCGACGGGTGGACGACTCCGCGTAGACGATCCCGAGCCGCGCCGGAGTGACCCCGAACCGCGCCCCCTCCTCGGCGAACCGCAGATCGCAGGCCACGGCAAGCTGACAGCCGCCGCCCACGCAGTGGCCGCGTACGGCCGCGAGCGTCGGCTTGGGGAAGGCGGCCAGTGCCTCTTCCGCGGCCACCGACAGCGCCCGCGGATCCTGGCCGGGCTCGCGCAGCGAGGAGATGTCGGCGCCCGCGCAGAAGCTCGTGCCCTCACCGGTCAGTACCAGCACCTGTACGGCGGGGTCGTCCGCCAGCACCCCGAGCAGCGGTGGTAGCTCGCGCCACATCCGCGCGGTCATCGCGTTGCGCTTGGCGGGGTGGTGGATCACCACGGTCGCGATGCCGTCGGCGACGGTGTGCAGCAGTTGGGGCTCCATGCGCCGGATGCTATCCCCGCTCTCCATGGCACCGGCAACCGCTCCGAAATCGCCAGAAGGCGAGCAGAGATGATCGCATCTCTACTCATGTCGTTCCAATGCGGTCGCGACGCGCCAATTCCGGCTGACTTCTGTTCAGTACTCCGGTGCGGACGGTCCCGGTCCCAACACTCGGTACCGATGGACGACGCCGTTCGAGGCAAGGGTGGGTGCCGCACGATGGAGAGCCGCGGAAGTGTTCCGGTCCGGCCGCTGTCGTACGAGGGGGTCTGGCGGTTCACCGCACCCGCCGTCGACGTCTCCGTGCCTCAGGCCAGACACGCCGTACGTGACCTGCTGAGACGTCAGCGCGTACCGATCAGGGACGGGGTCGTCCAGGGGGTGCTGCTCATCGTCTCCGAGCTGGTCACCAACGCCGTACAGCACGCGGCCCTGCTCTCGCCGGAGATCGCCGTGGAGGTCGCCATCGGCGGGCCGTGGATCCGGGTGTCGGTCGAGGACAACCATCCCTACCGGCCCACGGCCCTGGAGACGGATCACGCCCGCACAGGCGGGCGCGGGCTGCTGCTCGTACAGGAGACCGCGCGGGAGGCCGGCGGGAACTGCGGCGTGGAACACACCGCCGGCGGCGGGAAGATCGTCTGGGCGGTGCTGCCCTTCCCGGCGCCGGCCGCGCCCGAGGAGCCGCCGCGGGGAAGTGTCACCAGCCCCCGGCAGGCCCGGTGAGCTCTCTGATGGCCGGGCGCGCCGCGTCCAGGACGGTCATGAACCACGCCGAGAACACCGCCTCGCCGTGCCGTGCCATCAGCTCCGCCGGGGTGACGAACACCGTCTCGCCGACCTCCTCGGGGTCCGGCCGAGGCGCGGACTGCGCGAGCCCGACGAAAAGATGGTTGTACTCCTGCTCGACCAGCCCCGAAGCCGGGTCGGGGTGGTTGTAGCGCACGGTCCCCGCCTCGGCGAGCAGCGAGGGCGAGATGCCCAGCTCCTCGTGGGTACGGCGGGCGGCGGCGGCGAACGGCGCCTCGCCCGGGTACGGATGCCCGCAGCAGGTGTTCGACCAGACACCGGGGGAGTGGTACTTGCCGAGCGCGCGGCGCTGGATCAGCAGCCGGCCCCGCTCGTCGAAGAGGAAGACCGAGAACGCCCGGTGCAGTCTGCCCGGCGCCTGATGGGCGGAGAGCTTCTCGGCGGTGCCGATGGTGTTGCCGTGTTCGTCGACCAGCTCCAGCATGATCGTTTCTTGTGAGTCGTTCGACGTGCTGTTCGCCGCAGTGACTGGTGTGGTCGGCATAACCATCCTTCGCATCGGGCCTCGGGGCCCAAGTCTGCCGCACAAAAGCCCCGTGCCCGCACTTCGGGGGCGTGGGCATGTCCGTTCGCCCCCGGAGGTGTCAGTGACAGAGCTTCGCCTCGTGCTCCGCGTGACCGCGGGGCTCCAGCTGGAAGGTGCAGTGCTCGACGTCGAAGTGATGTCCCAGGCATCCCTGCAGGTCATGGAGTATCTTCTCGTGGCCCACCGCGTCCAGCGCGTCCTGGTCCACCACCACATGCGCGGAGAGCACCGGCATCCCGGAAGTGATCGTCCAGACATGGAGATCGTGTACGTCCGCCACTCCCGGCAAGGCGAGCATGTGTGCGCGTACCTCATTCATGTCCACGTTCTTGGGCGCCGCTTCCAGCAGGACGTTCAGCGTCTCCCGCAGCAGCTTCACCGTGCGCGGAACGATCATGAGTCCGATCAGCAGACCCGCGATCGGGTCGGCCGTCTGCCAGCCCGTGGTCAGGATGACCACGGCCGAGACCAGCACCGCGAGCGACCCCAGGGTGTCCGCCAGGACCTCCAGATACGCGCCGCGCACATTGAGGCTCTCCTTCTGCCCCCGCATCAGCAGCGAGAGGGAGACCATGTTGGCGGCCATGCCCACCAGGGCGAAGATGATCGTGAGGCCGCCCTTGGTCTCGGGCGGCACGATGAAGCGCTCGATCGCCTCGTACAGCAGGAAGCCGCCGACCCCGAGCAGCAGCAGACAGTTGGCCAGCGCGGCGAGGATCTCCGCCCGCGCGAAACCGAAGGTGCGCGTCTCGTCGGCGGGCCGGGCCGCGAAGTGGATGGCGAGCAGCGCCATCCCGAGGCCCACGGCGTCCGTCGCCATGTGTGCCGCGTCCGCGAACAGGGCCAGGGAGTCGGAGGCGATACCGCCGATGATCTCCACCACCATCACGGACAGGGTGATCGACAGAGCGATCCGCAGCCGGCCCCGGTACGCGGCGGTCGCGGTGCCCGCCGGTGGTCCTCCGTGCGTGTGCCCGTGGTTGTGTCCTGCCCCCATGAAGACGCCTCCCAGCCGTCCGGCGAAACTCCCGACGAGGTCAGTGAACTACGGGTGGGGGGTATCCGGCAACACGGCACTGAACACCGTTGTCATATGCTCTGACCTGCGGAAATGACCGCAGGTCAGAGCGCGGCACGGTCACCCGACCGAGGCAGCGGGACGGTGCAGTCGCCAGCCCTGCCAGGCCGACTCGACCATCTCGCGCACATCGCGGCTCGCCGTCCAGCCCAGCTCGTCGGCGATCAGCCCGACCGCCGCGACGGCCCGCGCCGCGTCGCCTGGCCGGCGCGCCTCGGTCACCGGCTCCGTACGGTCACCGGTGACCTCCGCCACCAGATCGGCCAGTTCCCGGACCGAGACCCCTTCGCCGCGGCCGATGTTCACCGTGAGATCCCGGGGGCCCTCCTGGCCGGCCAGCCACCGGGCCGCCGCGAGGTGCGCCTCGGCGAGATCGGCGACATGGATGTAATCCCGGATGCAGGTGCCGTCCGGCGTCGGATAGTCCGCGCCGAAGATCCGCGGCGCCTCGCCCCGGCTGATCCGGTCGAAGAACATCGGGATGATGTTGAACACTCCGGTGTCCGCGAGCTCGGGCCGCGCGGCGCCCGCCACGTTGAAGTAGCGCAGACAGCCGGTGGCGATGGAGTGGGCCCGCCCGGTCGCCCGCACCAGCCACTCGCCCGCGAGCTTCGTCTCACCGTACGGGTTGATCGGCACGGTGGGCGTCCGCTCCGTGATCAACTCCACATCCGGCACGCCGTACACGGCCGCCGAGGAGGAGAAGAGGAACCGCCGCACCCGCGCCGCCACCACGGCCTCCAGCAGCACCGTGAGCCCGTGCAGATTCTCCCGGTAGTACGTCAGCGGCTGCTCGACGGACTCCCCGACCTGCTTCTTCGCCGCCAGATGCACGACTCCGGTGATCCCGTGCCCGGCGAGCGTACGGTCGACGAGCCCCCGGTCCAGCACGGAGCCCCGCACGAGCGGGATCTGTGCGGGCAGCCGGTCGGCGACGCCGGTCGACAGATTGTCGAGCACGACCACCCGCTCACCCGCCGCGGTCATGGACCGCGCCACGTGCGCCCCGATATATCCCGCTCCACCTGTGATCAGCCACGTCATGCCGTCACCCTAGGGCCTGTCCTCAAAGCAGTGCCGTTCGCCCGCCGGGCAGGCGGGACTTTGCAGGCAGGCGGGACTTTGCAGACAGGCCCTGGACGCAACGCTCCGACGCACCCGCTCAGGTCGTGTTCACGTCATGGCCCCGCCCCCGGCACCCACGGTTTGTCGGGCGGGCCGCCGATCGACGATGATGATCTCCACGCGGGCTGTATCCGGCCCAGATCATGGCGACCGGGGCGTAAACGGCCGGTGAACTAGGTCTTCCGTTCATCCGATAGCCTCTGCCGACGTGCCGCAGCCCGAATCCCGGGGCGTTCGCCGCGCACCCAGCCCTGTCAGCGCCAAGGAGTGAGTTCGTCTGTCGACCGCCATCCTCACCGGTCCCCCGGTACCCGGATCGTCGCTCGAAGGCGATCTGCGGTCGCTGGGTTTCGACGTACGTACCGCGCCGGGCGCGGAAGAGGCCCGGGGCCTGCTGGCCGCCGCCCCCGCGACCGAGCGGGTCGCCCTGGTCGACTCCCGTTTCGTCGGCCATGTCCACGCCCTGCGGCTGGCCCTGACCGATCCCCGCTTCCCGGCCGCCGCCGTGCCCGGCGCGCTGACCGCCCAGCCCGGCGCCCGTGCCGCGCTGCTGCGCGCCATGACGTCCCTGGACGGGGGCGAGGCCGGCGCCCAGCCGCTCGGCGGCGCGGCGGAGCCCCAGCGGGCGGCCACCACCGCCGTGGCTCCGTGTGAACCGCTCGCCGACCGGGTCGCCACCGCCCTCGACGCCGGGGGCACCACCGTCACCCGCCCCGAACTCGGCTCGCTCGTCGCCGCCGTACCGGCCGACGCCGCCGCCCGGGAGCGGGCCGAGGCCGCCGTCGCCGCGGTGGACGACGAGGCCGTCCGGCTGCGCTCCGCCGTGAAGGCCCGCGACGGCTTCTTCACCACGTTCTGCATCAGCCCGTACTCCCGCTACCTCGCCCGCTGGTGTGCCCGCCGCGGCCTGACCCCCAACCAGGTCACCACCGCGTCGCTGATCACCGCGCTGATCGCGGCGGCCTGCGCGGCCACCGGCACCCGGGGCGGCTATGTCGCCGCCGGCGTGCTGCTGCTCTTCTCCTTCGTCCTGGACTGCACCGACGGGCAGCTCGCCCGCTACTCGCTCCAGTACTCCACGATGGGCGCCTGGCTGGACGCGACGTTCGACCGCGCCAAGGAGTACGCCTACTACGCGGGTCTGGCGCTCGGTGCCGCGCGGAGCGGTGACGACGTATGGGCGCTCGCCCTCGGCGCGATGGTCCTCCAGACCTGCCGCCATGTCGTCGACTTCTCCTTCAACGAGGCGAACGTCGACGCGACGGCCGCGAGCAGCGGGGGCAAGGCCGTCGTGGGCACCCCCACCGCCGCCCTGTCCAGCAGGCTCGACAGCGTCGGCTGGACGGTCTGGGTACGCCGGATGATCGTGCTGCCGATCGGCGAGCGCTGGGCGATGATCGCCGTCCTGACGGCCGTCACCACGCCCCGGATCGTCTTCTACGCGCTGCTCATCGGCTGCGCCTTCGCCGCCTGCTACACCACGGCCGGCCGGGTCCTGCGCTCGGTGACCCGCAGGGCCACCCGTACCGACCGGGCCGCCGGAGCCCTCGCGGACCTCGCCGACTCGGGACCGCTCGCCGAACTCGTCGCACGGGTGCTGCGACGCCCGGCCCGCGCGCTGCCCGGTGTGCTGCCGTTCCTGATCGCGCTGGCCGGTGGCGCCGTGGTCGTCGCCACGGCGGCGTTCGCGCCGCTGAAGAGCCCCTCGCCGGGCTACGCGGCCTTCGACCCGGTGCTCATCCTCGGTGCCCTGGTGTACGTCCTGACCTCGGGCATCGCCGTCGCCCGCCGGATGGGCGGCGCCCTCGACTGGCTCATCCCCCCGGTCTTCCGGGCGGCCGAGTACACCACCGTCCTGGTCCTCGCCGCCCGCGCCGACGCGCCAGGCGCGCTGCCCGCGGCCTTCGGGCTGGTGGCGGCGGTCGCCTACCATCACTACGACACGGTGTACCGCATCCGCGGCGGCGCCGGCGCCCCGCCCCGCCGCCTCGTGCGGGCACTCGGCGGGCACGAGGGCCGCACCCTGCTGGTCATCCTGGCCGCCGCCTTCTCCACGCGCGCGTTCGACTTCCCGCTGGAACTGACGGTGCTCGCCGCCGCCGTGGCGCTGGTCGCGCTCACGGAGTCCATCCGGTTCTGGATGTCCTCCGGAGCCCCCGCCGTACATGACGAAGGAGAAGCCGCATGATCGGCCTCGTACTCGCCGCCGGTGCCGGAAGGCGTCTGCGCCCCTACACCGACACGCTGCCGAAGGCGCTCGTGCCGGTGGACCCGGCGGGGGAGGGGACCACCACGGTCCTCGACCTGACGCTCGGCAACTTCGCCGAGGTCGGCCTCACCGAGGCCGCGATCGTCGTCGGCTACCGCAAGGAGGCCGTGTACGAACGCAAGGCCGCCCTGGAGAGGACGTACGGGCTGAAGCTCACGCTCGTCGACAACGACAAGGCCGAGGAGTGGAACAACGCCTACTCCCTCTGGTGCGCGCGTGACGTACTGGCACGGGGCGTGATCCTCGCCAACGGCGACACCGTGCACCCGGTCTCCGTCGAGAAGACCCTCCTCGCGGCCCGCGGTGGCGACCGCAGGATCATCCTCGCCCTCGACACGGTCAAGCGGCTGGCCGACGAGGAGATGAAGGTCATCACGGACGGTGCCAAGGGCGTACGCCGGATCACCAAGCTGATGGACCCGGCCACCGCCACCGGCGAGTACATCGGGGTCACGCTGATCGAGCCCGAGGCCGCCGCGGATCTCGCCGACGCCCTCAGGACCACCTTCGAGCGCGACCCCGACCTCTACTACGAGGACGGCTACCAGGAGCTGGTGAACCGGGGCTTCACCCTCGACGTGGCGCCCATCGGCGACATCCCCTGGGTCGAGATCGACAACCACGACGACCTGGCGAAGGGCCGTGAGATCGCGTGCCAGTACTGACCCGGCTCATTCCGTCCCCGGTCGTCGTGGACATCAGGCCCGGCGCACTGGACGATCTCGCCGGCCTCCTGGCCGACCAGCGGATCTCCAGCGCGGGCCGGCTCGCCGTGGCCATAAGCGGCGGCTCGGGACAGCTGCTGCGCGAGCGGCTCGCACCGGACCTGCCGGGCGCGGACTGGTTCTCCGTCGAGGACGGCACGATCGACTCGGCGGTCAGGCTCGCGGACGGCATCAAGGGCAAGCGGTACGACGCCGTGGTCGGCGTCGGAGGCGGCAAGATCATCGATGTGACGAAGTACGCGGCGGCACGGGTGGGCCTGCCGATGGTGGCGGTCGCCACCAACCTCTCGCACGACGGCCTGTGTTCACCGGTCGCGACGCTCGACAACGACAACGGCCGCGGCTCGTACGGCGTCCCCACCCCCATCGCCGTCGTCATCGATCTCGACGTGATCAGGGACGCGCCGGTCCGCTTCGTGCGCTCCGGCATCGGCGACGCCCTCTCGAACCTCTCGGCCATCGCGGACTGGGAGCTGTCGCACCGGATCAACGGCGAGCAGGTGGACGGACTGGCCGCCGCGATGGCCCGTACGGCGGGTGAGGCCGTGCTGCGCCACCCCGGCGGGGCCGGCGACGACGAGTTCCTGACCGTCCTGGCGGAGGCGCTGGTACTCACCGGTATCGCCATGTCGATCAGCGGGGACACCCGCCCCTCGTCCGGCGCCTGTCACGAGATCAGCCACGCCTTCGACCTGCTCTACCCCAAGCGCGCCGCGCTCCACGGCGAACAGGTCGGCATCGGCGCCGCCTTCGCCATGCATCTGCGCGGCGCCCATGAGGAGTCACATCTGTTCACCGAGGTCCTGCACCGGCACGGGCTGCCCGTGCTGCCCGAGGAGATCGGCTTCACCGTGGAGGAGTTCGTGCGGGCCGTCGCCTACGCGCCGCAGACCCGTCCGGGCCGCTTCACCATCCTCGAACACCTCGACCTGTCCACCGACCAGATCAGGGACGCGTACGCCGACTATGCCAAGACCATCAGTAGCTGAACTCCGCCCGGTCGTACACCCAGCGGGTGTCAAGGACCGGCGCAGCGGTGAGCACTGGGCCGGGCGCCTGTACATGCGGGAGATCTCGCTGCGCGTCGACCGGTACCTGGTGAACACGCGGGTCACGCCCAACCAGCTGACGTACGTGATGACCGTCGCCGGCGCCCTCGCCGCCCCCGCCCTCCTGGTGCCGGGGATCACGGGCGCGGTGCTCGGTGTGCTGGCGGTCCAGCTCTATCTGCTGCTGGACTGCGTCGACGGCGAGATCGCGCGCTGGAAGAAGCAGTACTCGATGACCGGGGTGTATCTGGACCGGGTCGCCGCCTATCTGTGCGACGCCGCCGTTCTGCTCGGCTTCGGGCTGCGCGGCGCCGACCTGTGGGGCACCGGACGGATCGACTGGCTGTGGGCCTTCCTCGGTACGCTCGCCGCCCTCGGCGCGATCATGGTCAAGGCCGAGACCGACCTGGTCGGCGTCGCCCGTCATCAGCAGGGGCTGGCTCCGGTCAAGGAGACGGCCTCCGAGCCGCGCTCGTCCGGTATGGCGCTGGCCCGCAGGGCCGCCGGGGCGCTGAAGTTCCACCGGCTCATCCTCGGGATCGAGGCGTCCCTGCTGATCCTCCTCCTGGCGATCCTGGACTCGGTCAGGGGCGATCTGTTCTTCAGCCGCCTCGGGATCGCGGTCCTGGCCGGGATCGCCGTCGTCCAGACCGTGCTGCACCTGGTCTCCATCCTGGCGTCCAGCAGGCTGAGGTGAGCGACATGCGGCTCGGCGCGGTGATCATCACGATGGGTGACCGCCCCGGCGAACTGCGTGCGCTGATCGACTCCGTCCTGCGCCAGAACGGCGACCCGGTCGAGATCGTCGTGGTCGGGAACGGCGCCCCCGTGGGCGCCGTCCCCGACGGCGTACGGACGGTCGAGCTGCCCGAGAACCTCGGTATCCCCGGCGGCCGCAATGTCGGGATCGAGGCGTTCGGGGCCGCCGGCTCCGACGTGGACGCCCTGCTCTTCCTGGACGACGACGGTCTGCTGCCCCACACCGACACCGCCGAGCTGATCCGCGGGGCCTTCGCGGTCGATCCCGTGCTCGGGATCGTCAGCTTCCGGATCACGGACCCGGAGACCGGTCTCACCCAGCGCCGCCACGTCCCGCGGCTGCGCGCCTCGGACCCGTTGCGGTCCTCCCGGGTGACGACCTTCCTCGGCGGTGCCAGTGCCGTGCGGACGAAGGTCCTCGCCGAGGTCGGCGCGCTGCCGGGCGGGTTCTTCTACGCCCACGAGGAGACCGATCTCGCCTGGCGGGCGCTCGACGCGGGGTGGATGATCGACTACCGCGCCGACATGGTGCTGAACCATCCGACCATGCCGCCGTCCCGGCACGCGGTCTACCACCGCATGGTGGCCCGCAACCGGGTCTGGCTGGCCCGTCGCAATCTTCCGGCCGTCGTCGTCCCGCTCTACCTGGGAGTATGGGTGCTGCTCACCCTGGTCCGGCGCCCTTCCCTGTCCGCGCTGAAGGCGTGGTTCGGCGGGTTCCGGGAGGGCTGGGTGACCCCGTGCGGGCCGCGCCGTCCCATGAAGTGGCGTACGGTATGGCGGCTGACCCGGCTGGGCCGACCGCCTGTCATCTGACAAGCTCGGTTCTGAGAGCATCGGACAAGAGGCCGCCTGCCTCTTGCCCCCCCGGGGCCGGGCCCGTCCGCGCCCGCGCCCGACCGGCTGCGCATCTTGAACACGAAAGTTTCAACTTGTGAGTGACACAACCCAAGAGGGTGCGATCGCTGTGAGCGCCCCCCCGTCGCCCGACGACGGTCTGTCCGCGGCGGATCTCGCCGCCAAGTACGGTCTGTCGGTGAGCGGTGCCCGGCCAGGGCTGCGCGACTACATCCGGCAGCTGTGGGGCCGGCGTCATTTCATCCTGGCCTTCTCCCAGGCGAAGCTCACGGCCCAGTACAGCCAGGCGAAGCTGGGCCAGCTCTGGCAGGTGGCGACCCCCCTGCTGAACGCCTTTGTCTACTACTTGATCTTCGGCCTCATCCTGGGGACCAAGAAGGACATCCCCCAGGATGTCTTCGTGCCCTTCCTGGTCACCGGGGTCTTCGTCTTCACCTTCACCCAGAGCTCCGTGATGGCCGGCGTCCGCGCCATCTCCGGCAATCTGGGGCTCGTCCGGGCCCTGCACTTCCCCCGGGCCTCGCTGCCGGTCTCCTTCTCCCTCCAGCAGCTCCAGCAGCTTCTCTTCTCGATGATCGTGCTGGTCGTCGTCGCGGTGGCCTTCGGCAGCTACCCGACCCTGAGCTGGCTGCTGGTCGTGCCCGCGCTGGCGCTCCAGTTCGTCTTCAACACCGGGCTCGCGCTGATCATGGCGAGGCTGGGCAGCAAGACCCCCGACCTCGCCCAGCTGATGCCGTTCGTGATGCGTACCTGGATGTACGCCTCGGGCGTGATGTTCTCGATCCCGGTGATGCTCAGGGACAAGCCGGCCTGGATCGCCGACGTACTCCAGTACAACCCGGCCGCCATCTACATGGACCTGGTCAGGTTCGCGCTGATCGACGGCTACGGCTCGTCGAACCTCCCCGCGCACGTCTGGCTGGTCGCGCTGGTGTGGTCCGTGCTCCTGGGCGTCGTCGGCTTCGTCTACTTCTGGAAGGCTGAGGAGCGCTACGGCCGTGGCTGAGGACAACACGCAGGGGCGTATCCCCACGGTCATCGCCGACGACGTGCACATCGTGTACCGCGTCAACGGCGGTGGCGGCGGCAAGGGCAGCGCCACCGCCGCGCTGAGCCGCATACTCCGCCGCGACAAGGGGGAGTCGCGGGGCGTCCGCAAGGTCCATGCCGTCCGGGGGGTCACCTTCACCGCGTACCGCGGCGAGGCCATCGGGCTGATCGGCACCAACGGTTCCGGCAAGTCGACCCTGCTGCGCGCGATCGCCGGTCTGCTGCCGGCCGAGAGCGGCAAGGTCTACACCGACGGCCAGCCGTCGCTGCTGGGGGTCAACGCGGCTCTGATGAACGACCTGACCGGTGAGCGCAATGTCATCCTCGGCGGACTGGCCATGGGCATGACCCGCGAGCAGATCCGGGAGCGCTACCAGGGCATCGTCGACTTCTCCGGCATCAACGAGAAGGGCGACTTCATCACCCTCCCCATGCGGACCTACTCCTCCGGCATGGCCGCCAGGCTGCGGTTCTCCATCGCCGCCGCCAAGGACCACGACGTCCTGATGATCGACGAGGCGCTGGCCACCGGCGACCGCAAGTTCCAGATCCGCTCCGAGCAGCGGATCCGCGAGCTGCGCAAGGAGGCCGGTACGGTCTTCCTCGTCAGCCACAGCAACAAGTCGATCAGGGACACCTGCGACCGGGTGCTCTGGCTGGAGAAGGGCGAGCTCCTGATGGACGGTCCGACCGACGAGGTCATCAAGGCGTACGAGAAGGAGACCGGCAAGTAGCCCGGTCTTCCATGACCGGACAGGCCCCCGCCGGATCGCCCCGGCGGGGGCCTCCTGGTGGGGCAGACATCAAGGATCGGTCAAGTCCGGTGGGCCGGGGGAAGGTTGGCGTGTATTGCGGCGTTCTAGTATGCGCGTCACACCCCGACGTGTTCCTCCTGGCTGTAGAACGTAAGCTGTGCTGGGCTGATACGCAGGCAAGTGAGGGTCATTCCCGCGGAGCGCCCGGCCCGCCCGGCAGCCTTCTGTACTCGGTGCAGCGGGCGGCGTGTCCGAAATGGGATGTATTAGGTCAGCAGTGTAGAACGGAAGATGTGACGGCAATGACGGAAAATCTCCAGCTCCGCGAGGATTCCGCCGTCCCCGTACTGGGCAGCACGCGATGACGGGCCCCCCAGAGGTACGCTCCGACGCCTCCTCGCGCACCACCCTGGACAAGGCCGCGGACGAGAACTTTCCCGTGGCCCCGTTCTTTCTGCCGCGCGCATGGCGAGACGATCTGATGGCCGTGTACGGCTTCGCCCGGCTCGTCGACGACATCGGTGACGGCGATCTCGCCCCCGGCGGCGGCGACACCCGCCACCTGGGCGTCCCCGACGCCCAGGCCGATGACCGGCTGGTCGTGCTCGACGCCTTCGAGGCCGATCTGCGGCGCGTCTTCGACCCGCAGGGCCCGGCCCCGGCGCATCCGCTGCTGCGCGCCCTCACCCCGACCGTACGGCGCCGTACGCTCACCCCCGAGCCGTTCCTCGGGCTCATCGCGGCCAACCGCCAGGACCAGTTGGTACGCCGCTACGAAACCTATGACGACCTGCTCGCCTACTGCGAGCTGTCCGCCAACCCGGTCGGCCGCCTCGTCCTCCGGATCACCGGCACCGCGAGCCCCGAGCGGGTCCGCCGCTCCGACGCCGTCTGCACGGCGCTGCAGATCGTCGAACATCTCCAGGACGTCACCGAGGACCTCGGCAACGACCGTATCTATCTGCCCGCCCAGGACATGAAGAGGTTTCATGTCACGGAGGCGGACCTGGCGGCGGGCACCGCGAACGCGTCGGTGCGCGCGCTGGTGGCCTTCGAGGCCGAACGTGCCGGGCAGCTGCTGGACGAGGGTGCCCCCTTGGTGGGCAGCGTCCACGGCCGGCTCCGGCTGCTGCTCGCCGGATTCGTCGCCGGAGGGCGCGCCGCCCTCGCTTCGATCGCGGCCGCCGGGCACGATGTGCTCCCCGGACCGCCCAAACCCACCAAGCCGCGTCTGCTGCGCGAAGTGGGAGCTGTCCTGCGAAGTGCGCACAGAAAGGGGTGAGCCGGAACATGGAGGGACACACGCCCATGTCCGCGCCGGTACTGGCGGCCTACAGCTACTGCGAGGCCGTCACCGGGCAGCAGGCCCGTAATTTCGCCTATGGCATCAGGCTGCTGCCGGCCGAGAAGCGGCAGGCCATGTCCGCGCTGTACGCCCTCTCCCGGCGCGTGGACGACATCGGCGACGGCGCACTCGCCCCGGAGGCCAAGCAGGCACGCCTCGACGACACGCGTGCGCTCCTGGAACGGGTCAGGAAGAACGCGGTGGACGAGGACGACACCGACCCCGTCGCCGTCGCGCTCACCGACGCGGCGCGCCGCTTCCCGATCCCGCTCGGCGGCCTCGACGAACTGATCGACGGCGTGCTGATGGACGTACGCGGCGACACGTACGAGACCTGGGACGACCTGAAGGCCTACTGCCGGTGTGTCGCGGGCGCCATCGGCCGGGTGTCGCTCGGCGTGTTCGGCACCACCCCCGGCGCGCCCGGCGCCGAGCGCGCCGCGGAGTACGCCGACACGCTGGGACTCGCCCTCCAGTTGACCAACATCCTGCGCGACGTGCGGGAGGACGCGGGCAACGGCCGTACGTACCTGCCCTCCGACGACCTCGCCAAGTTCGGCTGCTCCGCGGGTTTCCACAGCGCGGCGCCGGCCGCGGGGGCCGACTTCGCCGGACTGGTGCACTTCGAGGTGCGCCGCGCCCGCGCGCTCTTCGCCGAGGGGCTGCGCCTGCTGCCCATGCTCGACCGGCGCAGCGGTGCCTGTGTCGCCGCCATGGCCGGTATCTACCGCAGACTGCTCGACCGCATCGAACGCGACCCCGAGGCCGTGCTGCGCGGCCGGGTCTCGCTGCCGGGACATGAGAAGGCGTATGTCGCCGTGCGCGGGCTCTCGGGGCTCGACGCGCGCCAGATCTCCCGGCAGACCATCAGGAGGCGTGGCTGATGCGGCTTTCCGCCCGATTCGGCCCGAACTCCATGTCGCACGGAATCCACCGGAGCGCGTACGCGCACCCGTGGTTCGCAACCTTGACTCGATGTGACACGTCCCTGACCGTGACAGAACCGGCGGTTCTGGCGAAACGTCACGGACAGACCCCAGGAGGGCACGCATGACGACGGCCGAGGGCACGTCCCGCCACGCGGTCGTGGTCGGCGCGGGACTCGCCGGCATCACGGCCGCCCTTCAGCTCGCCGACGCCGGAGTGCGGGTCACGCTCGTCGAGGGGCGGCCCCGGCTCGGTGGGCTCGCGTTCTCCTTCCGGCGCGGTGACCTCACCGTCGACAACGGTCAGCATGTGTATCTGCGCTGCTGCACGGCGTACCGCTGGTTCCTGGACCGGGTGGACGGCGCCGCGCTCGCGCCGCTCCAGGACCGGCTGGACGTACCCGTGCTCGATGTCGCCCCGGCGGGCGGGCCCCGGCTGGGACGGATCCGCCGCAACGGGCTGCCCGTACCGCTGCACCTGGCCGCCGGGCTCGCGACGTATCCGCATCTCTCGCTGGCCGAGCGCGCCTCCGTCGGGCGGGCCGCGCTCGCGCTGAAGCGGCTGGATCCCGCGGATCCGGCGCTGGACGGAATCGACTTCGCCACCTGGCTCGGCCGGCACGGCCAGTCGGAGCGCACCATCGAGGCCCTCTGGGACCTGGTGGGCGTGGCGACCCTCAACGCGACCGCGCCGCACGCGTCCATGGGGCTCGCCGCGATGGTCTTCAAGACCGGGCTGCTCTCCGAGCCCGGCGCCGCCGACATCGGCTGGGCGCGGGTCCCGCTCGGTGAACTGCACGACACGCTCGCCCGCAAGGCGCTCGACTCCGCGGGGGTGAGGACCGAGACCCGTACCCGTGTCAGCTCCGTCTCCCGCGCGGAGAACGGCGGTTGGCATGTCGACATGGACGGAGAGCGGCTCGACGCGGACGCCGTCGTCCTCGCCGTACCCCAGCGCGAGGCTCACGCGCTGCTGCCCGGGGGTGCGCTCGCGGATCCCGACCGGCTGCTGGACATCGGCACCGCGCCGATTCTCAACCTCCATGTCGTGTACGACCGCAAGGTGCTGCGCCGGCCGTTCTTCGCCGCGCTCGGCAGCCCGGTCCAGTGGGTCTTCGACCGTACCGACGCCTCCGGGCTGAAGGACGGCCAGTATCTGGCCGTGTCGCAGTCGGCCGCCCAGGACGAGATCGACACACCCGTGTCGGAGCTGCGCGGGCGCTATCTGCCTGAACTGGAACGACTCCTTCCGGCCACCCGGGGCGCGGAGGTGCGGGACTTCTTCGTGACACGCGAGCGCACCGCGACCTTCGCGCCCGCACCGGGTGTGGGAAGGCTCCGGCCGACGGCCCACACCCGGGCTCCCCGTCTCTTCCTGGCCGGCGCATGGACCGCCACCGGTTGGCCCGCGACCATGGAGGGGGCGGTGCGCAGCGGCTTCAGCGCCGCGGGCGCCGCCCTCTCCGAACTGGGGCACCGCCATGAACACCCCTTGCGGGAGGCGGTATGAGCCCGAGTACCGCACCAACGAGTACTGGAACAAGAGGAGAGACCGTGCCGACTGTGCCCCCGGCGAATCCGGCTGTCGACACCGCGGATGTCCACGCGCTGCTGGAGCGTGGTCGGAGCCTGTCAACGCCTGTGCTGCGCGCCGCCGTTGAGCGGCTCGCCGCGCCCATGGACACTGTCGCGGCCTACCACTTCGGCTGGATCGACGCCGAGGGGCGGCCCGCCGACGGAGACGGCGGCAAGGCGGTGCGCCCGGCGCTCGCGCTGCTCTCCGCGGAGGCCGCCGGCGCCCCCGCCGAGACGGGCGTGCCCGGCGCGGTCGCCGTGGAACTCGTCCACAACTTCTCGCTGCTGCATGACGATCTGATGGACGGCGACGAACAGCGCCGCCACCGCGACACCGTCTGGAAGGTGCACGGTCCCGCCCAGGCGATCCTCGTCGGCGACGCCCTCTTCGCGCTCGCCAATGAGCTGCTGCTGGAGATCGGCACGGTCGAGGCGGGCCGCGCGACACGCCGCCTCACCGCGGCGACCCGCAAACTGATCGACGGTCAGGCGCAGGACATCTCCTACGAGCACCGCGAGCGGGTCACCGTCGAGGAGTGCCTGGAGATGGAGGGCAACAAGACCGGCGCCCTGCTCGCCTGCGCCGTCTCCATCGGCGCGGTCCTCGGCGGCGCCGACGACCGTACGGCCGACACGCTGGAGGCGTACGGGCACCATCTCGGCCTCGCCTTCCAGGCCGTCGACGATCTGCTCGGCATCTGGGGCGACCCGGAGGCGACCGGCAAGCAGACCTGGAGCGACCTGCGTCAGCGCAAGAAGTCCCTGCCGGTCGTCGCCGCGCTCGCCGCGGGCGGACCGGCTTCCCGACGGCTCGGCGAACTCCTCGCCGCCGACGCCAAAAGCAATGATTTCGAGACTTTCTCGGAGGAAGAGTTCGCCACCAGGGCGGCGTTGATCGAGGAGGCGGGCGGCCGGGAGTGGACCTCTCAGGAGGCCCGCAGGCAGCATGCCGTGGCCATCGAGGCCCTGGATGGAGTCGATATGCCGGAACAGGTCCGGGCGCGGCTCATCGCGCTCGCGGACTTCGTCGTCGTACGAAAGAGATGATCACTATTCCCATATGCCTTCCTTCTGGGGCTTGACCCTCATACCCCCAAGCAGTCGCCGTCCACAGCCCGTAGGGCGCCGGACGACGGAGACCCCAGCACAGCAGAAGCACACCACTGCACGAAGGGGAAGCCATGACAGCGACGACCGACGGGAGCACCGGGGCCGTGGGACCCCGCGCAGCCTCGGCCAGCGAACCGACCGAAACCATCACCCCCGCGGCGGGTGGTGACCTTCGGGTCGCCGCCGAGCGGGCCACCGCACGATCCGTCGAGTATCTGCTCGGCAGGCAGGACGCCCAGGGCTGGTGGAAGGGCGACCTGGCGACCAATGTGACGATGGACGCCGAGGATCTGCTGCTCCGCCAGTTCCTCGGAGTCCAGGACGCGGGCACCACGGAGGCGTCGGCCCTCTTCATCCGCGGTGAGCAGGGCGCTGACGGAACGTGGGCCACCTTCCACGGAGGCCCCGCCGATCTCTCCGCCACCATCGAGGCGTATGTCGCCCTGCGACTGGCCGGGGACAGTCCCGAAGACCCGCACATGGCACGCGCCTCCCACTGGGTGCGCGAACGGGGCGGCATCGCGCGCTCCCGGGTCTTCACCCGGGTCTGGCTCGCCCTCTTCGGCTGGTGGAAGTGGGACGACCTGCCCGAACTGCCGCCCGAGCTGATCTTCTTCCCCAAGTGGTTCCCGCTCAACATCTATGACTTCGGCTGCTGGGCACGCCAGACGATCGTGCCGCTCACGATCGTCTCCGCGAAGCGGCCGGTACGGCCCGCTCCGTTCGCCCTGGACGAGCTGCACTCCGACCCCGCGCGTTCCGGCCCCGGCATGTCCCTCGCGCCCGTGACCAGTTGGGACGGCGTGTTCCAGCGCCTCGACAAGGCGCTGCACGCCTATCACAAGGTCGCGCCGCGCAGACTGCGCCGAACCGCGATGAACGCCGCCGCGCGCTGGATCATCGAACGGCAGGAGAACGACGGCTGCTGGGGCGGCATCCAGCCCCCCGCCGTCTACTCCCTGATCGCGCTGCATCTGCTCGGCTACGACCTCGACCACCCGATCATGCGCGCCGGCCTGGAGTCCCTCGACCGGTTCGCCGTCCGGCGCGCGGACGGTGCCCGGATGATCGAGGCCTGTCAGTCCCCGGTCTGGGACACCTGCCTCGCCACCATCGCACTCGCCGACGCCGGGCTCGCCCCGGACCATCCGGCCCTGGTCAAAGCAGCCGACTGGATGATCGGCGAACAGATCGTGCGCCCCGGCGACTGGTCCGTACGCCGGCCGGGACTCGCCCCGGGCGGCTGGGCGTTCGAGTTCCACAACGACAACTACCCCGACATCGACGACACCGCCGAGGTCATCCTCGCGCTGCGCCGGGTCAGACACCCGGACGCCGAGCGGCTCGACGCGGCCATCGAGCGCGGCGCCCGGTGGAATCTGGGCATGCAGTCGAGGAACGGAGCCTGGGGCGCCTTCGACGCCGACAACACCAGCCCCTTCCCCAACCGGCTGCCCTTCTGTGACTTCGGCGAGGTCATCGACCCCCCGTCCGCGGATGTCACCGCGCATGTCGTCGAGATGCTCGCCTTCGAGGGCAAGTCCCACCACCCCGGCACCCGGCGCGGCATCGAGTGGCTCCTCGCCGAACAGGAGACCAACGGCGCCTGGTTCGGCCGCTGGGGCGTCAACTACGTATACGGGACCGGCTCCGTGGTGCCCGCGCTGACCGCGGCCGGACTGCCCGCCTCCCACCCCGCGATCCGCCGCGCCGTCTCCTGGCTCCGGTCCGTGCAGAACGAGGACGGCGGCTGGGGTGAGGATCTGCGTTCGTACAACGACGAGGCGTGGATCGGACGCGGAGCCACGACCGCCTCCCAGACCGCGTGGGCGCTGCTCGCGCTCCTCGCGGCCGGCGAGCGGGAGAGCGAGTCCGTCGAACGGGGCATCGCCTGGCTCGCCGGGACCCAGCGGGAGGACGGCTCCTGGGACGAGCCGTACTTCACCGGTACCGGCTTCCCCTGGGACTTCTCCATCAACTACCACCTCTACCGGCAGGTCTTCCCGCTCACCGCGCTCGGCCGGTACCTCCACGGCGAGCCCAAGCCGCTCGCGGTCCGCGCGGGCGTCCGCAAGGGAAGCTGATGGAGCGGTCCTCCGGTCCGTCCTCGGCTCCGTCCTCCGGTCCGCCGCCGCGTCCGGAACCCGGCTCCGCCGCGCCGCTGCTGATCGCCTGCGCGCTCGGCATCGAGCGGTTCGCCCTGCGCGCGGGCCGGTCCGGCGCGGCGGGCCCGGTGACCGTCCTGCGTACGGGCATGGGACCCAGGAACGCCGAGCGCGCCGTGACCCGGGCGCTCGGAGAGCCCCGGCACCGGAACGCGGCCGTGATCGCGTCCGGATTCTGCGCCGGACTCGTCCCGGGGATGAACCCGGGGGATCTGATCGTTGCCGACGAGACCCGCGACCCGGACGGTTCCACCCCCTGCACGAGCACAGGACCGCTGGTGGACGCACTGGCCAGGGCCGTGCCCGGCCATACGGTCCACACCGGGCCGCTGACCGGCTCCGACCATGTGGTACGCGGTCAGGAGCGGGCCCGACTGCGCGCCACGGGGGCGGTCGCGGTGGACATGGAGTCCGCGGCAACGCTCCGAAGTGCTCTGAGCGCCGGGTCCCGCCCGGTTGCGGCCGTCCGGGTGGTCGTGGACGCTCCAGAGCATGAGCTCGTCCGTATTGGCACAGTGCGCGGTGGAATATCAGCCTTCCGCGTTCTCCGTGCCGTCCTTCCGGCTTTCCACGAATGGCACCGTTCTTTGCTGCTCCCCAGGAGGTGAGCTAGATGGCCATGCCGCTCCGTCAGACCATCAGGGTCGGGACGTACCTCGTCGAACAGAAGCTCCGCAAGCGTGAGAAGTTTCCGCTCATCGTCGAGCTGGAACCCCTCTTCGCCTGCAATCTGAAATGTGAGGGCTGCGGCAAGATCCAGCACCCGGCCGGCGTCCTGAAGCAGCGTATGCCCGTTGCCCAGGCCGTCGGGGCGGTGCTGGAGTCCGGGGCGCCCATGGTCTCCATCGCCGGTGGCGAGCCGCTGATGCACCCGCAGATCGACGAGATCGTCCGGCAGCTGGTGGCGAAGCGGAAATACGTCTTCCTGTGCACCAACGCGATGCTGCTGCGCAAGAAGATCGAGAAGTTCACCCCTTCGCCCTATTTCGCCTTCGCGGTGCACATCGACGGGCTGCGTGAGCGGCACGACGAGTCCGTGGCGAAGGAGGGGGTGTTCGACGAGGCCGTGGCGGCCATCAAGGAGGCCAAGCGGCGCGGTTTCCGGGTGACCACCAACTCCACCTTCTTCAACACCGACACCCCGCAGACCATCATCGAGGTGCTCAACTACCTCAATGACGATCTGAAGGTCGACGAGATGATGATCTCGCCCGCCTACGCCTACGAGAAGGCCCCCGACCAGGAGCACTTCCTTGGCGTCGAGCAGACCAGGGAGCTGTTCAGGAAGTCGTTCGCCGGCGGTAACCGCGCGCGCTGGCGCCTCAACCACTCACCGCTGTTCCTGGACTTCCTCGAAGGCAAGGCCGACTTCCCCTGCACGGCATGGGCCATCCCCAACTACTCGCTCTTCGGCTGGCAGCGCCCCTGCTATCTGATGAGCGACGGGTACGTGCCGACGTACCGGCAGCTCATCGAGGAGACGGACTGGGACAAGTACGGCCGCGGCAAGGACGCGCGCTGCGCCAACTGCATGGCGCACTGCGGCTACGAGCCGACCGCCGTCCTCGCCACCATGGGCTCGCTCAAGGAGTCGCTGCGGGCGGTCCGTGAGACGGTCGCCGGGACGCGGTGACGACACCCGGACAGTTCGACGACGGGTTCCCCGGGGACTCCCGCCGTCACCGTGAGCTGAGGAAGCATTCCGAGAGGGGGCCCGAGCGTGTCAGTCTTGGAGAATATCCGGGGGCCGCGCGATCTCAAGGCGCTGAGTGAAAGTGACATCGGTGAACTGGCCGGGGACATCAGACAGTTCCTGATTCAGGCGGTCGCCAGAACCGGCGGCCATCTCGGGCCCAATCTCGGGGTGGTGGAACTGACCATCGCCCTGCATCGGGTCTTCAATTCGCCCGTCGACCGAATTCTGTGGGACACCGGCCATCAGAGCTATGTCCATAAACTCCTCACGGGCCGGCAGGACTTCTCCAAACTGCGCGGCAAAGGCGGCCTGTCCGGCTATCCCTCGCGCGCCGAGTCCGCACACGATGTCATCGAGAATTCGCACGCCTCGACGGTGCTCGGCTGGGCCGACGGACTCGCCAAGGCCCGTGAGGTGCTGGGCGGCGAGGACCATGTTGTCGCGGTCATCGGCGACGGGGCGCTCACCGGCGGGATGGCCTGGGAGGCATTGAACAACATCGCCGCGGCCAAGGACCGGCCCCTGATCATCGTGGTCAACGACAATGAACGGTCCTACGGTCCGACGATAGGCGGACTCGCCGACCACCTCGCCACCCTCCGTACCACCGACGGCTACGAGACCGTCCTGGCCTGGGGCAAGGAGGTACTCCAGCGCACCCCCGTGGTGGGCCGGCCGCTGTACGGGTCGCTGCACGGCGCGAAGAAGGGTTTCAAGGACGCCTTCGCCCCGCAGGGCATGTTCGAGGACCTCGGCCTCAAATACGTCGGACCGGTCGACGGACATGACACCGCCGCCCTCGAATCGGCGCTGCGGCGCGCGAAACGCTTCCACGGGCCCGTGCTGGTGCACTGTCTGACGGAGAAGGGGCGCGGCTACGCGCCGGCGCTGGAGCACGAGGCGGACCGCTTCCATACGGTCGGCGTGATGGATCCGCTGACCTGCGAGCCGCTGGCACCGCCGAGCGAACCGTCCTGGACCTCGGTGTTCCGCGACGAGATCGTCGCGATCGGCGAGGAGCGCCCCGACGTCGTGGCGATCACGGCGGCCATGCTGCACCCCGTCGGGCTGACGAAGTTCGCCGAGCGCTTCCCCGACCGGGTCTGGGATGTGGGGATCGCCGAGCAGCACGCGGCGGTCTCCGCCGCGGGTCTCGCCACGGGCGGGCTGCATCCGGTCGTCGCCGTCTACGCCACGTTCCTCAACCGCGCCTTCGACCAGTTGCTGATGGATGTCGCCCTGCACCGGTGCGGCGTCACGTTCGTACTGGACCGGGCCGGGGTCACCGGGGTCGACGGGGCCTCGCACAACGGCATGTGGGACATGTCGATCCTTCAGTGCGTACCCGGGCTGCGGATCGCGGCGCCGCGCGACGCGGGACAGCTGCGGGCGCAGCTGCGCGAGGCGGTGGCCGTGGACGACGCGCCGACGGTCGTCCGGTTCGCCAAGGAGTCGGCGGGCGCCGGGATCCCGGCGCTCGGACGCGTGGGAGGGATGGACGTCCTGCGCCGCGCGGCGGACGCGGACGTGCTGCTCGTATCGGTGGGGGCGCTCGCGCCCGTGTGCCTCCAGGCGGCGGAGCTGCTCGCGGAGCGCGGTATCGGCTGCACCGTGGTGGATCCCCGGTGGGTCAAGCCCGTTGACGAACAGCTCGCCCCGCTGGCGGAACGGCACCGGCTGGTCGCGGTCGTCGAGGACAACAGCCGCAGTGGCGGAGTGGGTTCGGCCGTCGGACAGTCGCTGCGTGACGCCGGGGTCGACGTACCGGTGCGGACCTTCGGTCTCCCCGAGGAGTTCCTCGCCCACGCCAAACGGAGTGAGGTGCTGGCCGACGTCGGTCTCACCCCGGCGGAGATCGCGGGCCGGATCGGCGCGGCCCTGGCACGTCACGAGAGCCGGGTACGCGTGGGGAGGCCGGCGAGCGAGCGGAACCCGGCAGGCGGGGAGAACCCGGCAGGCAGAAAGAGCCCGGCAGGCAAGGAGAGCACGGAATGACCGAGCCCACGGGTTTCGACCTGTCGCGGCTGCTCGCCGAGCGCGGCGCCGAGCGCTACGAGCTGCACACCAAGCACCTCAACCACCAGCTCCCGCGCATGCTGCACACCATCGGTTTCGACCGGTTCTACGAGCGGGCCGAGGGCGCCTACTTCTGGGACGAGGAAGGCAACGACTATCTGGACATGCTCGCCGGCTTCGGCGTCATGGGTCTCGGCCGGCACCACCCCGTCGTACGCAAGGCGCTCCACGACGTCCTCGACGCCTCGCTCGCCGACCTCACCCGCTTCGACTGCCAGCCGCTGCCCGGACTCCTCGCCGAGAAACTGCTCGCCCACTCCCCGCATCTGGACCGGGTGTTCTTCGGCAACAGCGGTACGGAAGCGGTGGAGACGGCGCTGAAGTTCGCGCGGTACGCGACCGGGAAACCCAGGATCCTGTACTGCTCGCACGCCTTCCACGGGCTCACCACGGGCTCGCTGTCGGTCAACGGCGAGGACGGCTTCCGGGACGGCTTCGCACCGCTGCTGCCCGACACCGCTCTGGCGCTCGGCGATCTCGACGGGCTGGAGAGGGAACTCGCACGCGGCGATGTGGCCGCCTTCGTCGTCGAACCGATCCAGGGCAAGGGCGTCCACGGGACACCGCCCGGATTTCTGCGCGCCGCCCAGGAACTGCTGCGCGAGCACAAGGCGCTGCTCATCGTCGACGAGGTACAGACCGGCCTCGGCAGGACCGGGGACTTCTACGCGTACCAGCACGAGGAAGGGGTGGAGCCGGATCTCGTCTGCGTGGCCAAGGCGCTCTCCGGCGGTTACGTACCCGTCGGCGCGACCCTCGGCAAGGACTGGATCTTCAAGAAGGTCTACTCCTCGATGGACCGGGTGCTGGTCCACTCGGCGAGCTTCGGATCCAATGCCCAGGCCATGGCCGCGGGCCTGGCCGTGCTGTCCGTGATGGAGGACGAGAACATTGTGGCCAATGCCCGGACCACCGGGGATCTGCTCAGGTCACGGCTGGCCGCGCTCGTCGACCGCTATGAACTGCTGCACGAGGTACGCGGCCGGGGCCTGATGATCGGCATCGAGTTCGGCCGGCCGAACTCGATCAAGCTCCGCGGCCGGTGGACCATGCTCCAGGCGGCCCGCAAGGGACTCTTCGCGCAGATGGTGGTCGTACCGCTGCTCCAGAAGCACCGGATCCTCACCCAGGTCTCCGGCGACCAGCTGGAAGTGATCAAGCTGATTCCGCCGCTGACCATCGGGGAGCGGGAGGTCGAGCGCTTCGTGGAGGCCTTCACGGCGGTCATGGACGACGCCCACGGTGGTGGCGGACTGATGTGGGACTTCGGCAGGACCCTGGTGAAGCAGGCCGTGGCCAACCGATAGCGCGTCCGGAGGGCTGCGCTTTGCCTCCGAGGTAAGAAATTTGCCTCGGAGGAAAGTTCCTGGCGCAATGGACACATGAGCACACCTCCCGCCGGAGAGGCCGGCGAAGACCTGTCCGGCCGGCTGCCCGATGTCGCTCCCCGCCTGCGCGACCTGCGCCGGGGCCGGCGCCTCACCCTGGAGACCGCCGCCCGGCGGGCCGGGCTCTCCCCGGCCCATCTCTCCCGGCTGGAAACCGGCCGCAGACAACCGTCGCTGCCGATGCTGCTGAGCCTCGCCCGTATCTACGGTACGACCGTATCCGAGCTGCTCGGGGAGATCGTGCCGGAACGCGATCCCATCGTCCGGGCCGACCGGATGGAACCGGTCGAGGCCGACGGCTGGACCTACTACCAGGCGGGCGGCTCGGGCCGGGCCATGCAGCCGCTGCGGCTCCAGGTCCCGTACGGGGCGCAGGGTGACCTCGTCCGCGTACACGCGGGTGAGGAGTGGCTCCATGTTCTCGAAGGACGCCTGCGGCTGACTCTCGGGGACGCCGTGCACGTACTCGGCCCCGGGGACAGCGCGCACTTCGACTCGCTCACCCCGCACCGGATCGCGGCGGCCGGACCCGAGGGGACCGAGCTGCTCTTCGTCCATACCCTGCTGCAGAGCCCCGCCGCCGAGTTGTGCCTCGGCGCCGGGGCCCATCGCCGCTGACCTGCTGAGAGAGGTCTGCCACCATGCCCGAGCCGGAGAACCCCGTGTCGGAGAACCCCGTGCAGGAGAACGCCGTGCCGGAGAACGTTGCGCCCGAGAACGCCGTGCAGGAGAACGCCGTGCCCGGTCATGTCATGAAGGAGGAGGGGAAGTTCCCCCGCGGGCTGGTCATCCGGCTCTTCGCCTATCTGATCGCCGGCCATCTCTTCGCGGCCTTCCTCTATCTGCTCTTCGAGATGGGCTCGCGGGGGTAGCGGCCCGGGGCGGCGGAGCGGGGGGCGGCTCGGGCGGGGCGGCCAGGGGTTTCGCCGTCGCTCGGTCAGCCCTCGTCGAGAAGGCGGGCGCGGAGCCGCTCGCGGGTCTCGGGGGCGAGCCCGAGCCCCTCGGTCAGATAGCGGTCCGTGGTGCCCCAGGTCTTCTCGATGGTCTCGAAGGCCGCCGCGAGGTACTCGGCGCGAGCGTCGAAGAGCGGACTGAGGAGCTCCATCACCTCCGAGGACATCCCGGCGGACGAGCTGTCGCTGCGGCGGATCGGGTAGCGGCGGCTCGGGTCGTTCGACTTGAGGTAGTCGGCCTCGATCGCCTCGGGCTCCACCCCGACGGCGAGCAGGGACACCGCGATGGAGAGCCCCGCCCGGTCCTTGCCCGCCGCGCAGTGCATGAGCGCGGGGACGCTGTCCTCGGCGAGCGAGTGCAGGACGCGGCTGTGCTCGGCGGTGCGTTCCGTGATGATCGTCCGGTACGAGTCGATCATCCGGTTCGCCGCCTTGCCGTCCGAGAGGAGCGAGCGCAGCTGGTCGAGATCGCCGTCCCGCACCATCAGCCAGAACTCGGCGCCGTCCGCCGGATCGGTGAGCGGCAGGTTCACATTGCGTACGCCGGGCAGCTCCACGTCCGCGCCGTCGAGCTTCAGATCGGCGCCGTTGCGGAAGTCGAAGATGGTGTGCAGGCCGAGGGAGGTGAGGAAGGCGGCGTCGGCCGGGGTGGCGTTGGCGAGATGCCCGCTGCGGAAGAGCCTGCCGTGGGCCACCCGCCGGCCGTCCGTGGTCGGCAGCCCGCCCACGTCGCGGAAGTTGCGCACGCCGGACAACTCGGGCTCTGTCGACGGGACCTGCGGCAGCTGCTGCGTCACGGCGTGCTCCTCCGTGTCTGCCGTCGGCGCGGCTCGCCGACGATGTCGATTCCCGACCCTACGACATTTGTTCCTCAGGCAACCTGTAGCAATCAGCCCAGCGCCCGAGGGGGCAGAAGCGCATTATTCGGACACGCTGTGCCGGTGAATATCGCCCACATGCCCATCTGTCCGGAATGGGTGATTCCGTATAACCTGCCCCGGTCGCGGGGGAGATGGGCTCGGGGCCGTGAGCAGGATCATATCCGTGACGTTGCGTGGTGGTATCGGGAAGGGGAATTGCTCCCCCGTAAGGAAATTGGAGACCGGAATCCACACAGGGTGACCGGATAACCCGGGCGATATCCGGAACGGGTGCGACCGCGGGAATACGGCATCTTGTTCCGGCCGTCCGGCTCGCTTACCTTCAGCCTCAATCCGAGCGGATCGCCGAATCCTGCCGCCGCTTGGAATTCGCATCCATCCATCAACGCGTGGCAGGAGCGGGGGACCCAGGTAGTACGCCGGTCCGGAACTCCGGACGGCTTGGGGTGAAGTCGCGCACCACGCGCGGCCGGGCAGCTCCAGCCCGAACCCGACAGCTCACCTCGCAGGCGCCGGAGAGGAATTCGCCATGCCCGCGAAGGGTAAGCACCGCCGTCCCAAGACCAATCCCATCTCGCGCGGATTCATCGCCGCCGGCACGGGTGGCGCGGCCATCGCGCTTCCGCTCATCGGCGCCACCGGCGCGCACGCCGCGGAGAAGGCCGCTCCCGCGACCGCCCCGCAGGCCGCTGTTCCCGCCTCGGCGCACACGGCCCAGAATCTGTCCGGCGCCCAGCAGCGGGCCGAGACGAAGCAGGCCGCCGTCCGGGCCGCCGCCACCAAGGTCGCGAGGACCTACACCGTGGTCGCCGGGGACTATCTCTCGAAGATCGCCGTCGAGCACCATGTCCGCGGCGGCTGGCACAAGCTGTACCAGGACAACCGCGAGGCCGTCGGCGACAACCCGTCGCTGATCCACCCGGGCCTCAAGCTGACCCTCGGCGCGAGGGCCGCGGCGAGTTCCCCGTCCGAGGCTCCGGCGGAGCCCTCCAGCTCCTCGGCCGACACCGCCTCCTCGCCCGCCGACACCGCCGATTCCTCCTCGGCCGACTCCGCCACCGCGTCGTCCGGCGACACCGCGTCCGGCGACTCGTCGTCGAGCGGCTCGACGGACGAGTCCGCCGCCTCGGCCGCCGAACAGGCCCCCGCCGCCGACACCGCGGAGCCGAGCACCGGTTCCGGCTTCACCGCGCCGGTCGACGGACCCACCTCCACGCCGTACCGCGCCTCCGGCTCCAGCTGGTCCAGCGGCTACCACACCGGTGTCGACTTCTCGGCGTCCTCGGGCACCCCCGTCAAGGCGGTCGGCGACGGCACGGTCGTGACGGCCGGCTGGGGCGGCTCGTACGGCAACCAGATCGTCATCCAGCACAGCGACGGCATGTACTCGCAGTACGGCCACCTGTCGTCCCTGGAGGTCTCCGCGGGCGACACCGTCAGCGCGGGCCAGCAGATCGGACTCTCCGGTTCCACGGGCAATTCCACCGGACCGCACCTGCACTTCGAGATCCGCACCGGCCCCGAGTACGGCTCGGACGTCGACCCGGTCGCCTACCTCCGGGAGCACGGCGTCAACCTCTGACCCGTCAGATCACCTCGGCCCATTCCGCTGCCCGGCACTTTCCGTGCCGGGCAGCGGAGGTTTGCGGCTATTCCCGCTTGGCCGAATCTTGACCGATGGCATATCTCACCCGGCGTCAACCCCTCCTTACGGTCGCGTAGGTCACATATGCCGGTGAATGATGTGGTGCTGTGGCAGACGATTCGAGATCAAGAAGAAATGGCGTACTCGGGTCCTACGCGGCGATCGGCGACAGCTTCACCGAGGGGGTGGGTGATCCGGGCCCCGACGGGACATATGTCGGCTGGGCGGACCGGTTCGCGGTCCTGCTCGCCGACCAACTGGCGGTCTCGGGTGCGACGGAGAACACCGCCCACGGCCATTTCCGGTACGCCAATCTCGCCGTACGCGGCCGGCTCCTCGACCAGATCGTCGACGAACAGATACCGCGCGCGAAGGAACTCGCCCCGGATCTGGTGACGTTCTGCGCCGGCGGCAATGACATCATCCGGCCCGGCACCGACCCCGACGATGTCGCCGAACGTTTCGAGCGGGCCGTCGCCGATCTCTCCGGCGCAGTCGGCACGGTCATGGTGACCACCGGCTTCGACACCCGGGGCGTGCCCGTGCTGCGCCATCTGCGCGGCAAGATCGCCACGTACACCGCCCATGTGCGGGCCATCGCGGACCGCTACGACTGCCCGGTGCTCGATCTCTGGTCGCTCAAGTCCGTCCAGGACAGGCGCGCCTGGGACGGCGACCGGCTGCATCTGTCACCCGAGGGGCACACCCGCGTCGCGTTGCGCGCCGCGCAGGTGCTCGGCCTCGATGTGCCCGCGGACCCGGATCAGCCATGGCCGCCACAGCCCCCGCGCGGAACGCTGGAGGTGCGGCGCGACAACATCCACTGGGCGCGCGAGTATCTGGTGCCGTGGATCGGGCGACGGCTGCGCGGCGAGTCGTCCGGCGATCATGTCGAGGCGAAACGCCCCGACCTTCTGCCCCTCAAACACTGATCCGCGGAGACTCCCCAGCCGTGGTGGGTCCGGCCGGTCGTATCCCCGCCGGGATCCGCTCCAGCACCCCTCCGGCGAAGACGTCGTACAACGGCAGCGTCTCCAGATGTACATAGCCGATATGGCAGTCGCACACCGCCAGCGGGCACGCCCGCGGAGCCAGCGCCCGCCGGTAGGACCCGTCGTAGAGATTGCCGAGCTCGGCGCGGACGAAGTGGCAGCGCCGCACCGTCCCCTCGCCGTCCACCGAGATCACCGACTCGCCCGTACGGCAGGGCAGACCGGCCGAGCGGTGCGGGCTGCGGCTGTAGGGGAAGAGCGGATCGAGAGCCGTCCAGCGGTCGGCCTCCTCGTCCGTATAGCCGTGCCCCTCGGCCGCGTTGATCCAGAGATACACCTCCTGGGGCAGGTCCGCGCGCAGCCGGCGGGCATGCTCCAGATGGTCCGGAAGGCCGACGACCCCCACACTGAACCGGATCGACCGGTCCGCCAGCTCATGGGTCTTCGCGAGAAAGCGGTCGTAGGGCGTCTGGCCCGGGTGGTACGTACACCACAGGGCGAGCTTCGCGGGATCGGCGTCCGCCAGCCAGTCCGTGCGGCAGCTGAGATTCGTCTGGATCGCCACGCGGCCGATGTGCGGCAGCCCGGACAGCTCGGTGAGGGCGCGCCGGTACCAGGACCGCACCAGCCCCTCGCCCCACGGGGTGAACAGCACCGACAGCCTGTCCTCCCGCTGCTCCGACGCCCAGGCGGTGAAGCGCTCCAGGGCGGCCCGGTCCGCGCGCAGTTGGTCCCGGCTGTCGCGGCGCTTGGCGAACGGGCAGTACGGGCAGTCGTAGTCGCAGGAGGCGAGCGGGCCGCGGTAGAGGATCGTCAGGTCCATGGACCTCACTTCCTCTCGTACGCGGCCATCGCGGCGCGTACGGCGGGGGAGAAGAGCGCCGGGCCCAGCGCGTCCGAGTACGCGAGCCCCTCGGGGGAGAGGCGCAGCAGACCGGCCGGCGCGCTCTGGTCGAGCCAGCCGGCGGACGCGAACCGGGCCAGCTCGACCGGGAAGTCCTCGGCTGGGCCGGAGCCGAACCGCTCGCGGTAGCCCGCCTCCGCCATCCCGCCGGCCTGGAGGAGGGACTGGAGGAGATGACGGCGGCGCGCCTCGTCCTCGTCGATCCGCCGGCCGACCTCCGCGCGGGAGAAGTCCTCCGTCGCCGTATAGCTGTCGATGATGCCGCGTATCTCACGCATGTCGACCGCGTAGTCGAACGAGTAGTGGAGCGCGGAGGTGTAGGAGCGGGCCCCGCAGCCCAGACCGATCATCCCGTCGGTCTGGCACGCGTAGTCGTCCGCGCCGGTGGCCTCGAACGGAACGTCCGGGCGGCGGAACATCCGCATCGACGTCTGCTCGTAGCCGTGGGCGAGCAGCTGGTCGCGGCCCTGCCGGTAGAGGCGCAGCCGCTGCTCGTCCCAGGCGGCGTCACCGCCGGCGCCGAGCCGGTCGAGGCCGGTGAGCGGCCGTACGTACAGAGGGTAGAGATACAGCTCCTCGGGCCGCCAGGCGAGCGCGGCGTCCAGGGAGTGGCGCCAGCTCGTCTCCGTCTGGCCGTCGATGCCGTAGATCAGGTCGATGTTCAGGACGGGGATCCGGGCGTCCCTGATGCGGCCGAGCGCGGCCTCGACCTCGGCGCGGCGCTGCGGGCGTACGGCGGCCTTCGCCTCCGTGTCGACGAAACTCTGGACGCCGATGCTCAGTCGCGTGGCACCCCGCTCGGCGAGCACCGCCAGCCGGTCGGCGGTGGCCGTGGCGGGGGAGGTCTCCACCGAGAGCGGGACGGCCCGCAGATCGGCCCCCATCCGCTTCTCCGCGATGTCGCAGAGCCGGTCCAGCTCGTCGGCGTCCAGATAGGTGGGCGTACCGCCGCCGAAGGCCGCCGTGGCGAACCGTACGGTGCCGGCGCCGGTTTCCGGGGCGGCTTCCGCCTCCGCCAGGGCGTCGCGCACGGCTGTCGCCTGCCGGTCGAGCGCGTCGAGATAGCGCGTCGTCAGCCCGTCGGGGGCGCCGATCCGGGTGAAGAGGTTACAGAAGCCGCAGCGGACCTCGCAGAACGGTATGTGCAGATAGAGGGAGAGCGCGTCCTTGCGTTCACCGGCCCACAGCCCGCGCAGCGCCGGACGGTCCTCCAGCGGGCGGTAGGCGGTCTTGTGCGGATAGGCGTAGACGTAATTCTCGTAGGGACGAGATGCGAGGGTGGTGCTCATCGGGCTGTCCCGCTCTCCAGGAGGAAATGGGCGTACGGCACGGTCCAGACCACCTCATGGCCCAGACGGTGGCCGGTCCAGCCGTCGTCGCCGTAGGCGGTGCCATGGTCGGAACAGACGATCGTGAAGCAGCGCCGACGGCTGCTCGCGGCGGCGAAGAGCCGGCCGACATGGCGGTCGACATACTCCAGCGCGGCGGCGTGCGTGGCCCGCGAGTCGCCCGCCTCCCGGGTGGCACCGGGCAGATGGAACCAGTTGGGCTGATGCAGCGCCGCCACATTGACGAACAGGAACAGCCGCCGGCCGGGCCCCAGCCCGGCGACGACCTTCTCCGCGCGGTCGACCTGCGACGCGAAGGAAGTGGGCGAGGCCACGCCGAACTCCGGCTCCCAGTGGCTCTCCTGGAACATCCCGGGCAGTACGGAGCCGAGCGCGCCCTGTTTGTTGAAGAAGCCGACCCCGCCCAGGCACACCGTGCGGTACCCGGCCGCGGCGAGGCCCGAGACCAGATCGGGTGTGTCATAGACAAAGGTCCGGTCTGCCGTGGTCTCGCTGCCGCCGAAGCGCGCGGCGAACAGCCGTGGATGCGGACCCGGAGCGGCGGGGGTGGGCAGAAATCCGGCGAAGATCGCCTGATGCGAGGCGTAGGTGAAGCTTCCCGGGGCATGCCGCTTCTCCCAGCGGCCGTCCGGGAGATGCCGGGCGAGATGCGGAATGCGGCCCGCGGCGGCCAGTTCCTCCGCGACATCGAAGCGCAGCGTGTCGAGGGTGACGAGCAGAAGGTCGTCCCGCCCGACGACCTCGTTCATGTCGGGGTTCCGCACACCGGCTCCTCGGTCGTCCGGCGGGTCGCACGCCTCGGCAGGGCGGCGAGCTGCGCCGCGTACGTGTCCAGGCCCTCGGCGCCGCGGCCCGGCAGTCCCGTGAGACCGGGCAGCAGATCACCGAAGGCGTTGACCTCGCCCACGGCGTACCGTCGCCAGCTCGGGGCGGGCAGCAGATCGACGCCCACGCAGTGGGTCAGGGGGAAGCAGTCGGCCGCCGCTTCACCGAGGGCGAGAGCCGTGGAGAGGCTGCCGCCGGACGCCTTGATCACGGCGCGGGCCGCGTCGAGATCGCCGCGCTTCCCGCCCAGGTGGAGATTTGTCATGGGGGAGCGGCTGGTCCGTACGACCACGTGCGTGGCACGGCCCGCGACGACCACCACCCGCAGATCGGCCGACCTGCCGTCCAGGACGCCCTTCGGCACCCACTGCTCGATGTGCAGTCCGTCGGGCGCGAGGGTGTCGATGATCGCGGCCACGTCGCGCTCGCTGGTGTAGTCCCGGACCCGCAGGGAGTTGAAGAGCCGGCCCGCGCCGCCCCGCTCGACGGAGGTGAGGGCACGCACCCGGCCGGGGCCCGCCCTCTCGACGGCGAGGACACCCGAGGCCGACGAGCCGTGGGCGATCTTGACGAACGCGCGGCGGAGCCCGGCTCCGGCCATCAGGGCGCGGACATCGTCCCAGCCGGACACGGCCGGGCCGTCGGGGCCCGAGGTGGGGGACACCGGGACGCGCACCCTCGCCGCGTCCAGCACGCCATGGCACAGCCGCTTGTCGAAGAGGACCGCCAACTCGCCGGGATCGTCCAGCGGATCGGCGCCGGCGGCGGAGACGGCCCGGCCGAGATCCCGGGCCGCCGCCATGAAACCCTCGTACCAGCGGGCCGTGCCCTCGACGCGGGTCGGATCGTCCACGCCGCGCAGCAGCCGGTCCACCTCCGGGTCCTCACCCGGGGAGTCGGTCCGTACCGTCTCCCCGGCCGTGAACCGCGCCCGGCCGTCCAGCACATCGCGCCAGGCCACCTCGCGGGCGGGGGCCAGCCCGGCGGCCCGTACGGCGTCCTGGAACAGCGATACGCGACGGTTGCCGGGGACCCCGACCACGACCAGCTTCGGATCGGCGCCGGCCGGGGCCGTGTCGCTTCGGGACGCGGGGCTCGGGGACGTGTCGCTCAGGGGCGTGGAGCTCGGGTCCGGGGCCATCCGTTACTCCGCCACCGCGGTGTAGCGGTGCTCAAGGCCGTCCGACTCACGGTCCGGCTCCGTGCTCTCGGAGAGGTCGATCTCGACACCGGCGGCGCCCAGTGTGTCGAGGAGACGCTTCCGCATCGCCTCGCCGAGGTAGTTGTGGTGCAGATCGAGCTTCTTGAGATGGCTGAGCGGCTGGCCGCCGAGGAGAGCCTCCGCGCCGTCGTCGCCGAGCGTGCCCATCGAGAGATCGAGTGTCTCCAGCCCGGCCACGACCGGGGCACCGGCCAGCGCCACGGCGATCTCGTCCTGTATCTCGCTGTTGCGCAGCGCCAGCGACCTCAGCCGGGGCAGCCGCGCCCCGGCCAGGATCGGCGCCAGATCGGCCGTGTTGGCGTTCGCGCCGTACCACGACGTGCCGAGCCAGAGGTCGAGGTGCTCCAGCTCCGGGAAGTCGCTCGCCGCGACGGACCGCACCACTTCGGCGTCGAGGCCGCCCGTCTCGATGGTGAGCGAGCGCAGCCGCGCGTGCCGGACGGCGGGGAAGCGCAGGCCCTGGCCGCCGCGGACACCGAATTCCAGCAGCTCGGGAAAGGCGTCGAGCAGCGGGGTCACCAGCCCCTGGTTGATCCAGGAGATCTCGCACTCCATGTAGGTGATGTCACCGAGGAACAGGGCGCGCAGTGCGGGCAGCCGGTCGCGGGCGGCGACGAGGGCCGAGATCACCTCGTCGGGGCCGGATTCGTAGGCCTCGCTCCACGATCCGACGATCAACGCCCGGACCTCGGTGGTGTCCACGGACGCGGCGAAGCGCGCGAACGCCGCCTCCCACTCCTCCTCGGCGTCGTACGAGTCGACCGAGATACGCCAGGCCACGGTGGCCGGGTCGGGGAGCTTCGCCGTCGTCTCCGCCGCGGGGAAGTCGAACGCGGGCAGGCCGTAGAGCTCCCGCAGATGGTTCGAGATGGCCATGACGAACGCTCCAGACGCCTGTGACATGTGATCGGCTGATGTGGAGCAGTTCTACCAGCGGCCACTGACAACACCCCTCGCAGGGGCCGATTGTCAGACCCTCCCCCTAGCGTCGTTCACAGGTCGGCGCACCGGCGCCGCCGGTCGAGGGGAGAGCCATGTTCCGGCAGGGAGACGTCCTTATCGTGCCCGTCGCGGAGGAGACGGTGCCGCCGCGCGTCGTGGACGCCGAGCGCGCCCCGGGAGAGCCGAGGGACGCGCGGGGGCGGCTGGTCCTGGCCCTCGGCGAGGTCACCGGCCACGCCCACGCGGTGGCCGGACCGGGCCGGCTGGTCCGTGAACCGGGCGACGGGCTCGGACCGATGTTCCTCCATCTCCCGGAAGGCGGACGGGTGGTGCACGAGGAGCACGCGGCGATACCGCTGCCCAAGGGGTGGTTCCGGGTGGTGCGCCAGCGCGAGTATCTGCCGGGCGCGGTGCGCATGGTCGCGGACTGAGCGCGGCGGACAGGCGCCCGGCACGCCCGCGCGGCGGGGCGGCGGGGCGGCGGGGCGGCGGGGCGGCGGACAACGGCCGTACGCGGACGGCGGACAGACGGGGGGACGGGCATGACAGGGGACGGGAATGACATCGGATGGGGCTTCGGGGATGAGTGACGTGAGTACGTGGCGCGCGGTCGCGGCGGCGACGGGGGAGACGGACAGGGCCGCCGCCGAGGGAGGCGTGCGGCTCGCCTACCGCAGGGCGGGCCTCGCGGAGCCCGAGCGGATCATCTGGGCCGGCTCGCCGCTGGCCGGCGCGCGGACCGCCCGGTCACTCGGCGACGCGGGAAGGTCCGTGCGTGACGAGGTGCGCACCTACCCGTGGGCCGAGGAACGGCGCAGGGTGCACGACGAGTTGGGACCGGCGGGCTGGGCCGCGCACTGGAACGCGACCGGCGCCCGGCTGTGGGACACCACCCGGGCGCTCGCCGAGCGGATACGCACCGGAATCGTGGAGAGCCTCGCCGACCGGCCCGCCGAGGCGGCCGAGCTCCGCGCGGTGCTGCTCGACGCGGTTCTCGGCCAGCAGGACGCGGCGTGGCTCGCCGCGTTCGACGGCCGCAGCGAACGCCTCGAAGGGCTCGCCGAGGTGGCGCGGCACGCCGGCTGGTGGTGGCCGTACGAACGCGCCGTGGTGATCTGCGAGCGTCCCGTCGCGCTGTACCGCGACGAGGCGGGCCGGCTGGACCGCGGTGACGGCCCCGCGCTCGCCTATCCGGACGGCTTCGCCCTGCACGCGTGGCGCGGGATGCCCGTACCCGCCGAGTTCCTCGCCGGGCTGCCGTCCCTCACCCCCGAGCGCATCCGTACCGAGGCCAATGCGGAACTGCGCCGCGTGATGCTGGAGTACTACGGCTACGACCGCTATCTGAACGAGTCGGGAGCACGGCCCGTCCACAGCGACGAGACCGGTGTGCTGTGGCGGATCGCGCTGGACGGCGACGAGGACGTCGCGATGGTCGAGGTCGTCAACTCGACACCGGAGCCCGACGGTACGTTCCGCACCTACTGGCTGCGCGTGCCGCCCACGGTGTCCACGGCGAAGGCGGGCGTCGCGTGGACCTTCGGGGTGGAGGAGGAGGCCTACGCGCCGGTGCGCCAGACCTGAACGGCGCGTCCGCCCGCGGGGGCGGTCGTCGTCGGCGGTGCGTGCCGGCCGAGGGCCGTGCCGGCCGGGGATGTGTGGTGGCCGGAGGCGCGTGATGGCCGGACCGGTGGTCCGGGCCGCCGGGCCGTGTATTCAGGCCGCGAGCAGTTCGTCAGGTCCGATCAGCGCCTCGTTGCCCTCGCCCGTACAGGCGTGGGCGCCCGCCACGGCACCGAGCCGGGCGCACTCCTCCAGATCGCGTCCGGCCAGCCGCCCGTACAGGAAGCCGCAGACGTACGCGTCTCCCGCGCCGTTGGAGTCCACCACCGGCGCGGGCGGGACGGTCGCCCTGACCGGGCGCGGCGTACGGCTCCCCTCACGGCTCATCACATACGAGCCGCCCGCGCCCGCCGTCGCGACCACCGCCTCGGCCCGGCCCTCGCGCAGGATCTCCCGCATCACCGAGGCGATCCGCTCGCTCGCCCCGGCGGCGCTGAGGAACACCAGGTCGGAGCGGAGGGCGAAGTCCCGGTGATAGTCGGCCAGACCGTCCCAGTCGTGCAGATCGGTCGAGACCGGGACACCCAGCGCCTCGATGTCGTCATAGAGGAACCGGGCGAAGTTGGTGATCGACAGATGGACATGGCGCGTCCGTTCGAGATGCGGCAGATAGAAGTCGCGCGGCATCCGCAGATCGTCCGGGTCCCTGGCGTCGTGGAAGGACATCCGGCGGCCCGTCTTCTCCACGAGATTGACCGCGCGCCGGGTGCCCGAGGGGGAGAGCAGGGCCTCGAAGTCCACACCACCTCGCGTGAGCCGCTCCCGGACCTGCTCGCCGGTCCAGTCGTCTCCCAGATAGTCCAGGAACTTGACGTTCAGGCCGAGATTCCGGCAGCCGAGCGCCACATTGCCGCCGGTGTGCCCCGGCCATTCGAGGATCGGCCCCACCGGGACCGAGTCGGCGAGTGGCACCGGCAGCGAGTCGACCCGGACGACGGTATCCACCCCGCTGCCCCCGACGACCAGCACATCATGATGGAGCTGGTCGGTCCGCTGCTGCGCCACGATCTCCCTTTCCGCTGCCTGAGGTGCCTGAGGTCTGTACGCGTGTCCGTAAGGTGCTACATCCCGGGGCGGTCCCGCGTCCCGGGGCCGGGTCTTCCGGACGTCGTTCCGAAGGCCGCGCTGTCCAGCCCCAGTTCGCGGGCGAGGGCCTCGTCGGCCCACTCCAGCATGGTGGCGCGCGGCAGTGAACCCTCGTACGACGTCATCTGAACCGCGAGGCCGTCCAGCATGGCGGTCAGCCGCCAGGCCGCCGACACCGGGTCCGCGCAGTGGAATTCGCCCGCCGCCGAGCCCTCCGCGATGACCTCGGCGAGCGCCGCCTTCCACCGCTGGTCGAGAGCGCCCGCCACCTCACGCAGCGCCGGGTCGCGCAGTGCCGCCGCCCAGCTCTCGATCCACAGCCGCCACCCCTTGGCCTCCCCGGCCGGCGCGTACCAGCGGACCGCGTCGTGCAGCCGCGCCAACGCGCTGTCGCGCCGGCCGAGCAGCGCGCGCAGCTGGTCGAGATCGCCCCGTGCGGCATGGGCGAAGGCAGCGGCGACCAGCTTCTCCTTCGTGGAGAAGTGGTAGAGCACCAGCGCGTTGCTGACGCCGAGCACGGCGGCGACATCGGAGATCCGCACGGCGGCCACGCCCCGCGCCTCGATCTGTTCGACGGCGGCGCGCAGCAGGTCCTCGCGCCGTTCCGCCACACTCAGCCGCACTCTCGCCACGACGCCACCCTATCGAGACCGGCCCCCGTGTCTCACCCGTACCAGCCGTACCGTTGTGCGGTGACCGGGGGACGGCCGCCGGCCGCCGCGACGAGCGCCCGTGTCACTGCCGGGGAGATCCCCCGAATCGGGGGCGTAGCCGGGAATCCCAGGGGCAGTGACGACGTTGGACGTGCGTACGCCGGCCAGGGTGGGGCACCCGATCGAATCCGATCGGCTCGACCCGCACCGATGTACGCACCCGGACATAATGGGACGACACCGAACCTCCAGGAGGTGCTGTGACAGGCGCTGGTTCCCCCCTTTCGTTGCGCTCCCGGCTGCGCTCGCTGCGACCCGCGGCCTTCGGGGCCGATTCGGCGGGCGAGCGGCTGGAGCGGATCCACCGCTCGCCGAACTTCGTCGACGGGGTGTTCCAGAACCCGGTGGGGGCCAGGACCAGACCGTCCGGCGCCTCGGGACTGGAGTTCGCGAAGATCTACTTCCAGAAGGAAGCGCGGGCCCGGCGGTCGCCGATCGGCACCATTCCCGTGTACTCCACCACCCTCGCGGACCTTGCCGCGCCCCCGGTTTCCGGCCTCCGCCTCACCTGGATGGGGCATTCGAGTGTGCTCGCCGAGATCGACGGCCGGCGCGTGCTCTTCGACCCCGTCTGGGGGGAGCGGTGTTCGCCGTTCGCCTTCGCGGGGCCGAAGCGGCTGCACCCGGCGCCCGTGCCGCTCGCCTCTCTCGGTCCCGTCGATGTCGTCGTGATCTCCCACGACCACTACGACCACCTGGATCTGCCCACCATCCGGGCCCTCGCCTCGACGGAGACGGTCTTCGCCGTACCGCTCGGTGTCGGCGCCCATCTGGAGAGGTGGGGCGTGCCCGCGTCCCGGCTGCGTGAACTCGACTGGAACGAGTCCACCGAGGTCGCCGGTATCCGGCTGACCGCCACCCCCGCGCGGCACTTCTGCGGCCGCGGTCTGCGCAACCAGCAGCACACACTCTGGGCTTCCTGGGCCGTGGCAGGTCCCGAGCACCGGATCTACCACAGCGGGGACACCGGCTACTTCCCCGGGTTCCGCGACATCGGCGCCGAGCACGGCCCGTTCGACGCCACCATGATCCAGATCGGCGCGTACAGCGAGTACTGGCCCGACATCCATATGACCCCGGCCGAGGGCATGCGCGCCCATCTCGATCTCCAGGGCGGCCGTCCGTCCGGCGTGATGCTGCCCATCCACTGGGGTACGTTCAACCTCGCCCCGCACCCGTGGGCCGAGCCCGGCGAGGGCACGGTCACCGCCGCCGCCGAAGCGGGCGCCGGGATCGCGCTGCCGCGTCCGGGCCAGCCCTTCGAGCCCACCGGGGACGAGGTCCCCGACGCCCCGTGGTGGCGCTCCGTGGCCGCCGTGCCGGCCGGGGGCTGGCCCTCCGTCACCGCGGTCTCCGCCGCCGGGGCTCAGGCCGCGACGGCCGCGACGGTGGCCACGGCGGGCGACGCCACCGGCAAGGGGGACGGCGGAAAGACGGAGGAGACGGCCGAGACCACGTCCTCCGCGTAGGCGCGCGGACGCCGCGCGAGGGGCACGTAGGGGCGGGGGCGTGAGCGGGTGAGAGCCCCGGAGCCTCCGCGCCCCCGAGCCCCCGAGCCCCGGAAGGGCTCCGGCGCTCCGGCGTTCGGACCTGGACGTGGCTCGGACCTGGCTCAGACCTGGATGACGCGTACCCCGCGCTCCTCGAACCGGCGCGCCCACTCCGGCGCGCCGGAGTCCGTGATGAGCGTCCCGATGTCCTCCACCGGGCAGATCCGCGCGAACGCGCGGGCGCCCAGCTTGGAGCTGTCCGCCACCACGACCAGCGTCCGCGCCCGCTCGGCGAGCAGCGCGTTGATGCTCGCCTCGTGCTCGCTGTGTGCACCGGCGCCCGACTCCGTATCGACGGAGTCCGCGCCGATGAACGCGATGTCGAGACTGACCTCGCCGATGATGTGCCGGGCCAGCGGCCCGACGAGTTCGTACGACTGGGGCATCGCGACCCCGCCCGTCGTCACCACCTTGATGTGCGGCCGCACCGCCAGCTCATGGGCGATGTTCAGCGCGTTGGTGACGATCGTGAGCGCGGGCTCCTCCGCCATCCGCTCCTCCGCCGTTCCCCGCAGCTCACCGCGGGTGGCGAGGGCCCTGGCCACCTCCGAGGTGGTCGTGCCGCCGTTCAGCCCGACCACCATGCCGCGCTCGGTCATCGCCGCGGCGGCGCGCGCGATGCGCTCCTTCGCCGAGGCGTGCCGTACCGCCTTGTAGCGCAGCGGCAGTTCGTACGCGACGGAGTGCGCCACCGCCCCGCCCCGGGTGCGTGTCACCAGCTGCTGCTCGGCGAGGTGATCGAGGTCGCGGCGGATGGTCGCCACGGACACCCCCAGCTCCGCGGCGACGGCCTCGACCTCCAGCTGATGCCGCTCGGTCAGCAGCTCAAGCAAGGTCGTATGCCGCTCATGGCGATTCACCGTAACCCCCTCGATCCCGTGGAGTCCTGATCCTATGTGCTCGTGACCTCATCCGAATTGCTTGTTTGTGATTGAAAGTATCGTCTAGCATGCAGAAACAATCATACGGTTCGAGAGTCATACGGCTCAGGGGAGTGGGGACGCACATGACGCATGTGGAGACGGAACTGGCCAGTCAGCCCGAGTGCTGGCGCCGGGCGGCGGCCCTGGCCGAAGGGGTACGCGGCAAGCTGCCCGAGCCGGGTGAGCGCACGGCCGTCGTCGGCTGCGGGACCTCGCTGTTCATGGCCCGCGCCTACGCCGGGCTGCGGGAGGGGGCGGGGCTGGGCGAGACGGACGCGTTCGCCGCCTCCGAGTTCCCCGCGGGCCGCCGCTACGACCGGATCGTGGCGCTCACCAGGTCGGGGACGACCACCGAGGTGCTGTCACTGCTCGCGGACGTCCGTGGCACCGCCCGAACGACCGCGATCACCGCCGACCCCGGGACGCCGGTGCGTACGGCCGCCGACGATCTGGTCGTACTGGACTTCGCCGACGAGCGGTCCGTCGTCCAGACGCGCTTCGCCACCACCGCGCTCACGCTGCTCCGCGCGCACCTCGGGCTGCACCCGGACGCGGCGGTGGCGGACGCGGAGACGGCCCTCGCGGAGCCGCTGCCCGCGGGGGTGACCGAGTGCACGCAGTTCACCTTCCTCGGCCGGGGCTGGACAGTGGGGCTCGCGGAGGAGGGCGCGCTCAAGATGCGGGAGGCGGCGCTGGCCTGGACCGAGGCGTACCCGGCGATGGAGTACCGCCACGGCCCCATCAGCATCACGACGCAGGGGACGGCCACGTGGGCGCTCGGGCCGGCTCCCGAGGGGCTTGAGGAGCAGGTGAGGGCGACCGGCGGGCTGTGGGTGCCGGGGACGCTGGACCCGCTGGCCGAGCTGGTACGGATCCAGCGGCTCGCCCTCGCGCTGGCGGACCGGCGCGGTCTCGACCCGGACAATCCGCGCCACCTCAGCCGCTCCGTGATTCTGTCGCCGTCCGCCTGATGAGCCCCTTCCGTTCCTGAGCCCCTCCCCTTCCTCGGACCCTCCCCTTCCTCGGACCCTCCCGTTCATCAGTCCCTCAGCCCCTTCCATTCCTCGGTTCCTCGGTTTCTCCGTCCCTTCTGTCCCTCTCGTCCTCATGGGGGAGTTCGGCCCGGTGCCCCGCACCGGGCCGAACGTCGTATTTCGCGCTGATGTGCGATGCCTCATACCAGAGCGGGATGCTCCGGGGGGAACTTCGTCAACTGCCCACCGCGAGGCAACGCTTGGCGACTACCGTAAGTGCTCGGTGATCAACGGAGGGCGTACGCGGTATGCGCAGGTCCTGCCGCTGCCGCCGGAATCGCACCACCCGCACGACGCCGCTTCCTGGGGCCCGACGTACCGAGGACACTGATGTCTCAACTTCGCGCACCCGCCGCGCGGCCGGAGCGCCGCGAGGGCGGGCGGCACGGCAGGCCGGGCTCCCGCTCGTTCCCGTCCCCGGCCAGGGCGGATACGCCGACGCCGCCCGACGCCCGCATACGGCCTCAACTCCTGCGCACCGCGGTGCTTCCGGCGATAGTCGCGGCGCTCAGCGGCGCCGCCGCTGTCGTGCTCATCCTGCGCTCCACCGCGGCGGAACCGACCGCCGCGCTCTGGACGGCGCTGTTCGGCATGGCACTGCTCGCCTTCGCCGCCATCGCGGCGGCCGCCCTCGGCGCGGAACGTACCGCGAAGTCCGTCCTGGACCGCTGCAACGCGATGCGCCGCTCCAGCGCCCGCGGGCAGGCCGAGCTGCGTGCGGTCGTCGAGCAGCTCCGGCGGGGCGACCGGGTGCCCGTACGCCCCGCACCGGCCCCGCCGACGGTTCCCGGCGGTGACGAATTCGATCTGCTGGCACAGGAACTGGGCCGCTCCCGGGATGCCGCCATCGCCGCCGTGGTGCAGGCGTCCCGGCTCTCCAGCAGTGTCGGGGACGAACAGAAGGTGGAAGTCTTCGTCAATCTGGCCCGTCGGCTCCAGTCCCTCGTCCACCGGGAGATCCAGCTCCTCGACGAGCTGGAGAACGAGGTCGAGGACCCGGAGCTGCTGAAGGGGCTCTTCCACGTCGACCATCTGGCGACCCGTATCCGCAGGCACGCCGAGAACCTCGCCGTCCTCGGCGGGGCGATCTCCCGGCGCCAGTGGAGCAGGCCGGTCACCATGACGGAGGTCCTGCGCTCGGCCATCGCCGAGGTCGAGCAGTACCCGCGGATCAAGCTCGTACCGCCGATCGACGGCACTCTGCGCGGCCATGCCGTGGCCGATGTCATCCATCTGCTGGCCGAACTGGTCGAGAACGCCACGGTCTTCTCCTCCCCGCACACCCAAGTGCTGCTGCGGGCACAGCATGTGACGGCGGGTCTGGCCATCGAGGTGGAGGACCGGGGCCTGGGGATGCCGTTCAACGAGCAGAAGAAGATGAACGGACTGCTCACCGACCCCGACCAGGTCAATGTCGCTCATCTGCTCCAGGACGGGCGGATCGGGCTCTTCGTGGTGTCGGCACTGGCGCGCAGGCACGGCATCGCCGTACGTCTCCAGTCCAATATCTACGGCGGGATCCAGGCCGTACTGGTGCTGCCGCAGGCGCTGCTCGGCTCCGACCGGGCGGACGAGCGGAACGGCGTGGAGCAGACGTACGGGACTCAGCCGGGGTCGCAGCCGCAGCCGCAGCCGCAGCCGCAGATGTACGAGGCGCGGCCCCAGCCCCAGCCCCCGGCCCAGCAGCAGCCTTCCGCGCAGCCGCCGTCGGCCCAGCCCCCGGCACAGCAGCCCCGGCCCCCGGCCCAGCAGCCGCCGTCGGCTCAGCCCCCGGCCCAGGCTCCGGCCCAGCCGGGGCCGACACCACCCCAGGGCGCCCCCGCCCCGCTCCCCGTACGGGACACCGGCGCCGAACGCCCCACCCCCGCCGCCGCGCGCCCCGGCGCCGTCCACCCCGACCGGCGGCGCCCGCCCGCCGCACCGGACCCGGCACGCCCGCGGGTCGAGCCTCTCGGTGACGGCTCCATCCACGCCACGGCGAGCCGGCCCCAACTGCCCAGACGCCGAGGCCAGGAGCACTTGGTCCCGCAGTTGCGCGAGGCCCCGTCCGCGCCGCCGGCCGCCCAGGAGGCCGTGCTCCACGACCCCGGACTGATGGCCGCCTTCCAGCGGGGCATCGGCCTCGCCGAATCCCAGCCGGTCCGCCCGTCGGCCGCCGTGCCCGCCCCGTCGACCGCCCCGTTGGCCGATCCTTTGACGGACCCTTTGACGGATCCCTTGACCGATCCCTTGACCGGTCCTCTGCCGGATCCGTTGACCGGTCCTCTGCCGGACCGCCTGCCCGACCCGCTGTCCGAGTCCCTGGCGGGGCCGCCGGAACCGCAGCGCCACGACACCACCCCCAAGGAGTAGATGCACCATGGCGAGCGATGTGCCGACCGGCCATGCCTCCGACCTCGACTGGCTGTTGAGCGGTCTGGTCCAGCGAGTCCCGTACACCCGAAGCGCGGTGCTGCTCTCCTCCGACGGTCTGGTGAGGTCCGTGCACGGCCTGGACCCGGACAGCGCCGATCACATGGCGGCGCTCGCCTCCGGCCTCTACTCCCTGGGCCGCAGCGCCGGGGCGCGGTTCGGTGACGGCGGGGAGGTCCGCCAGGTCGTCGTGGAACTCGACTCGACCCTGCTCTTCGTCTCCACCGCGGGCTCGGGCACCTGTCTCGCCGTGCTGGCGGGCCGTGAGGCGGACGCCGCCGTCCTCGGCTACGAGATGGCGATGCTGGTCAAGAGCGTACGGCCGTATCTGGTCACCCCGCTCAGGCACGGGGCGGGCTTCTCGCCGAGCGTCGCGGGGCACTGACGGTGCCGCTTCCCACGGACGGGCCGTGGCTCGACGACGCGGCGGGCCGCCTCATCCGCCCGTACGCCGTGAGCGGGGGCCGGACCCTGCCGACCACGGCCCTCGACCTGCTGACGCTGGTGATGTCCACGGGATCGGGACCCCAGGCGCATCTCGGGCCCGAGCACGCCCACGCCGTCGGCCTCTGCCAGGGGCCGACCTCGGTCGCCGAAGTCGCGGCGCATCTGCGGCTCCCCGTGACGGTCACCAAGGTGCTGCTCTCCGATCTCGTGGACTGCGGGGCGATCACCGCGCGGCCGCCCCTCCGCTTCGACCACCCCACCGATCGATTCCTGCTGGAGGCAGTCCTCGATGGTCTACGACGACAGCTCTGACGCACTCGCCGCCCCTGTCGCCCCTGCCGCTTCCGTCACCCCCATGGCTCCTGTCGCTTCCGCCGCTCCTGTCGCTTCCGTCGTCCCCGAGCCCTTTCCCACCGCGCTGAAGGTCCTGGTCGCCGGCGGTTTCGGGGTCGGCAAGACGACGTTCGTGGGAGCCGTCAGCGAGATCGCGCCGCTGAGTACGGAGGAGCTGCTGACCCAGGTCAGCGCCGCGACCGATGATCTGACGGGCGTCGAGGCCAAGACATCGACGACGGTCGCCATGGACTTCGGCAGACTGACGCTCGACGAGCGCCATGTGCTGTATTTGTTCGGGACGCCGGGACAGGAGCGCTTCTGGTTCATGTGGGACGAGCTGTCGCGCGGCGCGCTCGGCGCGATCGTGCTGGCCGACACCCGGCGGCTGGACTACTCCTTCTCCGCGGTGGACTTCTTCGAGCGGCGCGGGATCGGCTTCGTCGTCGCGGTCAACGAGTTCGACGGCTCGTACCGCTATGAGCCGGAGGAGGTGCGGGCCGCGATCGATCTCAAACCGGAGGTGCCGATCGTGCTCTGCGACGCGCGCATCGCCAGTTCCGGCATCCAGACGCTCGTCACCCTCGTACAGCATCTGATCACCGCGTCCGCGGCCCCGCCCACGGCCCCCTCAGAGTGACGGAGCTACGCGTATGACGTACGACCCGATCGGCCGTCTGCTGCTCACCCCCGTCGACCGCGAGGCGCCCGACCGTGTGGTCCGGCTGCGCGGGCTCGGGCTGGGGGAGCGGGCCGAACCGGCCTTCGACGCCGTCGCCCGGCAACTGGCCCAGCTGACGGGCGCTCCGTACGCGATGGTCAACTTCATCGACGAGGAACGGCAGTTCTTCGCCGGGCTGCACACTCCGCCGGGAGCCGGGAGGGAGCGGTTCATGGCCCGTGACCACGGCTACTGCCCCTATGTGGTGGTACGGCACAAGGCGCTGGTCCTGGAGGACGTACGGGACTTCCCCCGGTTCGCCGGGAACGCGCTCGTCGACGAGACCGGCATCCGCTCCTATCTCGGGGCCCCGCTCATCGACCGTACGGGGATGGCGCTCGGCACCGTCTGTGTGGCCGACACCGAGCCGAGGCGCTGGGGGCGGACCGGCCTGGACACCATCAAGTCCTTCGCCGCCGAGCTGATGGCGCAGATCCACCGCAGGGAGGACGGGCTGATCTGAGCCTCCCTTCCTGACGGCGGTCTGTGACGGTCCGTCAACAGGAGTCCCAGAGCGGGGTGGTGGCGGGTGACGGAGGCGCGGTGCTCGCGCGCAGGACGACTTCGCCGCCGACCCGCAGCACCCGCGAGCGCGCTCCACGCGGCTCCCGCAGCGCGAGCGAGATCACGCTCTCGCCCATGGCGGTGAGCGGCAGGGCGACGGTCGTGAGCGGGGGAGTCAGCTCCCGTACGAGCGGGATGTCGTCGAAGCCGGCGAGGGACAGGTCCTCCGGGACCCGTAGGCCCGCCTCCCTGAAGGCGGCGAGCGCGCCCACCGCCATCACGTCCGTGACCGCGAAGACGCACGTGGGGCGGGGGTGTGCCGGGCGATCGAGCAGTTCACGGGCCGCCGTGTAGCCGCCGTCGCGGGTGAACGCGCCGTGGACGACCGACCCGGGCCCGAGGACGACCCCGGCCTCGCCGAGCCCTTCCCGGAACCCGGCCAGCCGGTCGGAGACCGTGGTGAGTTCGCGCGGCCCGCTGAGGACCCCGAACTCCCGGTGCCCCAGGGCCAGCAGAGCACGGGCGAGCGCCGCGGCGCCGGCGCGATTCTCGGGCAGTACGGCGTCGGCGCGCAGACTCCGGTGCCGGCTGACCACGGCGACGCGCCCGCCCGCGCGGGTGTACGGGGCCACCTCGGCGGCCAGCTTCCGTTCCCAGGACGGGTCCTGGAAGCCCGAGCCGATCAGCAGGATGGCGCGGGCCCGCTGGGCGCGGAGCATCGAGACATAGGCGATCTCCCTGGCCGGCTCCCGGAACGTACTGGCGAGCATGACCAGGACGTCCTGTTCGGCCGCCGCCCGCATCACCCCGCCGGCGATCGCGGCGAAGTACGGGTCGCCCACATCGTGGCAGATGAGCCCCACCGTATTGCTGGAGGCGCTGGCGAGGGCCTGGGCATGGGCGTTGGGGATGTAACCGAGCAGATCGGCCGCGGCGTGCACTCGCTGGCGCAGTTCCTCGCGGACTCTCGTCGTGCCGTTCAGTGCTCTGGAGGCCGTCGCCAGGGAGACACCCGCGCGGCGGGCGACGGCCTCCAGCGTCACATGGGTCTGTGCTTCCCGTTCACTCAACTCGACCCCCGGGTCGCGGTGGCGGCGGGGTCCGTGGCGGACCCCGAAATTTCGGGACGACCTATTGACCGTACGGACGGGCAGTCATTAGCGTGGCGATCACCCTATCAGAAAGCGCTTTCTGAAAGCGCTTGTAGGCGAACAGCGCACTTATAACTGCCCGGTTTTCCCGAGGAGTTCACAGTGAGCCAGAGCGTCGCGCCGGCATCGGCACCGCAGCCGGAACCCGCACCCGTGCCAGGACCGGACAAGGGAGTGTCCGGGGTCGCCGAACGGAACGGTCCGGGGGCGGGGGAGCGGCTGACCCGTGCCGTCGAGGCCGGCTGGCGGCCCCTCGCCCTGCTGGCGGGGTGTTTCGCCCTCTGGTGGATCATCGCGGCGGCCGAACTGGTGGAGCCGTACCTCGTCCCGTCGCCCGGCGCGACCCTCGATGTGCTCACGGGCAAGGCCGACTACCTCTGGCAGCACACATGGGTGACGACCTATGAGACGCTGCTCGGCTTCGTGATCGCGGTGGTGGTCGGGGTGCTCGCGGCGGTCGTCATGGTCTACTCCTCGACCGTCGAGAAGACGCTCTACCCCATTCTTCTCTTCGCCCAGGTCGTGCCAAAGATCGCCATCGCGCCGCTGTTCGTGGTCTGGCTCGGCTTCGGCATCACACCGAAGATCCTGATCGCCGTCCTCATCGCCTTCTTCCCGGTGGTGATCTCCATGGTCACCGGCTTGAAGGCGGTCGATCCGGAGATGCTCCAGCTCTCCGCCACCATGGGCGCGAAGCCCTGGCAGACCTTCGCCAAGATCCGCTTCCCGGCCTCATTGCCGCATCTCTTCTCCGGTCTCAAGGTCGCCGTGACCCTGGCGGTGACCGGAGCGGTCGTCGGCGAGTTCGTCGGCGCCAACGAAGGGCTCGGCTATGTGATCCTCCAGGCGAACGGCAACCTCGACACCCCGATGCTCTTCGCGGGCCTGCTCGTCATGTCACTGATCGGCGTCGTCCTGTTCGTCCTGGTCGAGATCGCCGAGAAGCTGCTGCTGCCCTGGCACGCCAGCCGCCGGGACACCAACGTCACCACCTCGTACTGACCGACTCGACTCGATCCCTTTCAGGGAAGGGCCAGCCATGCATGCGCGCAGACTCCTGATCGGCCTCGTACCGCTGCTCCTGGTCGCCACTGCCTGTGGTGAGGGCGGCTCGGGGACCACCACCAGCGACTCCGGCAAGAAGCTCGACAAGGTGACGCTGACCCTCAACTGGTATCCGTACGGCGAACACGCGCCGTTCTACTACGGCAAGCAGCAGAAGATCTTCGAGAAGCACGGCATCGATCTGACGATCCGGGCGGGACAGGGGTCGCAGAAGACCGTGCAGGCGACGGCCGCGGGCCAGACCGACTTCGGCTGGGCCGACACACCCGCCGTCCTCAGCGGGGTGGACCAGGGCGTCAAGGTCAAGAGCCTCGGTGTCTTCCTCCAGACCACGCCCTCCTCGGTGCAGTTCTTCGCGAGCCAGAACGTCTCCCACCCCGCCGATCTCAAGGGAAAGACCATCGCGGGCACGGCCGGTGACGCGCTCACCAAGACGTTCCCGATCTTCCTGGAGAAGAACGGTCTCAAGGAGTCGGACGTCCGGATCCAGAACACCGATCCGGCGGGCAAGATCGCCGCGGTGATCTCCGGCAAGACGGACGCGCTGCTCGGCTACGCCAGTGACCAGGGTCCGACCATGCAGGACAAGGCCAAGAAGGATGTGTCGTATCTGCGCTTCTCGGAGCACGGACTCAACTTCTACTCCAACGGACTGATCGCGGGTCAGAAGATTCTCGCCGGCAGGGGCGAGCTGGCCGGGCGCATGGTGCGGGCCGTCAGCGAGGCATGGGCGGCGGCGGAGAAGGCACCGCAGGCGGCCGTCGCGGAGATGGACGGTGCCTCGGAGCAACTGCCGCCCGAGAACGTCCTGTTGGAGCAGTTCAAGACGACCGTCACACTGCTCCACACCGACGCGACGCGAGGCAAGGCGCCGGGCGTCAACACCGAGGGCGACTGGCAGCAGACCATCGATGTCTTCGCCGAAGCCGGTCTGGTGAAGAGCCCCAAGGCCGTCGCGGAGTACTGGGACAGCGGCACGGCGCTGAAGGGATGACGATGCCCAGGGATACGGCACTCCGGAAACCGGCCGTCACGAAGGGCGGTGCCCTCGCGGCGGGGGAGACCGCGGGAGGAAAGACCGTGGGAGACGGTGCGACGGAAAGGCGGACGGCGGCGGTCGGTCTGGAGGACGTGGCCGTCCGTTTCCGTACGAAGAAGCGCGATGTCACGGCCCTCCACGGAGTCTCACTCGATGTAGCGATGGGGGAGTTCGTCGCCATCGTCGGGCCCTCGGGGTGCGGCAAGTCGACCCTCCTCAAGCTGGTCGCGGGCCTGCTGAAGGCGTCCTCGGGCGCCGTACGGCTCAAGGGCGAGCGGGTCGACGGACCGCGGCACGACATCGGTTACGTCTTCCAGCGGGCGGCGCTGCTGGAGTGGCGTACCGCCCGGCGCAATATCCTCCTCCAGGCGGAGATGCGCCGGATGCCCGCGGAACCGGCGCGTCGGCGCGTGGCCGAGCTGATCGAGATGACCGGTCTCAGTGGGTTCGAGGACGCCTATCCGCACGAGTTGTCCGGGGGGATGCAGCAACGGGTCGCGCTGTGCCGGGCGTTGCTGCACGAACCGCCCGTGCTGCTGATGGACGAGCCGTTCGGCGCGCTCGACGCCCTCACCCGCGAACAGATGAACATGGAGCTGAACCGCATATGGCGGGAGACCGGCACCACCGTGCTGCTGGTCACCCACTCGATCTCCGAGGCGGTCTATCTCGCCGACCGGGTGGTGGTGATGAGCCCGCGCCCCGGCACGATCACCGAGATCATCGAGGTGGGTCTGGAGGCCGAGCGGGACTATACGGAGACCCTCGGACGGGCCGAGTTCCGGGAGGCGGCCGGGCATATCCGGGGACTGCTGGGGGCGGCCTCGGCGCAGGAATGAAAGAGAGATGATCGATCTCTCATATATGGGATACCGTTCCATATGTGAGAGAGACTGATCCCGGAGCAGCCTCCGGACCCATCCCCGGCAGCACATCCGGCGCCACCTCCGGCACCGCATCAGGGCTCGGACCCGGACCCGTACCCGTCGACGGACCAGACCCCGTCGATGTCCTGCTCGCCGCTCGCCTCGCCGAACTGCGGGGCGAGCGCGGCTGGTCCCTGGAGGAACTGGCGGGACGCAGCGGGGTGAGCCGCTCGACGCTGTCGCGCGCCGAGCGGGGCGAGATCAGCCCCACGGCCTCGCTGCTCGGCCGGCTGTGCGCGGTGTACGGACGCACGATGTCGCAGCTGCTCAGCGAGGTGGAGGCGGAACCGGCCCAGCTGGTCCGCGCGGCCGACCAGACCGAATGGCGGGACACCGCCTCCGGCTTCGTCCGCCGTTCGGTCTCCCCGCCGCAGCCCGGCCTGCGCGCGGAAGTGGTCGAGGGCACCTTGTCGCCGGGCGCGGACATCGCGTACGAGCGGCCTCCGGTGCCGGGTCTGGAGCAGCACATCTGGGTGCTCGAAGGCTCGGTCGAGTTCACGACGGGGCGCGAGCGGCACACCCTGGACGCGGGCGACTGCCTGCGGACGCGCCTGTGGGGGCCCACGCGGTTCCACTGCCGTACGGTACGCGGTCGTGGTGGTCCACTCATGAGCCCCGAGGTGGCGCCGCTCTCCGCCGATGCACTGCTCGGCGCGCTGGACGACCTCACGGACCTGCTGATCGACACGGTGGCCGGGGGCGCCTCGATCGGCTTTCTCGGTCCTCTCGACCCGGCGGCCGCGACGGCCTGGTGGCGGGCGCAGATCCCCGCCGTCCGCGCGGGGCGGCTCTCCGTACAGGTCTCCAGGGACGGCGGGCGCATCACGGGGACGGTCGGCGTCGTGTTCGCGGACAAGCCCAACGCCCGCCACCGCGCCGAGATCGTGAAACTGATGGTCCATCGCGACGCCCGCGGCAAGGGTCTCGGCCGGACGCTGCTCGGTGCGGGGGAGCGGGCGGCGGCCGAACGCGGAGTGACACTGCTGCTGCTCGACACCGAGACCGGCAGCCCCGCCGACACGCTGTACCGCTCCGCGGGGTGGACCGAGATCGGGGTGGTCCCCGGGCACGCGGCGGACCCGGCGGGGACGCTCCGTCCGACCACCTTCTTCTACAAGCGGCTGACGGACTGAAGCAGTCGTATGGCTCCCGGCCGCCGCTGACGGCGGCCGGGAGCCACTACGGACGACGAACGCCGTCGTCCGGCGCGTTCGGCGTGATTCTCAGTACGCGCTCAGTACCGCAGCGTCGACAGATAGCGGTAGCTGTTCAGCGCGCTCGCGAACGGATCGGCCGGCGCGTCGTGCTCCACCAGCCACTGCCGTACGCCCCCGCTGCGCGCCGTGTCGAACATCGCCGGGAAGTCCAGCACACCCGAACCGACGTCCTCGAAGCCGCCGTTCGCCGCCATGTCCTTCACATGCAGCACGGGGAACCGGCAGCGGTCCGTCACGAACAGCCGGCGCGGGTCGTCCCCGCCCTTCGCCGCCCAGTAGACGTCCAGCTCGAAGCCCACCAGCTCCGGATCGGTCTCCTTGAGCAGGATGCCGTACAGACTCTCGCCGTCGACCACATCGTGATCGCCGTCGTGGTTGTGGAAGAGCACCTTGAGCCCGGACTCCCTGGCGAGCCGCCCGGCTATGTTGAACTGCCGGGCCGCCTCCCGGTATCCGGCCGGTGAGTGCATCTCCGGAGGCAGGCTCGGTACGACCACCCAGGAGCCGCCCAGCGTGCGGACGTCCTCGATCGCCCGCGGCAGACCGCTGCCGGTGACCGTGGTGTAGGCGACGTGTTCCAGGACGGCCTTGAGCCGGGTCTCGTCCAGCATCCGCCGGATCCCGGCGGCGCTGTGGCCGTGTCTGCCGCTGACGCCGACCGTCGCGTAACCGATCTCCGCCAGACGCTCCAGCGTCCCCCGGAAATCCGTCGCGAGCGGGGTGCGCATCGTGAACAGGTGCATGCCGATCCCGGACGGCGGGATGCGCCGCCGCCGACGGCCGGCGTCGGTGGTGGGCCGGGTGGTGGCAGCCGCCGCGGGGGTGCTCACGCCCAGGGCCGCCAGACCGGCCGCCGCGCCCGCCGTGCCCAGGAACGCTCTTCGGGTGCTGTTCATCGTGACTCTCTCCTCTCAGCGTACGTGGACAGGGACCGCGCCGGTCGTCGTGTCGCCCTTGTCGTCGGTGACGGTCAGATGCGCCGTGTACGCGCCCGGCCGTGCGTAGGTGTGGGCCGCGCTCGGCCCCTCCGTACCCGTGCCCTTGGCGTTGTCACCGAAGTCCCAGTGGTACGAGGCGATGGTGCGGCCGGCCGCCGGTTTCACGGTGCTGGTGAGCTGTACGGCCAGCGGCGCGCTTCCCTCGGCGGGCGTCGCCTTGAGCGACACCTTCGTGGCCGGCTTCTTCTCCACCCCGGGGCCGTTGAAGTGCAGCCAGTCGACCGCGAACAGATCCGGCTTCTCAGGCGACCAGGCCGGGTTGGTGAACACCGCGTACAGCTTCACCGTGCCGCCGGGGCTCTTCAGCGAGACCGTGGGGGAGACCACATTGCCGAAGCCTCCCGTGTTGGGGATGGTCACCTTCCCCAGCAGCGGTCCGGTCGGTGAGCCGTTACGGAACTCGATGTCACCGCCGAGTCCGCCCGACGAGGCGCCGACCGTCACGGAGTTGACGCCCTTCAGATTCACCGGGTCGAAGGAGATCCAGTCACCGTCCTCGATCTCCGTCACCCGCTTGCCGCCCGAGGAGTCGGCGCGGTCGGCGATCACCGTGCCCTCGTGCGCGCCCCCGGTCGCGGTGCGGTGCTCCGCCTCCCGGAAGGTCGTACGCAGCGTCAGCGATGTCGAGCCCGTCAGCGCGGGCACGCCCTCGGCGCCCTTGTCCTCGTACTGCGCGGTGATGCCGTAGTAGAGGTTCTGCCCCGGGCCGTGGCTGTCCCCGGCATCGGTGACGATCTCCCCCGCACAGCCGGTGTAGTTGTCCAGCGGATGCAGATGGCTGTCATGGCCGAGCTGGGACTGTACGACCACTCGCGAGCAGTCGATGCGGCCGTCCGGTCCGGTCCTGCCGTCCTCGCGGTCCTTCACCTTCACGGTGAACGGGATGGTGTCGCCGAAGCTGAACATCCCGCCGTTAGGGGGCTGTTGGATGGTGACCACCGGTCTGGTGTTGCCGACGGTGATCTCCTGTACGGAGAGCGCGGTGAGCCCGTCGGGCCCGGTGACGGTCAGCCGGGCCGTGAACCGGCCCTTGTCGCGGTAGACATGGGCCGGATTCGGCTCGGTGGAGTCGGTGGTCCCGTCGCCGTCGAAGTCCCACGCGTAGGTCACCGGCTTGCCGCCGGGCAGCCCCGACCCCTCGCTGGAGAACGTCACCTTCAGCGGCGCCGGTCCGCTGTCCGGGGTCGTCGTGGCCTTGGCGTCGGGCAGCCGGCCGTCCGCGACATAGTCGATGCGGTAGATGCCGGAGCCCTCGTTGCTGCCGCCCCGGCCCGTACCGCTGCCGAGCCCGAAGTCGATGACGTACAGCGCTCCGTCGGGTCCGAAGTCGGCATCGAAGGGCTGGTTCCACTTCAGATCGCCGAAGACACCGTTGATGGAGTGGAGATCGCCCGCCTTCACCGGATCGAAGCGCGGGTCGGTGAACGTCTGGTCCTCTCGCTGGAACGAGAAGGCCTTGAACCAGGTCCTGGTCAGCTCATAGTTGAGCCATTTGCCCTCGAAGTACTCCGGGAACTTCGACGGATAGGTGTTCGCGGGGTCGTAGTCGTAGACGGGACCGCTCATCGGCCCGCCGCCGCCCGCGCCGAGTTCGGGGAAGTCGGCCGAGGCGGAATACGCGTACCAGACCGTCGCGGGCTTGGCCGCGGGCAGCTCCCGCAGACCGGTGTTGTTCGGCGAGTCGTTGACCAGCTTGGCGCAGTCGAATGTCGCGCCCGAGGTCCCGGTCGTGAAGTCGTAGTCGTTGAACGGGGTGTTGTCGCCGGTGCAGTACGGCCAGCCGTAATTGCCCGCCTCGGTGATCCTGTTGTACTCGACGGTGCCCTCGGGCCCCCGGTCGGCCACGGGCTCCCGCGCGTCCGGCCCGTAGTCCCCCACCAGCAGGGCGCCGCTCAGGGGGTCGGTGGTGATACGGAACGGATTGCGCATGCCCATCGCGTAGACCTCGGGACGGGTCTTCTCCGTACCCGGCGCGAAGAGGTTCCCGTCCGGGATGGAATAGGTGCCGTCGTCCTCCGGGGTGATCCGCAGAACCTTGCCGCGCAGATCGTTCGTGTTCCCGGCGGTCGTCTGGGCGTCCCAGGCACGGCGGCCCTCACGCTCGTCGATCGGCGAGAAGCCGTCGGAGGCGAACGGATCGGTGTTGTCGCCGGTCGCGACATACAGATCGCCGTTCTTGTCGAAGGCGATCGAACCGGCCATATGGGAGTTGGCCCGGCCCTCGCCGCGCAGCGTCGGAACCGTCAGCAGCCGTTTCTCGGAAGCCGGGTCGACGGTGTTTCCGGTGACCGTGAAGCGCGACAGATTGAGCCGTTTCTCGACCTTGTCGGAGTGCAGCAGATAGAGCCAGTTGTTCGCCGCGAAATCCGGGTCGAGCGCCAGCCCCAGCAGCCCGTCGGACTGGCTCGTCATCTCCGGGGTGTACGCGAAGTCCAGCGCGGTCGAGACCTTGAGCGTGGTCTGGTCGATCACCTTGAGCTTGCCGGTGCGCTGGATGAAGAAGACCCTGCGGTCCGGGGCGACGGCCAGCTCGAAGGGGTCGGCGAGATCGCTGGTGGCCAGCGCGGTGCGCTGGAAGGCACCCGTCTTGGTGGCGGTGCAGTCGCCGGGCTTGTTGCCCGCGGCCCACTGGATTCCGCCCAGCAGGTGCTTGCGGAAGGCGTCCTCCTGGAAGGCGGACGAATCATGCCCGCCCGCGGTGAACCAGGAGCGTCCGCCGTCGTAGTTCTGGCACCACGACCACGGGTGGTCGACGCCCTCGTCCAGCCCGTCGACGCCGTCGTTCACCTTGATCTGGGCGAGCGTGTGCACCTTGCCGGTGGGGTTGGTGCGCCAGTTGTACCACTCCTCCGTACGCTCCCAGAGCTGGGGAAGGCCCTGGGTGGAGGGGTGGGTCTGGTCGAGTACCTTCACGCGGCCGGTCTGGACGGCGGGGTGTTTGTCGAAGATCGCGCCGACCAGCCCCTCGTACCAGCCCCAGTCACGCTCGCTGGCGGACGCGGCGTGCAGACCGACCCAGCCGCCGCCCGCCCGTACGAAGCCCTGGAGAGCGGAGCGCTGGTCGGCGTCGAGCAGATCACCGCTCTCCGGGGTGGAGTTGGTGTTGTTGAAGACGATCGCCTGAAAACGGGCGAGATTGTCCGCGGTGAAGGCCGTGGCGTCGTCGGTGGCCTCCACCTCGAACCCGTTCTCGCTGCCGAGCTGCTCAACGGCTTTGATCCCGGCGGGGATCGAGTCGTGCGTGAAGTTGGTGACCTTGGAAAAGACCAGGACGCGGAACGGAGCCGCGTCGGCGCGGGGCGGCGTGGCCAGCCCGAGACCGAGGACGAGCGCCAGTAACGCGAGGATGACGAGGAAGGGGGAGGAGGACGGGAACGGGGACGGGGACGGCGCTCTGACGGACGACGTCCTTGCGGGCGTTCTCAGGGGTGTTCTCATGGGCGCTCCCGGTGCTGGTGAGCCGAGCTGCGGGTTAGAAAGCGCTTTCCGAAGTACGTCGCACAGCGTAGGTTCACCTGTTACAGGGGGTCAATGGGTCGGAAGGGCCCTCTGTGATATGAGAGTTGGCGCCGCTTCCGCTCCCCGCTCTCGGCTCCCCGCTCTCGGCTCCCCGCTCTCCGGTACGTTCCGCCCGGACATACGACTGACCCGCCCCGGGCCGAGGTGCCGGGGCGGGTCGGTGGCCGGGCGGGTCGGTAGCCCGGCGGGTCAGTAGTCGTGCGGGTCGGTCGTGCGGTCCGTGTGGTGCGGGGTGGTTCCGTGAGCGCGGGTGTCGTCAGGCCGCGTCCAGCTCCGCCACCTCGGCGGAGGTCAGTACGAGACCGGCCGCCGCGACCGAGTCGAGGATGGTCTCCGGACGGCTGGAGCCCGGGATCGGCAGCACGATGGGCGACTTGGCCAGCATCCACGCCAGGCACACCCGCTGCGGGCTCACCCCGTGAGCCTCCGCGATCCGGGCGAACGGCGCGTACGAGGAACCGAGTTCGCCCGCGCGCTTGATACCGCCGAACGGACTCCACGGCAGGAACGCGATGCCCAGCTCCGTGCAGAGTTCGAGCTCCGGCTCGCTGGACCTGAAGGCCGGCGAGAACTGGTTCTGCACGGAGGCCAGCCGGCCGCCGAGGATCTCGTGGGCCGACCGGATCTGGTCAGGATCGGCGTTGGAGATACCGGCCTGCAGGATCTTGCCCTCGTCGAGCAGCTCACGCAGTGCGCCGACGGACTCCTCGTAGGGAACCTTCGGGTCGGGACGGTGGAACTGGTAGAGCCCGATCGCCTCCACGCCGAGCCGCCCGAGCGACGCCTCACAGGCACGCCTGAGGTGCTCGGGCGAGCCGTCCAGCGTCCATGAACCGTCGCCGGGGCGCAGATGGCCGCCCTTGGTGGCCACCAGCACCTCGGAGCCCCGGCTGTGGGAATCCAGCGCCTTGGCGATCAGGGACTCGTTGTGGCCGACGTCGTTGGCGCTCTGGTGGTAGGCATCCGCCGTGTCGATCAGTGTCACCCCGGCGTCCAGCGCCGCGTGGATGGTGGCGATGGACCGGGCCTCGTCGGGCCGTCCCTCGATCGACATCGGCATACCGCCCAGACCGATCGCGCTGACCTCGACGGTTCCGATGCGGCGAGTCTTCATGGTGTGGCGCACCCTTCCTGCTGCGGTGTCCGCCGGATCCGGCGGACACCTTCCAGCTTCGTCCCCGGCCCGTGAGGCGTCCAATAGAAGAAAACGAACGCATTGAGTGACCGGGTTTCTCAATCGGGTCGTCCGGCGGATCGTTCCGGTCGAGCCCGTACCTCTCCGCCCGTACCTCTCCGCCCGTACCGCTCTGCTCGTAGGTCTGCGCCCGACCTCTCTGCTCGTACCTCTCCGCCCGTACGTCTAGGCTCGTACGTCGTGGAACTCCGACACCTCGAATACTTCGTCGCCGTCGCGGAAGAACGCCACTTCACCAGGGCCGCCCAGCGCCTGATGGTCTCGCAGTCGGGACTCTCGGCATCCGTCCGCGCCCTGGAACGCGAGCTGGGCGCCCGGCTCTTCGTCCGCTCCACCCGGAGCGTCGAGCTGACCGGCGCCGGCCACGCCCTGCTCGTGGAGGCCTCGCGCGCGCTGGCGAGCGTACGGGCGGGCCGGGAGGCGGTCGCGGCGGTCCAGGGACTGCTGCGCGGCACCCTGTCCGTCGGCACCGAGCAGTGCGTCGCGGGCGTGCACGTACCCGGTCTGCTCGCGCGGTTCCGGTCGGAGCACCCCGAGGTCGAGGTACGGCTGCGGCAGGCCGGTTCCGCCTCGCTCGTGGAGGATGTGGCGAACGGGCGGCTCGACCTGGCCTTCGTCGCCGTGTCCGGGGCCGTGCCCGAGGGGGTACGACTGGTGCCGCTCGCCAGCGAGCCGATGGTGCTGCTCTGCCATCCGGATCATCCGCTGGCCGGGGCGGACGAGGCCGAGTGGGCCGAGCTGGGCGGCGAGGTCTTCGTCGACTTCCACGAGGACTGGGGTGCCCGCGGCCTCACCGACCGCGCTTTCGCCGCCGCCCGTATCGAGCGGCGGGTCGCCCTGGAGGTCAATGACGTGCACAGTCTGATCGACCTGGTCGGACACGGCCTCGGCGTCGCGGTGGTACCCCGCCCGATCGCCCGCAAGGAGCAGGCCGCGGCGCTCAGGACCGTATCGCTGGCCGGTGCGGAGGACCATCTCTGGGAGGTCTCGGCGGCCGTTCCCGAGGACCAGCGCACGGGCCCGGCGGCCCGGGAGCTGCTGTCGTACCTGACGCGCGCCGGGGCACGGACCTCCGCACCGGACGTTCCCCGGACGCCGTCACCCCGGGCCGTCGCCGACAGGGCTCAGGACCGCCCCGGATTCAGGGCCGCTCCAGCCACCCCCGGATGAACGCGGCCTGTCCGGCGTGCTGGAGATCATCGGAGATGACGCTCACCAGCCGGACGCCGAGAGTGACGGCCGGGGTCCACGCGTCGTCGACGACCCGGCCGAGGTCCGCGTCCTTGAGCGTGCCGAGGTACTTCACCGTCCGCTCGTGAACGGCGTCGTGGTACTCGACGAGCAGTTCCCCGGAGATGCCGTCGAGCGAGGCCACGTCCTTGGGGGAGTGGCCGTATCCGGTGGAGCGGCGCGAGAACGGCAGCTCGAACCTCTCCGACCACTCCTGCGCGATCCACACCTCTTCCGTACCGGCCACATCGGCGATGTGATCATCCTGGATCCGGGTGAGATGCCAGATCAGCCAGGCGATCGAGTTCGCCCCGTCGTCCAGCCGCACGGCCAGCTCGTCGGGGGAGAGACCGTCCACCGCCTCGTGGACGGTCTCGCGGATACGGCCGAAGGCGTCGATGAGCAGATCACCGCTCGCGGTCATGGCAGGCTCCACTTCTGTCCGTATTCCTGTCCGTCTTCCGCGGTGCCTTCGACACCGGCCGTTCCCGGATCGAGGGTCACGGCCCTCTCCAAGGTTGCCTCGCGCGGACCGGGGATGCGCTCCGAGGACCCGATCCGGGCGGGGACGCCTCACGATCGCCTCGCGCGGCGTCGCGCGACCGGGCTATGTCAGGGACGCGCCAGGAACCCCGAGATCCGCTCCCGCAACGACCGCGCGTCGAGGCCCTGGCCGGCCAGATGCTCTTCCAGCTGTCCGTAACGGCGCAGCTCGCGGCGGGCCACACCGAGCCCCAGCACCCGGTGCGGGGTCTCGGTCAGCGCGTCGTTGGCCGCGGCGGTGGAGGTACCGGCGAGATACGGCTCGACGAGCACGACGTCCGCCGCGTCAGCGCCCGCGACGGCCCGGCGCAGCGCCGCGCCGTCGAAGGGCCGCACGGTCGTCGCGTACAGCACCGTCGTATCCAGGCCCTCCGTCGCCGCCAGCACGTTGTCCAGCATCGGCCCGACGGCGACGACGACCCCGGCGCGCCCCTCGCGTACGGTGCTGAACCCGGCGCCGGTCACCGGCCGTGCCCGCTCGTTGCTCTGCATGGACAGCCGTACGTAGTCCCGCCCGTCCCCGGCGGCGGCGCGCCGCAGCAGCGCCTCGGCCTCGTCGGGGTGGCCCGGCACATGCACCGCCCAGCCGTCGAGTGTGTCCATCAGCGCCACATCGCCCGGCGCCATATGGGTGAAACCGCCGGCGGGCCAGTCGTACGAGGCCCCCGCGCTGACGAGCACGCCGCCCACGCCCTGATGCCCGAAATCCAGCTTGACCTGTTCGAAGGGCCGCTCCACCAGGAAGCTGGCGAAGGTGTGCACGATCGGCCGCAGCCCGGTGAGGGCGAGCCCGCCGCCCACTCCGACCAGCAGCTGTTCACGGATCCCGACATTGATCACGCGATCCGGATGGCGTCGCTCCGCGGAGTCGAAGCCGTCCCGGCTGATCTCGGCGAGGACGACGGCGAGCCGTGGGTCGTCGTCCAGCAGTTGGGAGGTGGTGGAGATGAAGCGGTCGCGCATGGTGTCCATGGAAATACCCCTCGGTGCTTCGGGCGGGTGCTCTGGGTGGTGCGTTGGGCGGTGCTTCGGGCCCTTGCTTCGGGCGGTGCCTCGGGCGGTGCCTCGGGTGGTGGAAGGTGTGGCGCGGCGGTCAGGACTTGGGCTCGACACGGGCCACGACCGCCCGGGGCCGGCCGGCGTGCGGCGCGGTGTACGCCGCGTACAGCGCGTCGTGGTCCCTGCCGTCGACGGTCTCGGCCGACCAGCCGGCTGCCTCGAACCGCGACGCGATGCCGCCGGGCCAGCCGTAGGTCGCGGACGCGTTGTCGATCACCAGCGTGTGGAGCTGATCGAGCCCCGCCGGCCCCGCGTAGGCGAGCGCCTCGTGGTTGCTGCCCTCGTCCAGCTCGGCATCGCCGATCAGCACCCACACCCGCGGATCGGTGAGCCCCTGCGCACGCAGCCCGAGCACACTGCCCACGGCGAGCGGCAGTCCGTGCCCGAGCGAGCCGCTGCCGATCTCCACGCCCGGAATCAGGGTCCGGTCGGGGTGATGCCCGAGCGGCGAGTCGTACGAGCCGAAGCCGGGCAGCGTCTCCTCGGCGAGGAACCCCTTCGCGGCGAGGACCGCGTAGTACGCCATCGGCCCGTGCCCCTTCGAGAGGAGGAACCGGTCCCGCCCCGGCGCGTCGACGGTCCCGGGCGAGACGCGCAGGACCCGGTCGTACAGCACCCACAGAGCGTCCAGGGTGGAGGTCGCCGCCGGTCCGTGCTTCTCGTCACCCGTCATGAGGGCCAGCAGCCGGTTCAGATCCTGGTATCCCGTTACGGAGGTCATCTCTGTCGTCGTCATAGGACCCAGGCTGCAACTTCAACCACACTTGAGGTCAAGCGCCCGGTCCGCCCGGAAAGGGATTAGTGACCACCGGTCCGAGTGCGGTATTGTTCTCATGCGCGTTCGGGTCGGGGAAACCCCAGGTCAGACGGGCAACGGGACGTGGCGCAGCTTGGTAGCGCACTTGACTGGGGGTCAAGGGGTCGCAGGTTCAAATCCTGTCGTCCCGACCAGCGTTTTCGCAGGTCGCAGGCGGTATCGGAGGAATCCGGTACCGCCTTTCCGTATCTCTTGGGGACCAGTTGAGGGTCGCGAACTATCCGACACGTTCGTGATCGATGAACGCGGTCAACACATCCACCGTGGCGCCGGGCTGCTCGTCGGGAATGAAGTGTCCGGCCTGTGGGATGACGGCGCCGGTGGCGTTCTCTGCCCACGGGCTGATGGAGGCGGCCATGTCGGGGATCGAGCCATGGGAGCTGGAGATTCCCAGGACAGGGACGGCCAAGCGCCCTCGTTCGAGAGCGTCATGATTTTTACGCGCTGATTCGGCGGCGTCGCGGTAGTAGGCGAGAGACGCTGAAAGCCCTCCCTCGGCCGCGATGGCGGCGGCGTAATGGTCGATCTCGGCGCCGTCGAAGGTGTTCGGGGACAGAGCTTTGGCCTTCAGGAACCAGCCGACGTAGTCACGCTCGCGGCCGGTGAGCAGAGTCTCGGGCAGTTCGGGCACCAGGTGGAAGGCGAAGTGCCAGGTCTTCCAGGCCCGGTCGGGGTCCGTTGGGATGGAGTCCGGGAGGGTGATGCCGGGAATGCCGGCGTCAAGCAGAGCGACACCATGCAGGAGCTTTTCGTACTTCAGGGCCAGCGAGAAGGCAACCCAGGCCCCGATGTCGTGGGCGACGAGCCAGTACTTCGGCACGTTGAGCGCGGTCAGCGCGGCCTGGACACGCGAAGCGACGGTGTGCGTGTCGTAGCCCCCTTGAGGGCGGTCGGAGTGGCCCTGCCCCGGCAGGTCGATCGCGATCACGTGGAATCGCTCGGCAAGGCCTGGCATCACCTTTCGCCAAGCCCACCAGGTCTGCGGGAATCCGGCGAGCAGGACGACGGTGGGACCGGCCGCCCGGCCGCCTTCCACGGCGTGAAGCCGGATTCCTTCCGCGTCGACCCAGCGGTGAGTGAAACCCGCAAGGTCGTACAGCGGCAACCCGGGGACCGGGTGCCGGCCGCAGGAGCGGTTCGGGGCTATGGCGTCGTCGGTCATGGCTTGAGCCTACCGCATCTTGGACTGGTTAGTTCAAGATAGGATGGGCAGGGCCACAACGGCTGGTCCAAGAACGAGGTGCATGGGTGATGGCCGGGAAGAAGCAGTTCGACGTGGGCATCGCGCTCGACGCGGCGATGGTCCAGTTCTGGCGGGCCGGATACGCCGACACGTCTCTCGACGACCTCTCCAGGACGACCGGATTGAACCGCAGTTCCATCTACTCCTCGTTCGGCGACAAAGACTCGCTCTACCTGCGCTGCCTGGACCGCTACGCCACGCGGTACGGAAACAGGTACGACCAGGCGCTTTCACGTGCGTCCGAGGAACCGCTCCAGGCGGTACGGGCGTTCTTCGACGTCACCCTGCAGCGCATCGCCGACCCTGACGTACCTGATGGATGCCTGATCGCCCAGACCGCGATGGCGGTACCGGTGCTCAGCCCCACCATCGCCGCACGCGCGATCGAAGCGCTGGGCTTTCAGCATGCGCGGCTGCGGACCGCCTTGCACGCCGCGCAGTTGGCCGAAGGCGATGCCGACGAATTCGCGGTTCACCTCACGGCGGTCAACCAGTCGCTGGCCGTGATGAGCAGGACCAGGGCGAGCCAGAAGCAGCTCCGCACGGTCATCGACGTCAGCATGAGCGGGCTCTCGCACGCCTTGCATGCCCGGAGCTAGTGCTGTGACCTCATAGGTTCGCCGGGTTGGTAGTTGTGGCGGTTGGATGGGCGGTGACGTCCGATCCGACCGCTGGAGGCGCGGTGGCCGAGCCTGTCCGTGTGCGCAGACCGACCGACCAGGAGGGGCGGAAACTGGGCAGCAGATCGTGCGCCGGAGCCGCACCGGCACGGTGCGATGCCGGCGCACGTTGATGCTGCTGGCCTCGGCCGTCGGGAACCGAGTGCCGGTGATCGCCCGGCTGGTTCAGGCCGACTCAGTGTCGGGCCAACCGGTGCAAGGCGTCGAGTACGGGCGGCGCGAGCGTGTTCGGGTGGTCGGGGTCGTGCATGAGATGGTCCGCTGCCGGCAGTGTCACTCGGCCCGGTCCACCGGCATGCGCGTGACGCAGGGCGGTCGTCAGGGCGTTCGTTGTGGCACAAGGGACCTGGGCGTCGCTCGTGCCGCACGTCAGCAGCACGTTGGTTCCCGGCCGGAGTGCGGCGGCGGTGTCCGGTGGGTAGACGGCGTCATCGCTTTCCACGAACCGGGCGTTGGGGCCTTGGAATGCCTCGAAGAGCCGGGCGATCGCGGTGGGCAGGTCGGTGGTGTCGACCGGTCGGTGTCCGCGCAGCGAGGTGACGGCGGCATCGATGGCCGCGTTGACGGTGCGTTGCTGCTCCGGGGTGAACTGGCCCTGTCGGGTTGCTTCGGCGATCTGAGCTTCGAGTTGGACCGCGACCAGGTCCAGCATGCGGATCGCCTGGGGTTGCAGCAGCGCCAGGCCGACAGGGCGCGGGCGGACGGTGCCGCCGAGCACCAGGCCCGTCATCGCGCCCTCGCTGTGTCCGACGAGCAGCAGTTCGTGCGGGTCGGTCTCCGGTTGATCGCGCAACGACTCGTAGGCGGCCCGTGCCTGGCGGACGAATGCTGGGTAGTCGAGTTCTTCCGGGTGGTCCCGGTAGGCGCCGAGTCCGGTGCGGCCGGTGCCGTACTTGTCGAACCGCAGCGTGGCGATTCCCTCCCCGTCGAGCACGTCGGCCAACTGTGCCAGGGTGTCCGGCGAGGACGCGGGCGGTTGGTTGCCGTCGCGGTCGGTGGGTCCGCTGCCCGGCAGCAGCAGTGCCGCCCGCAGCCGTTGCCCGGCACGATGTTCGGGAACATGCAGGGTGCCGTACGCGGTCGTACCGTCGGCCGTGAAGACGACCTCGCGGTCGGCGGCAGGCACGAGCCCGGGTGTTGCCTCGGCCGGGGCGGCGGTGACGGCGGCCAGTGCCATCACAGCTGCTGCCAAGTGGCGAAACATCGGCTTACCTCTCCTTATGCAAGGGCGTTTTCGACCAGGGCGACAGCCGCGCGGGGGTCGTCGACCTGGAGCACCAGGCGTGCGTACCGCTCGTCGGCGAGTTCGACCACGACCGTCTTTGACGGATCCCTGACATCCCAGAAGACCTTCTCGCCATCCCGATGGAATGTGCCGGCGGTGATCACGCCGGGTACGTGGGAGCCCGGCGCGCGGATTCCCTTGGGGTCGGTGGCGATACCGGGGTCGGCGGTCGCGCCACGGACGTTGGCCAGCGGGATGGTCAGGCTGCCTTTGAAGGACCAGAGCTTGTCGAGACCCTCGATCACGACGACGAGGTCGTCACCGTCGATACGTATCAGTGCCATTTCGTTTTCCGATTCAGGGGAATGGGTCGAGGTGTTGGGTCAGCGCGGTGGTGGCGTTGTCGGGGTTGCCACGCAGGAGGATGCCCAGCGCGGCGGCGGTGAGCGCGGCGGCCAGGTCGGCGGGAACGCCGAGGGCGTCGGCGATCGCCTGGTCGACGGCGGCCAATGCGGCCTTCACCTCGGAGGCGACCTCCTCGTCGACCGGTGCGCGTTCGACCGTCGCGAGTAGGAGCAGGCGGAGGTTGGCCGTGGTGACGAGTCGCAGCGCGGCCGCGGCATCCGATGCGCCGGCGAGGGCGTCGAGCAAAGGGCGGACGTCGTCGGTGAGGTGGCGGCGCAGAGCGACCAGGTAGAGGCCGCGCTTGCTGCCGAACGTTTTGTACAGGCTGTTGCGGTGCACGCCGAGGTGGCTGACGAGGTCGTCAACGGACACGCCGTCATAGGCGCGTCCGCCGAACAGATCCACGGCGGCACGCACCGCCTCGTCCTCGTCGAATGCTCTTGGCCTGCCCATGGCCATGAGAGTAGACAGTTAAGGAACGATCAGTCAAGAACGATCGTTCCTTAATCTCCCATCCGCACATCCAGCGGCCGGAACGGACGCCACCGCCCCTCCATCCGTCACGCCCACCCCCACCCGGGCTGTGCTTCCTGGCCAACACCGGCGAGGCAGTGTCTGGCAGGCTGCGTCCCGGCAACGCCGGTGCCGACACCGACGGCGACCACATCACGGTGCTCGACCAGGCACTCGCACAGATCCCCGACGCGCACCGGCACGGCACCGACCTCCCCGTCCGCACCGACAGTGCCGGATCCGCGAAAGCCTTCCTCACCCACGTCCGCGACGTGCGGAACGAGGAATCCGTACCGACCTCTCGGTCGGATACGCCGTCACCGAGCCGGTCCCACGCGCCGTCCGGGCCATGCCTGAACACCTCTGGCATCCCACCCTGGACCAGGACGGGACGCTGCGTAATGGCGCCGAGGTCGCCGAGCCGACCGGCATGGCTGGCCTGGGCGGCCATCCGGTCAGCGAAAAACTGCGGGCGCACGCCGACAGCACGAGGGACCATGAGGCATGCGTCCGGATGGCTGGCACCTCACCGAAGACCTCAACGGCTTCCTTGCCCGAGCCGGAGACTTCCTGCGCTCGCGCCCTGCCCTGCACACGGTCCCGCTGACGGTGACCGAGGCACTGCGTACGCGGGGGGCGGACGCGTACGGCGCCGAAGCCCCCGTCTTCGGCAGCCTTGAGCGGGCGGGCGAGGTCCGCGCGGCCTTCTTCCGCACCCCGCCGCGCCGTCCGTACCTCACTCCGCTCACCCTTGAGGAGGCCGACACCCTCGCCGTCCACCTGGCCCGCCTCGGCCACCGCCTCTCCGGCGTCATCGCGGACCACAACACCGCCACCGCCTTCGCTGGTGCCTGGGCGCGGCACACGGGCGCGACGCCGACACTGCACGAGCGGGAGCGCCTGTACCGCCTCGGCACGCTCAAACCACCGGAGCCACTCCCGGAGGGCCGAAGCCGAGTCGCGGGCGAGCAGGACCGTGAGCAACTCATGCTCTGGCACCGCGAGTTCATCACCGCCATCGGAGGAACCCCCGCTGCGGACAGCAGCTCATGGGCGGATACACGCATCGCCCAGGGACGCGTGACGCTCTGGGAAGCCCCGGACGGCACCCCCGCCTCCATGGCAGGCGTGACCCCGATGGTCGCCGGCCAGATCCGGGTGGCTCCCGTCTACACCCCGGCCCACCTACGCGGCCGCGGTTACGCGGGCGGCGCGACGGTCGAGGTGAGCGGGGCCGCGCTGGCCGCGGGCGCGGCGGAGGTCCTACTGTTCGCGGATCTGGCCAACCCCATCAGCAACGGTCTCTACCAGCGGATCGGCTACCGCCCGGTTACCGACTTCGCGGTGTACGACTTCTCATGTGCCGGGCCGGAAACGCGTTGAAGGACTCTGCGGGGCCCGTGACGTCAGCGCGGCGAACGCCCCTGCCCCTAGGGGACTTCGCCACCGAAGAGTGCCAGCAGGCTCTGGGCCGGTGGGGCGCCCGGGTCGAAGAACTGCGTGGCCAGAGCGGGTGGCACGGCCGTTCCGTGCATGCGGACCTCATGGCAGGTGAAGCAGAACGCCGCCTCGAACAGCGCCAGGTCGAGAGAGTCCTCGTACGCCCGGACACTCCAGCCTGGTGAGAAGCCGCAGCGGTGCTGTTCGCTGCCGGGCAGGCTCTCGATCAAGGCCAGGGCGGCGGTGACTTCGCTCCCGGCCCAGTGGGCGACCGTCCTGCCGGGGTATGGCACGTTTCGCCTGCTCGCGACGGCGGAGATCCGTACGACCTCGATCAGCACGGTGGCGGCAACGGCTTCGGCGGGGAGCTGCATGTGCGCAGTCTGCCCGTCGGGTCGGCAACCGGGTAAGGGGCACAGACGCTTTCGGCAGGTGTAGCCGGTGTCAGTTCGATCAACCCGATGTCAGCTACCGCGACAAGTCGCATCGACCAGCCCCCGCACGCCGTGGTTCCAACAATCCTGGCAAGCTTCCAACTCACGTGTCACGGCTCAGCTGTCACGCACCGTGAATCGACTGCCTTCGTTGTCAACGACTGGCTTCGATGACAACGGCCACAGTTCGCCGGGGGCAGACAGGAAAGCCAACGAGCGCATGGCGCGCAGCCCGGCAGGCCCCTTTCGGCCTGCCGGGCTTTTCCGCTGCTGTGGACGACTCTCATCGGTGTCGGGGCTGCTGAACGAGACGTGTGGCTCTGTACGCGAGTACCGCTGTCATCACACGGCTGTCGAGGCAGGCCCGCCAGTGCGTCGATCCCGCTCGCCTCGTACCGGGTCCGCCGCACGATCACCGTCTCAGGTCACGCCTGCCCGTCGGCCGATCTCAGTGTCCGGCAGTCTCCCGGAAATCCGCGGCGTCATCCGGGTTTGCTCACATGCCCCACGGCAGACGTCGAACTCCATGGCCACTGGTCACACTGTCTGATCGACCATCTGCATCTGCATTTCATTCATACGTTCGCCGTGCACCTCAATCGCGGCGAAAGCGGTTTCAATTTCGCTGAGATCCCCGGAGGACAGCCGAACGTTGAGTGCTCCCAAATTCTCGTTCAGGTGCTCCGGGCTGCGGGTTCCCGGGATCGGTACAATCCATGGTTTCTGCGCCAGAAGCCATGCCAGGGCGACCTGTGAGGGTGTCGAATTCTCGCTCTCCGCAATCCTCCGGAGCAGACTGACGACCGGCATGTTGGCTGCCAGATTCTCCGGGGAGAAGCGGTCGAAGGTTGAGCGAATATCTGTTTTCGGGTCGAACTTCGAGCGGGCGTTTATTTTACCCGTGAGGTATCCCATCCCCATGGGGCCCCACGGGACGAAGCCGATTCCCAGCTCCCCGCAGATTGCGAGAACGCCGTTCTTTTCCGGATCCCGCTCCATCAGTGAATATTCCGTCTGGATTGCCGTAACGGGTTGAACGGCATGCGCCCGGCGGATTGTTCTGGCGCTCGGCTCGGAGAGGCCGAAGTGCAGAACCTTTCCTTCCGTGATGAGTTCCTTGATCGTACCTGCCACATCCTCAATCGGGACATCCGGATCCACCCGGTGCTGGTAATAGAGATCGATGCGGTCCGTTCGAAGGCGCTTGAGTGAGCCCTCGACCACCCTCCTGATGTGGTCCGGCCTGCTGTTGAGTCCGCTTTCCGCTGCGCTGTCGAAGCCGAACTTGGTCGCGATCCTGACTTCGTCGCGGAAGGGAGCGAGCGCCTTCCCTACAAGCTCTTCGCTTGTGTGCGGGCCGTACACTTCGGCCGTGTCAAAGAATGTGACGCCCCTCTCATGGGCCTCGCGAAGGACCCTGATGCCCTGGTTTATATCGGCGGGAGGGCCGTAGTTCGCGCTGATGCTCATAGCGCCGGCCCCCATTTCCGAAACTTCCAGTTCTCCGAGCCTTCGTGTCTTCATTCCGCTGCCCGTTGCGGCGGCACTTCCACTGCTCCGGATGCTGCTCTGGGGCTGGTCCGAACAGGCGGACAAGAGCGACGCCCCGACAACCAATCCGGCTCCGAGGAAACCGGTCCTGGCCATGAAGTTGCGACGGCTGAAGGCGCCGTCTCGATCGTTCGATTCCGTCGCGTGCTTTCGATTGTTCATGAACAGTCCTTGTGGTTGGTTGGTGCGGTTATCGTCAGGAGTGTTTCTCGAAGTGTTCAACCAGCTGTGCGATCCGCGGTCCCCGGTCGTCTTCGTAAGCGCGAGCCGTGTGGAATGGCGAACAATCCCGAACGGGAGACACGCCGGTCGGATCGAAGCCGGGTACCCGCGGTCAGAGGCCTGGTGGTCTTCTTCGCGTCTATGTCGCCGTCATGGTGGCCAGGCTGGGGCGTGTACCTCCCTCCCGCGCCTCAAGGGAAAGACCGAGCTCTTTTTCTCGTTTCCTTCGTCGTCAACTCGTCAGCGTTGGATTAAGACCGTGTCCTACATGGTCAGTTGGCAGTTGCGTTGGGCATGGGGAGTGGACAGTGGGGATGGATCCTTCCGGACGGGCTGTGGGAGCTGGCGA
>NZ_JBVKAK010000010.1:226778-264913 GCF_055639435.1 Streptomyces sp. NPDC039430 | reverse complement strand
AGCTCCCACAGCCCGTCCGGAAGGATCCATCCCCACTGTCCACTCCCCATGCCCAACGCAACTGCCAACTGACCATGTAGGACACGGTCTAAGCCCTGGACGAGCCCGACGCGTGAGCAAGCACAAGAACTGTTCCGGCTACAGGCGGAAACCACCATGGAACTCGGCATCGTTCAACGAGAACGGCGCGCGGCTGTACTCCTCGCAGACATCGGCATCGACTACCCGTACACCTACGACGGAGCCCCCTTCCCCGCCGCCGCGTTCGTCCAGCCGCAAACCCGGACAGCCATGAACACCACCGGGCGCCGCATCGCGTAGCCCCACCTCAGACTGCAAACCAGCCCCGTCCGGCCACATGCCGGGCGGGGCTCTTTCCTGTGCTCTGACCTGGTGATTCCCAATTCCCAGGGTGTACGGTCTACCCCCGGGCCGCCCCCTCAAAGCAGCACTTGCGGTGCAGGGACGGGAGTCAAGGGTGGAGCGCAGCGCAATCGGCGCAGCCGACGCGACGGAGGAGCGCCCTTGACGCCCGACCCGGAGCCGCGACACTGAAGCCTCAGGGGCGGCCCCCACCCGACACCACACCCCCGGGTCACCAGGGTTACCTCTTGGTCCTCACCCGCAGTCGAAGAACCCTCCCGGACCAGCGGGGCATGCGCCCCAACCACCCACCCACACCAGCCCGCCAAGCCGGAGCCCCGCCGCCCCACTCCACCCCCGCGCTCGGCGACGGGATGGTCCACGGCGTACGCCTACGGAACGGCCGCGCCGAGTGGTACCGCAACCGCTGGATACGGTCGGCCGCCGTGGCCCGCAAGCTGGGCGAGCCGTACGACGGTCCGGTTCCTGACAACGACTTCGCGACCAACACCCATAGCCGCCCGCTGGTTCGAGGTGTCATCCGCCTTCTACTCGCACACCCTCAACACGTATGACGAGGGCCCGTCCGTGGTCGTAGATCTCACCACCATGCCGGCGCCCTTCTTCGTGGCCGCCCGGGGCTCCGGCGGCATCGCTACGCGTACTCCGCCACGGCCGGCGGCCAGGGCGCGTCGGTAAGGTCGGCGCCGTCCTCACCGAAACGAACTGAAACGAACCGAACCGAACCATCACTCCGCGCGCCGCACCCATGGAGCCCACCCCATGCCTCAGCCCCAATCCCAACCCCAGACTCACCCCCAATCCCAGACTCACCCCCAACCCCAGACCCAGTCACCGGACCCGCTCTACCCGCCCACCGACCCCTACGACCACGGCATGCTCGACGTCGGTGACGGCAACCTCGTCCACTGGCAAGTCTGCGGCAATCCGCGAGGCAAGCCCGCCCTCGTCGTGCACGGCGGCCCCGGATCGGGAACCGGCCCGCGTTCCCGGCGGTTCTTCGACCCCGAGCGCTACCGCACCGTCCTGTTCGACCAGCGCAACTGCGGACGCAGCACCCCGCACGCGAGCGACCCGGCCGCCGATCTGCGCCACAACACCACCGACCATCTCATCGCCGACATGGAGCGGTTGCGGATCCATCTGGGGATCGACCGCTGGCTGCTGTTCGGCGGCTCCTGGGGCTCGACGCTGATCCTCGCGTACGCCGAGAGGCACCCGGAGCGGGTCTCCGAGATCGTCATCTCCGGAGTCACCACGACCCGGCGGTCGGAGATCGAGTGGCTGTACGGGGGTGCCGGACAGATCTTCCCCGAGCAGTGGGAACGCTTCCGCGCAGGCGTCCCGGAGGCCGAGCGCGGCGAGCGCGCCGCCGATCTCGTCGCCGCCTACGCCCGGCTGACGGAGCACCCCGACCCCGCCGTACGGGAGCGGGCCACGGCCGACTGGTGCGCCTGGGAGGACGCCGTACTCTCCATGGAGCCGCACGGCTCGGCCCATCCGTTCGGTGAGCGGGAACCCGCCGCCCGGCGTGCCGTCGTCCGTATCTGCGCGCACTACTTCTCGCACGGCGCCTGGCTCGACGAGGGCGCGCTGCTGCGCGACGCGGGGCGGCTGGCGGGGATCCCGGGCGTCCTGGTGCACGGCCGCTTCGATCTGGGCGCGCCGCTCGGTACGGCATGGGAGCTGGCCCGCGTCTGGCCGGACGCGCGGCTGATCATCATCGAGGACGCGGGACACAAAGGCAGTACGGCGGAACGTCGCGAAGTACGGTCGGCCATCGACGCGTTCGCGAACTGATAAGAACCGCCACGAACCACTACGAACCACTACGAACCGAGGGCGACCCCGGGGGCGACCCGGGGGCGAGCCGAGGGCGCCCCGAGACAAGCCGAGACGAGCCGAGACGGCCACAAGGCCCAGCAGGGGTTGCTTCGAGTGCGCTCGAACGCGTTGGCTGTGGAGTCATGAAGTACACGCAGCTCGGACGCACCGGACTCAAGGTAAGCCGACTCGTCCTCGGGACGATGAACTTCGGCCCGCTCACCAACGAGGCCGACAGTCACACGATCATGGACGCCGCGCTCGACGCGGGCATCAATTTCTTCGACACTGCCAATGTCTACGGCTGGGGCGACAACAAGGGCCGTACCGAGGAGATCCTCGGCACCTGGTTCGCCAAGGGCGGCGACCGCCGCGACAAGGTCGTCCTCGCCACCAAGGTCTACGGGAACATGGGCGGCGACGGCCCCGCGTGGCCCAACCACGACAAGCTCTCCGCCCTCAATATCCGCCGCGCGGTCGACGCCAGCCTCAAGCGGCTCCAGACCGACCACATCGATCTCTACCAGTTCCACCACATCGACCGGGACACCCCGGTCGAGGAGATCTGGCAGGCCATCGACACCCTGATCCAGCAGGGCAAGATCCTTTACGCGGGCTCCTCCAACTTCCCCGGCTGGAAGATCGCGCAGACCAATGAGACGGCCCGCAGGCTCGGTTCGTACGGTCTGGTCAGTGAGCAGTGCCTGTACAACCTGGCCGAGCGCCGCGCCGAGATGGAGGTCATCCCGGCCGCGCAGGAGTACGGCCTCGGGGTCATCCCCTGGTCGCCGCTGAGCGGCGGTCTGCTGGGCGGCGCGATCCGCAAGGAGCGCGAGGGCGGCGGATCCCGCACGGCCCAGGGCCGTTCGGGCAGCGGGCTCGCCAATACGAAGATCCGGGCGCAGGTCCAGTCGTACGAGGACCTGCTCGACAAGCACGGCATCGACCCCGGCGAGGCGGCGCTGGCCTGGCTGCTCACCCGGCCCGGGGTGACGGGCCCGATCGTCGGCCCGCGGACGCTGGAGCAGCTGGAGTCGGCGCAGCGCGCGGTCGAGCTGGAGCTGTCGGAGGAGGTCCTGTCCTCGCTGGACGAGATCTTCCCGGGTACTGGCCCGTCGCCGGAGGCCTTCGCCTGGTAGCCGACGGACGCGGCTGAGCGCGGCCGGGGCCGGTGACCAGGTCCTGTCCAGCCGGACAGGACCTAACCGACCGCGGCCGCCACAGCGATGATCGCGAACATCAGCACAAGCACGCCCGCCATGATGCGGTTCCGGGTTTTGGGGTCCACACGTCGAGGTTAACGGCCGGGGGTGACAGCACCGGCGGCCGGGTTACCCGGACGCCCCCGGCAGGGCCCCGCCGCCCGGCCGGGCCCGGCCGAGCGGCATGCGCGCGACCGCCTCGTACCGCGGCTGCTCCCCCGGGACCCCGCTGACCGGCAGCCGGCTGTGTACGAGCACCAGCTCGGCCACCTGCCACGGCGTGCCCTCGAACCCGCTCAGGGCCTCCGCGTACAGCCGCAGGTCCACGTCCGTACTGTCAGTCACACCCGTCACACCCGTCACACCCGTCACACTCGTCGCACCCCCCTCCCTACCGCCGCCACGGCTGCCACGGCTGCCACGGCTGCGCGCGAGCGTCAGATGTGCCTGATAGTGGCGGTGCTCCTCCATCGGCACCCCGGTCCGCCGCGCCGCCGCGTCGGCGCGCTCCGCGAGGAGGCGCATGTCGCCGATCCCCCCGGCGGCCCCGGCCCACAGGGCCCGTCCGCCGAAGTGCCCGCCCCCGTGGATACGGAGCGGAAACGGCTCCGTACGCCGCGCGGCCCGCTCCAGGCGCTCGGTCAGTTCGGGGAGCAGCCGGTCCTCGACCTCCCCCATGAAGGCGAGCGTGAAGTGCCACCCGTCGCGGCCGGTCCACCGCAACCCCTCAGCACCGGGCAGCTCCCGGAGACGGCCCACGGCACGGTCCAGTTCCTCGACGGCTTCGGCGGGCGGCAGTACGGCGGCGAACAGTCTCATGGTCATGAACCTCCCCTGCTCATGAAGCCGAGTCTCCCAGCCATCCGAAACCGTACGTAACCGGGTCACCGTGCGTATCGTTGTACTGCGCTGCTGCCGCGACTTCGTGGCAGCGTGGAGGAGCGCCAGGATGACCGCCGTCGTAGAGACCGTCAGGATCGCCATGGGCGCGGAAAAGAAGGTCCTTACCCTGAAGGCCGACAGGTTCCCCCGCAGCTGACCCCTCGCCTCCGCACGGTGATGGCCCCGACCACACCCACCCGGTCGGGGCCATCCTCCGTCCACTGCCTCCACCGCGTCTACGCCGCCGTCGCCAGCTCTTCCTTCTTCGGTACGAACGCCACATGCGGCCGTCCGCCGCGCAGGCCGACCTTCAGCCGTACCCCCGCCACCCGGGTCAGGATCAGGCCGATCGTCGCCGCCGCGAGCAGTGAGACCAGGCCGCCGGTGGCGAAGCCGACGCGGGCGCCGTACGTATCGGTGACCCAGCCCAGCAGCGGGCCGCCGATGGGGGTGCCGCCGACGAAGACCATCATGTAGAGGCTCATCACGCGGCCCCGCATCTCGGGGTCGGACGCCATCTGGACGCTCGTGTTGGCGCTGATGTTGGTCGTCAGGCCGAGCATGCCGATGGGCAGGAGCAGCAGCGAGAACAGCCAGACCCACGGCGAGAAGGACACTACGATCTCCAGCACGCCGAAGGCCATCGCCGCGAGGACGAGCAGCCGCAGCCGGCTGGTGCCGCGCCGGGCGGCGAGCAGGGCGCCCGCCAGGGAGCCGGCCGCCATCAGGATGTTGAAGAAGGAGTACAGCCCGGCGCCGCCGTCGTAGACCTCGTGCGCGAAGGCCGTCAGCCAGATCGGGAAGTTGAAGCCGAAGGTGCCGATGAAGCCGACGAGGACGATCGGCCAGATCAGCTCGGGGCGGCCTCGCACATAGCTCAGTCCCTCCCTGAGCTGGCCCTTTCCGCGCGGTACGCGGACGGACTTGTGCAGCTCGTGCTGGCGCATCAGCAGCAGGCCGGTGAGCGGGGCGATGAAGGACAGGCCGTTGAGCATGAACGCCCAGCCGCTGCCGACCGTGGTGATCAGGACGCCCGCGACGGCGGGGCCGATGAGCCGGGCGGACTGGAAGTTGGCCGAGTTGAGGCTGACCGCGTTGCGCAGCTGGCTCGGGCCGACCATCTCGGAGACGAAGGACTGGCGGCTCGGGTTGTCGACGACCGTCACCATGCCGAGAAGGAAGGCGATCAGATAGACGTGCCAGACCTGGACGTGTCCGGAGAGTGTGAGGAAGGCGAGCGCGAGACCGCACAGGCCCATCGCGCCCTGGGTGAAGAGCAGGATCTGACGCTTCGGGTAGCGGTCGGCGATGACGCCGCCGTAGAGGCCGAAGAGCAGCATCGGCAGAAACTGGAGGGCCGTCGTGATGCCGACGGCCGCCGATGAGCCGGTCAGGCTGAGGACCAGCCAGTCCTGGGTGATCCGGGACATCCACGTACCGATGTTGGAGACGACGGCGCCCGTCGCGAACAGCCGGTAGTTGCGGATCTTCAGCGACGAGAACGTCCCGCCGCCGGTCGTGCGCTCGACGGCCGCGCCGTCGGGTATCTCACCGTCGGATATGCCGCTGTCGGATATATCGCTGTCAGGTATGGCTATACCGCTGTCGGGTGTGCCGATCGCGAGTGTCCCGCCGGCACGTGTCCCACTGTCGGATATGTCGCTGCCGGGTGTGCCGCTGTCGGCTATCCCGCTTGCGGATGTGCCGCTGTCGCGCGGACAGCTGTCCTGAGTCGCACGCTCCGAAGTCGTCTTCCCGGAAGTCGTCTTCTCGGAAGTCGCCTTGTCCGAAGTGGCCTTGCCCGAAGTGGCCTTGCCCGACGTCGTCTTGCCCGACGTCTTGTTCGCTCTGTCCGAGGTGGTGAGGTCGTGGGTGGATTTCGGTGCGGGGGCGGAGTCTGCTCCGGATCCCGTACTCAAAGTGGGTTCGCCTCCTTACGGCGCGCGGATTACAAGTGGGCGAGCTTCTCCAGTACGGGGGCGGCAGCGCGCAGCTTCGCCCACTCGTCATCGTCCAGGCCTTCAGCGAGGGACGCCAGCCAGACATTGCGCTTGCGACGGCTCTCTTCGAGCATCGCCTCGGCCCGTTCTGTCTGGCTGACCACCTTCTGCCGACGGTCGTCGGGGTGCGGCTCGAGCCTGACGAGACCCTTCGCTTCCAGCAGCGCCACGATGCGGGTCATCGACGGCGGCTGGACATGCTCCTTGCGCGCCAGCTCGCCCGGGGTGGCGGAACCACAGCGCGCGAGGGTGCCCAGCACCGACATCTCGGTGGGACTCAGCGACTCGTCGACACGTTGGTGCTTCAGGCGCCGGCCCAGCCGCATGACGGCGGAGCGCAGGGAGTTCACGGCGGCTTCGTTTTCGTCGCCGTGGAGCAGGTCAGGCATGTTTGTTAGCGTAACTCATTACCCAACCTAAATACCACCCGGCTACACGCGCCCCACAACATGCTCCGCAGCGACCGCAAAGATCATGCGAAGGGTCACCCGAACGAGTGAGAGCGCTGCGGAACGTGACACACCAGGGCGCGTACGGGCCCGACCCTGGTGCGTATGGGATCGACAGTGCTCAGCCTGCGGATCGACGGTGAGCTGCTCGACCGGCTCCGGCGCCATGCCGCCATACGCGGAATGAGCGTCCAGGACTATGTGGTCCAGACGCTCATTCGCGATGACTTCGACGAACGCTTCACGTCGGCCGTCGAGGAGACGGAGAAGTTCTACGGGGTGAACGAATCCGGGGTGAAATGAGGCGGCCCCCGCGGACCCTGGGCCCGGCCGCTACGTCAGACCGAGCGCCGGCATCGCGTAGTAGAAGACGAAGACCGCCGAGACGACATACATCGCCACCGGCACCTCACGCCCCCGCCCGGCCGCCAGCCGCAGCACGCTGAAGCTGATGAAGCCGATGCCGATGCCGTTGGTGATCGAGTACGTGAACGGCATCATCACCATCGCCAGGAAGGCCGGAACGGCGATGGTGAAGTCGCTCCAGTCGATGTCCCGTACCGAACCGGCCAGGATCAGGAAGCCGACCGCGACCAGAGCGGGCGTCGCCGCCTGGGACGGGACCATCGTCGCCAGTGGCGTGAGGAACAGCGCCACCGTGAAGAGCAGACCCGAGACGATGGAGGCCAGTCCGGTCCTCGCGCCCTCGCCGACACCGGCCGTGGACTCCACGAAGCAGGTGTTCGCCGAGGCCGAGGACGCGCCGCCGGCCGCCACCGCGATGCCGTCGACGAAGAGGACCTTGTTGATACCGGGCAGGTTCCCCTGCTTGTCCATCAGCTTGGCCTCGTCACCGACGCCGAGGATCGTGCCCATGGCGTCGAAGAAGGACGACAGCAGCACGGTGAAGACGAACAGCACACCGGTCAGGACGCCGACCTTCTCGAAGCCGCCGAAGAGACTGAAGTCCCCGATCAGGCTGAAGTCCGGGGTGGAGACCGGATTCCCCGGCCACTTCGGGGTCGTCAGTCCCCAGCTCGGCACCTTCGCGACCGCGTCGATGATCATCGCCACCACCGTCATCGCCACGATGGAGATCAGGATCGCGCCCGGCACCTTGCGGATGATCAGCGCGAGCGTCAGCAGCACCCCGATGGCGAAGACCAGCACCGGCCAGCCGTACAGATGACCGTCGGAGCCGAGCTGGAGCGGCACGGTGGTCTGGGCGATGTCCGGGATACGCGACACGAAGCCGGAGTCGACCAGCCCGATCAGCATGATGAACAGGCCGATACCGATCGCGATGCCCTTGCGCAGCCCGATCGGCACAGCGCTCATCACGCGCTCCCGCAGACCGGTCGCCACCAGCAGCATCACCACGAGACCGGCGAGTACGACCATGCCCATCGCGTCCGGCCAGCTCATCCTGGGGGCGAGCTGGAGGGCTACGACGGTGTTGATGCCGAGGCCGGCCGCCAGGGCGATCGGCACATTGCCGATGACCCCCATCAGCAGAGTGGAGAACGCGGCGGTCAGCACGGTCGCGGTGACCAGCTGGCCGTTGTCGAGCTGATGCCCGTACATGTCCTTCGCGCTGCCGAGAATGATCGGGTTCAGCACGATGATGTACGCCATCGCGAAGAAGGTGGCGAAGCCGCCGCGTACCTCACGGCCGACCGTGGAGCCGCGCTCCGAGATCTTGAAGAACCGGTCCAGCCCGCCGGACGGCTGCCCGGGGGTCGGCGGCTGGGCGTCGGAACCGACCGGAGCGGTGGCCGAGGGGGGCATGCGGAACCTCAGTCGTCGTACGAGAAGGAAGAAGGACGTGCGGAAGGACGTGCAGGACGGGAAAAGAGCGGACGAGCGAGCGACATCAGACGGACTTGAGCCAGACTTGGACATTCAAACGAACAAAACAAGTCAGCCAGAAACCGTTTCAGTATGAATACATGAGTCGAAGATCGCTATCTCCGCGCGTAGACCCTCCCCACGCCCGCCTCCGCGCCCCCCTCAGGGCCCCGCATAGACTGACGGGCATGACCGGTTCTTGGACGGGAACTCCCCGGCGTGCGGCCCCCGAGCCCCTGGAGGGGCCGGTCGTCGGCACCATCACGGGCGGCACGATCATCTGGTTCGCCCTCTTCCTTCTTCAGCTCCCGTTCTATGGCTGGTTCAGTGACCACGGGCACACCTGGTGGATCTGGACCTGCCTCGCCGGCGGCGGGCTCGGGCTCATCGGCATCTGGTACGTACGGGGACGGGACGCGGCGATCAAGCGCGCGGCAGCCGCGGCGGCGCGCACGTCGGACGGGACGGACGGAACGAACGGGGCGGACGGCTCCGACCACCCCCACGGCACCTCCTGAGCCGCGGCCTCTTCCGAGCCCGCACCCGAACTCGCCTCCGAGGCCCGCACCCAACCTCACCCCCGAGGCCCGCGCCCGACCCCGAACCCGACGAACCCGAACCCGAGCCCCGGCCGAAGTCTCATCCCAGGCCCCCTCGCCGTACTGCCGGAGGACGATCCGCCTCGTTCCCGGGTCGGATCTTCCCCCCGGCCGGCGGGTGAACGCGCCCGGCCGGCCGTACCGTCGAAACCATGACGCAGCGGGCGAAGATCGACACCGACGGCCCCGAGCCCCATGGCCCCGAGCCGCACGGTCGCGGATCTCACGGCCCGACCGACCCAGCGGACCCAACCGGCCCGGCCACCGCCCCAACCGGCCCGGCCACCAACCCGGCCAATCCAACCGGCCCGACCGCCCCAACCGGCCCGGCCAACCCATCCGGCCCGACCGGCCCGACCGGCCCGACCGGCTCCAGCGGCCCGCTCATCGACGCGGGCGCCGAACTCGACCCCGTACACCCCAGGAGACCGCCCCGGCCCAGCGGTCGCCACAGCGGTCTGACCGCCGCCGAGGTGGCGCGGCATGTCGCCCGCGGCGAGGTCAACGACGTCCCGGTCCGCAGCAGCCGCTCGCTCGCCGAGATCATCCGCGCCAACGTCTTCACCCGCTTCAACGCGATCATCGGCGTGCTCTGGGTGATCATGTTCTTCGTCGCGCCGATCCAGGACACGCTCTTCGGCTTCGTGATTATCGCCAACACCGGGATCGGCATCATCCAGGAGTGGCGCGCCAAGCGGACCCTGGACGGGCTCGCGGTGATCGGCGAGGCGAAGCCGACCGTACGGCGTGACGGCGTCTCCGCCGAGATCTCCACCAGTGAGATCGTCCTCGGGGACCTCATCGAGCTGGGCCCGGGCGACAAGGTCGTGGTCGACGGCGAGATGGTCGAGGCCGACAGCATCGAGGTCGACGAATCGCTGCTCACCGGTGAGGCGGACCCGGTGCTGAAACGTCCAGGCGACCAGGTGATGTCCGGCAGTTTCGTGGTCGTCGGCGGCGGCGCGTTCCGGGCGACCAAGGTCGGCCGCGACGCCTATGCCGCGCAGCTCGCGGAGGAGGCGTCCCGCTTCACGCTGGTCGACTCCGAGCTGCGCAACGGCATCAGCACGATCCTGAAGTACGTCACATGGATGATGATCCCGACCGCCCTCGGACTGATCATCAGCCAGCTGGTCGTCCAGCAGAACGACTTCAAGAACTCCATCGCCAGGACCGTTGGCGGCATTGTTCCCATGATCCCCGAGGGCCTCGTCCTGCTGACCTCCGTCGCCTTCGCGATCGGGGTCATCCGGCTCGGCCGCAAGCAGTGCCTGGTGCAGGAGCTGCCGGCCATCGAGGGGCTGGCGCGCGTCGATGTCGTCTGTCTCGACAAGACGGGCACGCTCACCGAGGGCGGCATGGACGTGCGCGAGCTGCGCGCGCTGAACGGCGCGGACGTGACGTACGTACGGCAGGTCCTCGGCGCGATCGGGCAGTCCGATCCGCGCCCGAACGCCAGCCTCCGGGCGATCATCGACGCGTACCGGGACGAGAGCGGGCGGTGGCCCGTCACGAAGGCGCTGCCCTTCTCCTCCGTACGCAAGTACAGCGGCGCCGCCTTCGGCGAGCCGGCCGGCGGATCCTCCCGCTGGCTGCTCGGCGCGCCCGATGTACTGCTGCCCTCCGACGATCCCGCGCTCACCGAGATCGACCACCTCAACCAGCAGGGCCTGCGCGTGCTGCTGCTCGCCCGCACCGACCGTGCGCTGGACGCCCCCGACGCCGCCTCCGGGGCCCGCGCGACCGCGCTCGTCGTCCTGGAGCAGCGGCTGCGGCCGGACGCCGCCGACACCCTCGCGTACTTCGCGCAACAGGACGTCGCCGCCAAGGTCATCTCCGGCGACAACGCGGTCTCGGTCGGCGCGGTGGCCGGAAAGCTCGGCCTGCCGGGCGCGGAGCACACCGTCGACGCCCGCCAACTGCCCGCCGACCGCGCGGAGATGGCCGAGGCGCTCGACTCCGGCGCGGTCTTCGGCCGGGTCACCCCGCAGCAGAAACGCGACATGGTCGGCGCGCTCCAGTCACGCGGGCATACGGTCGCGATGACCGGGGACGGCGTCAACGACGTCCTGGCGCTGAAGGACGCGGACATCGGCGTCTCGATGGGCTCGGGCTCGGAGGCGACGCGCGCCGTGGCCCAGATCGTGCTGCTGAACAACAGCTTCTCGACGCTGCCGTCGGTGGTCGCCGAGGGCCGCAGGGTCATCGGCAACATCACGCGCGTGGCGACGCTCTTCCTGACGAAGACGGTCTACTCGGTGCTGCTGGCGATCCTGGTGGCCTGCTTCCAGGTGGAGTACCCGTTCCTGCCGCGCCATCTGACGCTGCTCTCCACGCTGACGATCGGCATCCCGGCGTTCTTCCTGGCGCTGGCCCCGAACACCGAGCGCGCCCGGCCGAACTTCGTTCGCAGGGTGATGCGGTACGCGATCCCCTCGGGCGTCATCGCGGCGATCGCCACCTTCGTCACGTATCTGCTGGCCAGAAGCCACTACTCGGGCCCCGACGCCCTGAACGCGGAGACCAGCGCGGCCACGCTCACGCTGTTCCTGGTCTCCATGTGGGTGCTAGCGATCGTGGCGCGGCCCTACACCTGGTGGCGGATCGGCCTGGTGGTGTCCATGGGAGCGGCGTTCCTGGTGGTGCTGGCCGTGCCGTGGCTCCAGCACTTCTTCGCGCTGAAACTGGTGGGTACGACGATGCCGTGGACGGCGGTCGCCATCGCGGTGGTGGCGTCGGCGGCGCTGGAGTTCTGCTGGCGGTGGGTGGGCCGCAGATTCACGGCGTAGTCCACTTCACCGCGTGGTCCACTCCGTCGGCGACGGAATCAGGAGGGCCCGGCCGGCTGCCGGGCCCCCCTGGTTACTGTCGCGACCGCGCGCTCGGGCTACTTCACGTCGACGAAGTCACCGGTGGCGCTGACCGCGGGGGTCGAGGCCGTACCGGCGAAGCTCCAGCGCCAGTAGCCGTCCTCGACCGCCTTGACCGTGGTCTTCAGCGTGCCGGTGCTGGAGCCCTTCACGGTCTTGACGGTGGTGTAGGTGCTGCTGTTCTTCTTCCGGAACTGGAGCTTCACGTCCTGGGTGGCGTACCCCTTGTAGGTGCCGGTGTCCCAGTTGGCGCGCGACAGCTTGCCGGTGACCGTGATGGTCTTGCCCTTCATCCGGATCTTGGTCGCGGTGAAGTTCTCCGTGATGTCGGATTCGTTGGAGAGGACGAAGGCGGCGGTCTTCCAGTACGTGGCCGCCTCGTTGATGAGGTACGTGCCACTGTTGCCGCTGTCTCCGGCGCCCTGGCCCTGTCCGCCCTCGCCGTAGCGGCGTCCCAGGCGGCTCAGTCCCACGACGACCTCCCGGCGATCACGTCCTTCGGCTTCCCGGCGCAGGACCGCGCCGCCGCGCCGAAGGCCAAGGGGCTCGCCGCGCCGAAGGCCGCCGCCGCGCTTCCGGTGATCAGCAAGGTCGTCGTGAACGGCGGCAAGCCCATCGTCGTCGGCACCACCGCCACCAAGAAGGTGTCGATCGCGATCACCGCGTCCCACAGGTCGGGGATCGCCGACGCGGCGACGTTCATCTGGTTCAGCAAGGACGCCGCCACGGACATGTACTACGGCTTCGAACAGAACGAGGACGCCGCCACGTGCAAGGCGGCCAGTGCCACCACCTCGACCTGCACGCTGAGTGTCACGGTCGACCCGTGTCTGGTCTGTGGGTCTGCTGACCCGACTGACCAGACCTGGGACCAACGTGAAAGGTTGTACACAAAGGTGAAGTTTTCGCGAAGGCATGTTTGGGACTGATGTCTGAGACGGCCAACACGCCGTCCCGGACCGTCAGTCGAACCAGCGGTCCCTGGCCAGCTCCGCCGTCCGCGACGGATCCTCCAGCAGCGCCGCCACCTCGAAGCGCCGGGGCCACTGCCCCGCCGCCCAGGCCAGCCCCGCCGCCACGCCCTCCAGCGTCGCCGCGTGCAGCACTCCGTCCGGCGTGCGGCGCCAGTCCAGCTCGACGCCGCCCGCGAGGAGTTCCTCGTGCTCCACATACGTGCCGGGGGTGGCCGCGCCGAGCAGTACGCGCACGGACTCCGGGACCGTGTGCTCCTCGCCCTCCGTCGTCACCTCCGCCGCCGCGGCCACCACCTCGCTCAGCCGCCGCACCTGGAGCAGGTCGGCCAGCTCGCCCACCCGGGTCGGCGACACCGGCAGCAGCGGCAGCCCGCCCGCCAGCGGCAGCAGATCGGGCGCGTCCGCGATCACCGCGTCCGCCGCGTCGGTCACCCGCACCTCGCCGTCGACGACCGCGCGCAGCTCGTCCGGGAGCGTCACCTGCTCGGGATCGAGATCCGCGAGCGCCGTGTACAGCCCGTGCAGCTGCTCCGGGCTCACGTCCCGCTCCGGGTCGGCCAGCCTCCCCAGCAGCTCCGCCGCGCCGCCCGGCTCGTCCAGCAGCGCGGCGACCGAGGTCCGTACCCCCAGCGCCCGCAGCACCTGCGCGTCGTCGAAGCCCGTCGCGTCCACGGAGTCGTACAGCCCCGCCAGCAGGGGGTCACCGCTCGCGGCCCGCAGTCCGGCCGGGCGGCGCCCGTCGAGTACGGGATGGTCGCGCAGCCACCACGCGGTGTACGAACGCACCGTCTCCGTCGTACCGTCCGGCATCAGCACCCGTACGGACTGGGTCAGCGCGTCCCGCAGCGGCGGCCGTGCCAGCAGCGCCAGCGCCCGCGGCCACGCGTCGTCGTCGACCAGGTCCAGATCCCGTACGGCCACGATCTCCGTCGCGACCGGCGGTACGGGCGTCTCCGGCAGCCGGTCCAGTACGTCCTCGCACCACACGTCGACGGCGTCCAGCAGCCCGGCGTCGTCGGGCTCGGCGAAGTCCCCTTCGCGGGGCTCCAGTTCATCGGGGTCCAGAACGACATCCGTGGCCCGTACGAGCGCGAAGTCCGCCAGGACACCGCAGGCGGCCAGCGGCTGCTCGCCCCAGCGCTCGGCCAGCTCCGCGTCACAGAAGGCGAGTTCGTCCTCGCGGAGCACCGACGCGAACGAGCCGCCCGGCAGCACGAGTTCACCGGCCGGTGCCAGCTCCCCGTCCTCGTCGGTCAGCGCCAGCGCGCCGAGCCACGGCTCGTCGCCCGCCTCCAGACCGGCGTCCCGTACGAGACCGAGCACGATCTCGGCGAGTTCTTCCGCGTCGGGCGTGTCGGCGTCCTCGTCCCAGACCTCGCCCGCGTCCAGCGAAGCGGCGACCGCCGCGCGCACCTGCGGGGTGGTCAGTACGGCGCGGGGCGTGGCGGGCAGCGCGCCCAGCTTCTCCAGCAGCGGATGCGCGGCCTCCGGATGCGCCACCTTCAGCCCCAGCCGCGCGAGTTCGGCCGACCCCACCGCGTCGGGCAGCGGCAGCAGGATCTGGCGCGGCCCGATCGTCGTACGGCCGTTGGCCAGCGGCACCGGCAGCCCGGACAGCCGCTCGGGATCGACGCCCGCGAGCGACTCGTACAGCCGCCACCACCAGGCCGGCGGGCGCTCGGCGCCCGCGATCCGTTCGATGGCCTCGCCGAGCGGCAGCCGCCCGACGCCCAGCGTGCGCAGCTCCACCCGCCGCTCGAACCCGGCGGGCAGCAGGGTCGGCAGCACCTCCGCCAGCACCCCCACCGTGCCGGCGCCCGCGCCCTCCACGACCTCCGCCTCGAACGGCCGCAGCGCGGTCAGCTCCTCGCTCGGAGCCGCCGGGGCGAGGAAGGCCACCCGGGGCAGCCGCTCCAGGATCGCGGCCCGCAGCCGGCCGTCCAGCTCGCCCTTGCCGAGCGGGCCCGGCACCAGATCGATGGTGCCGGTCGAGACCGGCTCCCAGCCGCCCAGCAGCTCCGCGTACGCGTCGGCCGCCTTCCCGACCAGGAAGTCGGTGAGCGGTCCCGGCGCGGGATGGCGCCGCGTCGTGTCGAGCGGCAGCGAGGCGATCAGCAGCGCGGGCACGCCGAGCGGCTCGTCCGTGGGCGTCGGCGCGTGCACGACGGGCGCGGTACGGGGGCGCGCCGGGGCGCCCTCCCCGTCCACGGGCACGGCCCAGGTGACGGACCAGTGGGGCCGCAGCCGCTCCTCGACGGGCCGCCCTTCGAGCAGCGCGGGGGGCGTCGCGCCCTGGTGACCGACGACCCGCCAGCGGTGCGTGGCACCGTCCGCGCTGTCGTCCACGTCGATGTACGGCCCGTCCTGCGAGCGGCGCAACACCCGCTCACCGTCAAGGGTTTCGATCACGACCTCGGCGAGTCCGGCGAGCGTCAGCAGCAGCGCGTCATCGACCCCGGCGAGGAGCCGCGCCACCAGATCGGCGGCGGTGCCGTCCCGCAGCGGCAGGATCACCACCGTGTCGTACCCCTCGGGGGCCGTGCCCTCCGCAGGCAGCGGCAGCCGCAGCAGCGGTACGTGTCCGTCACGGCGCCGCAGCTCGTCCCCAAGCCCGGGGCTCGCCTGGGCGACCTGCCCGGCCAGCTCGCGGGCCTCCGCGAGGGACCAGCGGACCCCGCCGTGCCGTCCGATGACGGCGGGCTCGTCGCTGACGGCGAGCACGGCGGCGAACCCGACGCCGAACCGGCCGACGGCGCTCTCGTGCCCCTCGCGCTTGGCCGAGGCCCGCAGCGTACTGAGCGACTCGACGCCGGTCGCGTCGAGCGGGGCGCCGGTGTTGGCGGCGACGAGTACGGCGGGGGCGTCGGGGCCGCCGGGACGCAGGGTCAGCCTGAGCCGGCCGGGTACGCCGGCTCGGGCGGCCGCGTCGGCGGCGTTCTGGGCCAGCTCGATGACGAGCCGGTCGCGGTAGCCGCCGAGCGCGAGGTCTTCCTCGGCGTTGGCGTCCTCCCGGAACCGGGCGGGGCTGGCGCCCCAGGCATCGAGTACCCCACGCCGCAGCCGAGCCGTCCCGAACGGGTCGGCCCCTTCGGTGGTCCTGACGCTCACGCTGTGACTCCGCTCTTTCGCTGTCGCGTACGTGCGGGCCGAAGGTACCGCGAGGCGCCGTCCGGCGGGGGGTGTGGGGGCGAGTGCGGCCCGGTGGCCCCGGCCTATCGGCGTCCCGGCTGGAGTGAGTGGGGGGGCGCTGGTGCGGTCCGCCAGTCGCTCTCCGCCGGGGCCGGGTGCGGGACGGTGCCGCCGCCTCCCCCCACCCCCGCGCACGGCCGCGTAGTCGGTGACGGGCGGTGAAGGGGGGCGCGCAGGGGTCGTGTCCGGGACGTGGAGCGTGATGTGTGGCGCACGACCGCCCGAACCAACGACAGGCCGGAGTCGCGCCGTACATCATGCAGTCCCGGACGCGAGCCCCGGAGCGCCACCCGGCGACAACCCGCACCGGGCCACCGGCACCCGCCGAAACGCGCCACGGCGACAACCCGCACCGGACCACCGGCCCCAGCCGAAACGCGCCCCGGCCCACGACCCCCGCCGGGAGGCGCACCGCCAGGAGACGCACCCGCCGGGAGGCGCACCGCCAGGAGGCGCACCGCCGGGAGGCTAGGAGTGGCCCAGGTCCTCCGAGTCGTCCTCCGCCGTGACCACCGACCCGCTGTCCGGCGACGGTCTCAGCGGAAACGCGTCCGTCGCCATCGAATCCAGCACCGGCGCCGCCCGCTTCGGCGGCTTCGGCATCACCGCCGCCTCCGAGTGGCCACCGCACCCGTACGCCAGCGATACGACCCGTCCGTCCGCCGGCGAGAACTCGTTCGCGCAGACGCCGAACGCCTGCCGCAGCGAGCCCGCGAGCGGCAGCAGGAAGCCGCAGGTCACGCAGGGCGCGGGGGCGGCCTGTGCCATGGGCGTCTTCGCGCCGAACGCCTCGTCCCAGCGGTCCGCCGCCGCGTGCAGCCCGTACCGCGACAGCACCCGCGCCCGGCGCATGCCGAGTTCCTCGGCGACCGACGCGATCGAGCCACGCTCGGGCGCGGGCGACGTGTCCGTCGCGCGGCCGGCCGGTTCGGGCGCCTCAGGTCCCGCGTCCTCCGCCTCGACGAGGTCCGCGAGGTTCTGCGGAGTCACCACGTCCGGCAGCACCGAGTTCGGCGGCGGCACGTCCGCGCCGGAGTAGCCGGGCTCCAGCCGCAGATCCTCCGCCTCGGTGGGCAGCAGATCGCCGGGGCCCATGTCGCCGGGCCGGAGGCGTTCGCTCCAGGGGACCCACTCGGGCGCCAGCAGGGCGTCGGGTCCTGGCAGCAGCACCGTTTCGTCCAGCGTGACGACCTTCGCGCGGGATGCCCGCGCGACCGTCACCGCCCAGCGCCAGCCCCGGTAACCGGGCTCCTTGCACTCGAAGAAGTGCGTGACGACCCGGTCCCCGTCCGCCACCACCGAGACATGTTCACCGACGACGCCGGGCGCGGCGGCCTCCTCGGCAGCCGACCTGGCGAGGTCTACCGCCTCGGCGCACAGGCGGTCGGGGGTTCGGCTTCGCGTCGTCGCAGCACTCACAGGTCTCGCTTCTCTCCTACGCCGTCTCACGGGTGCGCCGGCCGATTCGCGATGTACGAGCCGAGGGCGGAGCGGACCTGAGGGCCGCATCGACGTCCACGCCCGACCTCTTCTCGGGCACACCTATCGTTATCCATTCTGCGGGATGACGAAGAGGCGCGCGGCCGAGAACAACCGCCGGTGGCGCGCTACGCACGCTACCCCCTCTCTCGCCCCCCGCCCACCTGCACGCCGCCTTTCCCGGACTTCGGACCACACCGCAACCAGGCCGTGACCCGGAGAAACCCCAAGGTGGGAGGCCGACAATGTGTTCGGATCCACCCGGGAGACCACCCGGGAGAGATTCCGGGCGCGTCCGCCGCTCCGGCACCGGACCGGCTCGCTCCGGTACCGGCCGGTGAACTCACTCCGGCTCGCCGGTGACCCGCGCGGGATCGTCCGTCGTGGCAGCGTCACGGCCCCGTCATGCTCGGGTTCGGTTCGCACCAGGGGCCCTTGGGGCACTATGACGAGGTGACAGCCGTGAGGTCGTCCGACACGCGTACGGCCGGCCCGCTCCGGAGGACCGGGCGGGCCATCGGTCATGCCCTGCGGCTCCCCTTCGCCGCCGGGGCGAGATGGATCCGCAAGGCCACCCACGCGCACGGCGCGGGTGAGTCGGGGCTCGGCAAGCTGATCGAGCTGCACGCCGTGAACGGCGCGGGCGATGTCATGATCACCGTCGCTCTCGCGTCCACGGTCTTCTTCTCCGTGCCGACGGACGAGGCGCGAGGCCGCGTCGCGCTCTATCTCGCCGTCACGATGGCGCCCTTCACCCTGCTCGCCCCCGTCATCGGCCCGCTCCTCGACCATCTGCCGCACGGCCGCCGGGCCGCCATGGCCTGCGCCATGTTCACCCGGGCCGCGCTCGCGATCCTGATGTCGACCGCCGTCATAACGGGCAGTCTGGAGCTGTATCCCGCCGCGCTCGGGGTGCTCGTGGCGTCGAAGGCGTACGGGGTGGTCCGCAGCGCGGTCGTGCCCCGGCTGCTACCGCCCCGCTTCTCTCTGGTGCGGGCCAACTCCCGGGTCACGCTGGCGGGGCTGCTGGCGACCGGTGTGGCGGCGCCGATCGGCGCCGGGCTGCATCAGATCGGTCCGAAATGGCCTCTGTACGGCGCGTGTCTGATCTTTCTCGCCGGTACGTTCCTGGCGTTCACGCTGCCGCCCAAGGTGGACTCCGCGAAGGGCGAGCGCAGGGCGCGGCTGGTCACGGTCGTCCAGGGGGAGAAGCGGAAGCCGTCGCTGCGTACGGTCGGCCCGGCGGTGCTGCACGGCCTCCAGGCGAACACGTCGCATCGCGCCCTCTCGGGCTTCCTGACCTTCTTCCTCGCCTTCCTGCTGCGCGAGCACCCGCTGTTCGGCCACAGCGCCGTCGTCTCGCTGGGCATCGTGGGCGTCGCCGCCGGTGCGGGCAACGCCCTGGGTACGGCGGTCGGCGCCTGGCTGAAGGCCCGCGGTCCCGAACTGATCATCGTGACGGTTCTGGGCATAGCCCTCACCTCCGCGATCGTCGCGGCGCTGCTCTTCGGCGGCCTGATGATGGCGGTGCTGTGCGCGGTGGCCGGTTTCACCCAGGCGCTGTCGAAGCTGTCCCTGGACGCGGTGATCCAGCGGGACGTCCCGGAGCAGGTACGGACGTCCGCCTTCGCCCGCTCCGAGACGCTGCTCCAGATGTCCTGGGTGGTGGGCGGCGCGATCGGTATCGCGCTGCCGCTCAACGGGGTGCTTGGCATGTCGGTGGCCGCGGCGATCATGGGGATCGGGGCGCTCACCGCCGCACGCGGGCTGCTGACCGCGTCCCGACGCGGCACGGCCCACGCGCGCGTCGCGTGACACCGGGCGCCATGACACCGAACGCCCTGACACCGGCCGAGGTGACACCGGCCAGGCGCGGCACCGCCCGACGCGACACCCTGCGGCGCGACGCCGGCCGACCGGGCACGGGGCGCCGCGACGCCGGCCGACCGGGCACGGGGCGCCGTGACACCGGCCGACCGGGCACGGGGCGCCGTGACACCGGCCGACCCGGCGCCCGGGGGCGCGGCAGCCGTCCGCCCCGCGCCCCCGGGGCGTCCGGTCGACGGCTCGCCGTACCCCCTCGCGGCGTGGGCGCGGGCGACCGATAGCCTTCGCCCCATGACCGTTGCGTTCTTCTCTGGTAGGTCCCGCCGGGCCGGCGTCGCCCTCGGCGCGGTGTCCGCCGGGCTCCTCGTCCTCGCCGCCTGTGAAAAGCCGACGCCGCTCGCGACCGTGACGGTCGGTGACAACTCGATCAACACCGCGGCGGCCTGCTACAACGACGGCAAGGCGATCAAGACCGCCGACATCCAGCCCTGCCTGAACAAGAAGGCGGAGAAGGTCGTCGAGATCTCGATGGACGACAAGGTCCACTTCGGGGTCGACCCGACGATCGCCGAGCACGGCTGGACGCTCTTCATCAACGGCCAGCAGGCCGAGCAGGAGCCGTACAAGAAGACCTACCGGACCATCCCCGGCAACGCGTTCTTCTCCACCCAGACCGGCGAGACCACGAGCGACACGCAGGTCAGCATCGTCGAGACGAACGGCAAGACGCTGACCGGCATCTGGCACTTCGAGTTCAAGAAGAATTCCTGACCGACCCGGTGATCCGGCGGCCGGTACGGCCCCGGAGGCCGGGCGCCCCTGGAGGCTCCCGCCATGCGCGTACTTGTCGTCACGGCGGTGGCCGCGGAGGCGGACTCCGTCGCCGCGGGCCTCGACCGGTTCGCGGGCGCCGGTGTCCGGGAGCTGACGGGTGGGTACGAGATGACGACCCACGCGCAGTTCACCCCGCGGCCGGGGTCCGTGCGGATACCGGTGGTGGAGGTCCTGGCGGGCGGCGCGGGACCGGCGGCGGCCGCGGTCGCCACGGCGACGGCGCTGGCGGCCTCCCCGTACGACCCTCCGTACGATCTGGTCATCTCCGCCGGTATCGGCGGCGGCTTCGCGCCCCACGCCCCGCTCGGCTCGCTCGTCGTCGCGGACACGATCATCGCCGCGGACCTGGGCGCCGACACCCCCGACGGCTATCTGCCGGTCGAGGAGCTGGGTTTCGGCCGTAGCGTCCACGCGCCGCCGGCCGCGCTGACCGCCCGGCTGTCGAAGGTCCTGGACGCCGATCCGCGGGTCCGCTCGGTCCTCGCGCCCGTCCTCACCGTCACGACGGCGACCGGCACGGCCGCCCGTACGGCCGAGCTGACCGCGCGTCATCCGCGCGCCGCCGCCGAGGCGATGGAGGGCTTCGGGGTCGCGGAGGCCGCCGCCGCCCACTCCGTACCGTGCGCCGAGATCCGCGCGATCTCCAACACCGTCGGCCCGCGCGACCGCGCCGGTTGGCGGATCGGCGAGGCGCTGGACGCGCTGCGCTACGCGTTCACGCTGCTCACCCCCGTATTCGAGGAGCCGTCATGACCCCGCAGCCGCTGCAGATCGCCTACTCGCCCTGCCCCAACGACACCTTCGTCTTCGAGGCGTGGGCGCACGGCAGGGTCACCGGCGCGCCCGACATCGACGTCACGTTCGCGGACATCGACATCACCAACGGCATGGCGGAGCGGGGGGAGTTCGACGTACTGAAGGTCTCGTACGCCGTGCTGCCCTGGGTCCTGGACGAGTACACCCTGCTGCCCTGCGGCGGCGCGCTGGGCCGGGGCTGCGGCCCGCTCGTCCTGACGAAGGAGCCGGGCGCCGATCTGACCGGCAGGACGGTCGCCGTACCGAGCGAGCGCTCCACGGCCTATCTGCTCTTCCGGCTGTGGGCGGCGGATGTGCTCCCCGGCGGGGTGGGCGAGGTCGTCGTGCTGCCCTTCCACGAGATCATGCCCGCGGTGCGCGACGGCAAGGTGGACGCCGGACTCGTCATCCACGAGGCGCGCTTCACCTATCAGGACTACGGGCTGCACCGCCTCGCCGACATGGGCGAGCACTGGGAGTCCACGACGGGACTGCCGATCCCGCTCGGCGCGATCATCGCGAAGCGCTCGCTGGGCACGGAGGCACTCCAGCTGCTGGCCGCGTCGATCCGCAGGTCGGTACGGATGGCCTGGGACGATCCGGAGACCTCACGGCCGTACGTACTGGCGCACTCCCAGGAGATGGACCCGGCGGTCGCGGACCAGCACATCGGGCTGTACGTCAACGAGTTCACCGCGGATCTGGGCGAGGACGGCTACGCGGCCGTCCGCGGGCTGCTCACCCGCGCCGCGGCCGAGGGGCTCGTACCGCCTCTCGGCCACGACGCGCTGCGTTTCGTCTGAACCGCCCGGCCGGTCACGGCCGCGGTCGCGTGTCCGGACCGCCCGGCCGGCAGCCGCCGCGGGCACACGTCGGAACCGCCCCCGCGCGGCTCACACGTCCAGTTGGTCGGCCACCGCGCGCAGCAGGCCGGCGATCTTCCCGCCCGCCGCCTTGTCGGGGTAGCGCCCGCGCTCCAGCATCGGCGTGATGTTCTCCAGCAGCGTCGTCAGATCCTGGACGATGGAGGCCAGTTCGTCGGGCTTGCGGCGCTGGGCCGCCGCGACCGAGGGCGTCGGGTCGAGGACCGTCACCGAGAGAGCCTGGTCACCGCGCTGCCCCGCCACCACGCCGAACTCCACGCGCTGGCCTGGCTTGAGCGCGTCGACTCCGGCGGGGAGGACCGACGAGTGCACGAAGACGTCGCCGCCGTCGTCGCGGGAGAGAAAGCCGAAGCCCTTCTCGCTGTTGAACCACTTGACCTTGCCGGTAGGCACGTCTGTCCTCGTCCTCGTACTCGTTGGGGCGCCGGAGGATGTCGACACCCCCTGGCGCACAAAAACGGCTCTGGATAGCACTACAGCGGGTCCATCGACCCGCCATCACCAAGGCTAATGGTCCAGAGGCTGGTGACAAGACGTCGCCGGATGGTTCCTGTCCGCTGCTTTCCGCAGGGAACTACCCTGGTGGCGTGACTGCTACTCCTGAACCACGTGCGACGGAAGAGGCCGGACCCGGCGACGGACTGGTCCGCGTCGGCGCGATCGTCTTCATAGTCGGCGCCCTCGCCACCCTGATCACCGTCGCGCCGCTGTTCCTCGGCACCGAGCCCTTCCCGTCCATCGCGTACGCCGTCTGCATGCTGATGGGAGTGGGTTTCCTCGTCGCGGCCGCGGGTGTGCTGCGCTCGATCGCGGCTCAGCGCCGGGGGGCCAAGCCGGCCGCGTAGCCCTCCAGCCAGGCGGGGAAGACCGTCAGGTCGGGCAGGATCACATCGGCTCCCGCCCCGCGCAGCGCCTCCTCGTCGCACGGCCCGGTGGGTACGGCGACGGCGAGCGCCTCCGCCGTGTGCGCCCCGCGCACATCACCGATGTGGTCGCCGACGAACACCGACGCGCCGTGCTCCCGCAGCGCCTCGCCCTTGGCCTCGGCCCACAGCCAGCCGATCGCCGCGTCCGGCTCGATCCCGAGGTGGGTGAGGTGGAGTTTGGCGTTCGGCTCATGCTTGGCCGTGACGACGATCGCGCGCCCGCCCAGCTCCTGGACGGCGGTGACGGCCTCCCGGGCGCCGGGCAGCGCCCGCGTCGGCGGGATCGCGAATGTGGGATAGATCTCCCGGTAACGGTCGGCCACTTCGGCGACCCGCTCCTCCGGAAACCAGTGCGCCAGCTCCTGTTCGAGCGGCGGCCCGAGCCGGGTGACCGCGAGATCGGCGTCGATCGGCACCCCGGTCTCCTCGGCGAGCGCCTGGTAGACGGCGCGGATCCCGGGCCGTGAGTCGATCAGGGTCATGTCGAGGTCGAAGCCGACGGTGAGCGGTCGCCGAGCCGTGAGGGAAGCCATGGGGCCATTGTGCCCAGGGCGCCGGTACACACGTCGGGCCCCGGGAGATGGCCGAAACCGGGTGCTTAGACTTAGCCAAGCCTAACCACCGCCCGGTCTCGCACGTCCCGCCCGTCCTCCCCCGACCTCCCGTCCTCGCCCGTAGGTCCTCGCCCGTCCTGTCGCACCGTCCGATTGGTTCCGATGCCAGCCGCCGCCCCGCCGACCCACAGCACCAGACACGCCCTGGTCGCCCGCCGTATCGGCTGGACGGCGGCAGCGGTGGTGGCCGTGCTGCTCTCGGTCCTGCTGAGTCTCGCGGTCGGGGCGCGCGCCGTCGCTCCCTCCGCCGTCGTCGACGCGCTGCTGCACGGCGGCCACAGCGACGACGCCGAGGTCATCCGCCAACTACGGGTGCCGCGCACGCTCATCGGACTGATGGTCGGCGCCGCGCTCGCCCTGGCGGGCACCGCGCTCCAGGGCATCACCCGCAACCCGATCGCAGACCCCGGCATCCTCGGCATCAGCCAGGGCTCCTCCGTGGGCGTCGTCCTGGCCATCACCCTCGCCGGGGTACACACGCTCTCCGGCTATGTCTGGTACGCCTTCGCGGGCGCGGCGGTGGCGTCGGTGGCGGTGTACGCGATCGCCGCCCGAGGGCGCGGCGGCGCGACCCCGGTCAAACTCGCCCTCGGCGGCGCGGCGATCAACGCGCTGCTGGTCTCCGTGACGATGGGGGTCCTGACGACGAACGCGGCGACGCTGGACGAGTTCCGCTTCTGGCAGGTGGGCTCGATCGCGGGCCGGGGCGCCGAAGTGGCCGGTCAGGTCTGGCCGTTCCTGCTGCTCGGCACCGTACTGGTGATATCCGTGGCCCGCGGCCTGGACGCCCTGGCCCTCGGCGAGGACGTGGCGAAGGGCCTGGGCCAGAACGTCGCGGCCGTCCGGATCGTCGGCGGCCTCGGCGCGACCGTACTGACCGGAGTGGCGGTCGCGGCGGCGGGACCGATCGCCTTCATCGGTCTCGCCGTTCCGCACATCGCCCGCGCGATCGTCGGCTCGGACCACCGCTGGGTGCTCCCGATGGCGGCCCTGATCGGCCCCGTGATGCTGCTGGTCTCCGATGTCATCGGGCGGATCGTGTTCCCGCCGAGCGAGGTCCCCGCGGGTGTGATGACGGCCCTGCTCGGGGTGCCGTTCCTGGTCGCTCTCGTACGCCGGAAGGCGGTGCCGGCATGACGACGGCTCTCAAGGAGGCCCCGGAGCGCGCCGCCGGGGCCGGCGGGGTCCGCCCGGCGGGCTACGCGCGGGTACGGATCGGACGCGCCTCGTTCCTGCTGCACCGGCGGGCGGCGGTCGTGGCACTCGCGCTCGCCGTCGCGCTGGCCGCCGTGTGCGTGGCGTATCTGAGTGTCGGTGAGAGCTTCATAGCGCCGTCCGAGGTTCTGAAGGTGCTTCTCGGACAGACCTCCTCGGCCGATCTGGTGGTCGGCACCCTGCGGCTGCCGCGCATGGTGGTCGGGCTGCTGGTCGGGCTCGCGTTCGGCATCGCGGGCGCGCTGATCCAGACCGTGGCGCGCAACCCGCTCGCCAGTCCCGACATCATCGGCATCAGCCAGGGCGCGAGCGCGCTCACGGTCGGTGCGATGACGTTCGGTCTCACCTCGTACACCGTCCTCCCCTATCTCTCCGTCGCCGGCGGCATCGTCGCCGCGGCGCTGGTGTACGTCTTCGCCTGGCGCGGCGGGCTGCACGCCACACGCTTCGTGCTGATCGGCATCGGCTTCGCGATCGCCCTGCGCTCCGTCACGACGCTCTTCCTGACCAAGGGCGACTATCTGGTCGCCCAGCAGGCCCAGGTCTGGATGACCGGCTCCCTCAACGGCCGGGGCTGGGACGCCGCCGCGCCGCTCGGCTGGCTGCTGCTCGCGCTGGTGCCCGCGGTGCTGTGGGCGGCGCGCGCGCAGCGCACGGTCTCGCTGGACGACGACACCGCCACGGCGCTGGGCGTACGGCTGGGCCGCGTACGGCTCGGGCTCGTCCTGCTCGGTGTGGTGCTCGCGTCGGTCGCGACGGGTGCGGCGGGCCCGGTGGACTTCGTGGCGCTGCTGGCTCCGCAGATCGCCCGGCGCATGACCCGTACCGCGCAGATCCCGCTGCTGTGTTCGGCGCTGATGGGCGCGGTGATCGTCGTCCTCGCCGATCTGCTGGCCCGCAGGCTGTTCTCACCGACCGAACTCCCCGTGGGTGTCCTGACGGCGGCGGTCGGCGCCCCGTATCTGATCTGGCTGATCGTCCGCGGCCGTACCGGCCGTACCGCAGGAGGCAAGGCATGAGCAGGATCGTCGCCCGCGAGCTGACGCTCGCGTACGAGGACCGCACGGTCGTCCATGAACTGGACCTGGCCGTTCCCGACGGGCAGGTGTCGGTGATCGTCGGCCCGAACGCCTGCGGGAAGTCCACGACCCTGCGGGCGCTCGGCCGGCTGCTGAAGCCGCGCGGCGGTTCGGTGCTGCTGGACGGTACGGAGCTGGCCCGGATCCCGACCCGGAAGATCGCGCAGTCCATCGGCCTGCTCCCGCAGTCGCCGGTCGCCCCGGAGGCCATCACGGTCGCGGACCTGGTCTCGCGCGGCCGCCAGCCGCACCAGCACTGGTGGCAGCAGTGGTCGGACGAGGACGAGCGCGCGGTGACGGACGCGATGGAGCGTACGGACGTGACGGCTCTCGCCGACCGCTCGGTGGACGAACTGTCGGGCGGCCAGCGCCAGCGGGTGTGGATCGCGATGGCGCTGGCGCAGGAGACGGATCTGCTGCTGCTGGACGAGCCGACGACGTTCCTGGACATCGCGCACCAGGTGGAGGTGCTCGATCTGGTCCGCCGCCTCAACCACGATCAGGGCCGTACGGTCGTGATCGTGCTCCACGACCTCAACCAGGCGGCGCGGTACGCGGATCACCTGGTCGCGATGAAGGCGGGACGGATCGTGGCGGAGGGGCGGCCGGGGGAGATCGTGACGGCGGAGCTGGTACGGGAGGTCTTCGGCCTGGAGTCGGTGGTGGTACCCGATCCGGTGACGGGATCGCCGCTGGTGGTGCCGGGCGCGCCGTACCGGCCTGGTGCCGGCCCCTCGTAACCCTCCCGGCTTCCTCTCCGGCTTCTTCCCTGTTTCCGCTCGGTCTCTTCCGCGCCTCCCGGACTCCTCCGCGACCCGACAGGACCGGGCACGGATTGCCGGGTCCGGTGGGGCGGTCCCTCCCTAACGTGGCTGATCAGTAAGGGAAGGAGGTCCGGTGATGCTGGAACGGCTGAACCAGGCCATGGAGCACATCGAGCGCAATCTCGGTCAGCGGATCGAGGTCGCCGAACTCGCGCGGATCGCGGTCACGTCGGAGTACCACTTCCGGCGGCTGTTCTCCGCGCTGGCGGGCATACCGCTCTCCGAGTACATCCGCCGCAGACGGCTCACCGTCGCGGGCGCGGAAGTGCTCGGCGGGGAGCGGACGCTGCTCGATGTCGCGGTGCGGTACGGGTACGGCTCGGGCGAGGCGTTCGCGCGCGCGTTCCGCGCCCTGCACGGCGTCGGTCCCGGCGAGGCCCGGCGCACCGGCGCGACGCTGCGCTCCCAGCCACGGATGTCCTTTCGCCTCATCGTCGAAGGGAGTGCTGATATGCGGTACCGAGTGGTCCAGAAGCCGGAGTTCAGGGTGGTCGGTCCCAAGACACGGGTCCCGCTCGTGCACGAGGGCATGAACCCGGCGATCGTCTCGTTCATCCGGGGCCTCGGCCGGGAGACGCTCCAGCGGCTGGAGGAGCTCGGGGAGCTTTCCGGCCAGGAACCGCGCGGGATCGTCGCCGTCACCGACGACCTCGCCGAGAGCCGCGCCGAGGGCACCGAACTCGACTATCTGCACGGCGTGGTGACCGATGCCGCCGCGCCCGAGGGGATGGAGACGCTGACGATCCCGGCCGGGACGTGGGCGGTCTTCGAGAGCTCGGGGGAGTTCCCGCGGGCGCTCCAGTACCTGTGGCGGGACGTCTACACGCAGTGGTTCCCGTCCAATCCGTACCGGAGCGTGCCGGGCCCGGAGCTGCTGCGCACGCGGCTGTCGGAGGACGGGGCGCGGGCGGACGCGGAGTTGTGGATCCGGGTCGAGCGCGAGGTGGAGTGAGGGCTTGATTGAGGGCGGCGGGGTGCGTACGGGGGTGCGTACGGTGTCTGTCCGGACACCGGTACGCGCTGGTACGCACCCCGCCGCACCGCACCACGCGCCTGCACCCGCACCTGCGCCCGCGCCCGCGCCCGTACCCCCGGACCCGAGGCCCTACCCCGCCGGCTTCCGTCGCGCACGCCAGACCAGAAACAGCGCGGAGGCCACCGCCGCCGTACGGAGCACCACCGGCCAGGCGCTGGACAGGGCGTCGGCCATCCCGTCCTCGGGGATCGCCTCGCCCCAGCGGCCGTCCAGCCGGCCCCAGATCCAGAGCAGCCCCCCGGCGGCCGAGATCCCGGGGAGTCCGAAGACCGCCCATTTCGCCTCGGCGCGGGAGAGTTTGCGGGAGGCGTACGCGAGGAGCCAGCCGCCGCCCAGGGCCAGCAGGGAGCCGAACACCGCTCCGGCGACCAGCAGCGCGGCGGCGAGCAGCAGGAACGGGTGAGTGAGCCCGCCGGCCCGTCCGCCGGCCCCCTTCTCCGCGGTCTGCCTCCGCCGCGACAGCCTGAGGAGCCGGCGACGGCCCGCGCCCGGTGCCGGCTCTCGCGCCCGGTCCCCCGCCGTGTCCTCGGCGGACTCGGCGGACTCGGCGCCGTCCGCGGCATCGGCGTCCTCGGCGCCTTCCGCCGTCCTGCCCGGCCTCTCCTTCGGCGGCGGCTTGAGTATGTCGGGGATCTCGACCCCGCCCACGAACCCCGGCACCTGGTCCCCCGGGCCCGCACTCATCGGCCCCGTCTCGATCCGCCACCAGTCGGGCTGCCGGCCGGACGGGCCCAGCTCGTCCATGCCCGCCAGATGCGGCGGCGACGCGGCGGGCATCGCGGGGGCGGGCGGCTCCGACGCCTGTTCCGGGATGACCAGTCTCCTGGCTCCCCTCACGCGGCGGGCGCGCTGCTCCGGCAGCGCGGTCCGCGGTTCCGGCGCGCGGGCGGGGGCGTCGTCGCCCGAGGCGCCCTCGGAGGCCGCCCGTACCACCGCGTCCGGTGTCCCCAGCCGCCCCAGGATGCGGCGTACGGCGGCCGGGCTGTCCCCGCCGGCCTTCCCGCGCTGCTTGTCGATCTCGTTCCGCAGCGACGACACGAGCCTCATCCGGTCCCCGGAGGGCAGATGCCGCTGCTGAGCCTCGTCTCCCACGCGGCTCAGATAGTCATAGACCAGCTGATCGCTCTCGATCCCCACACAGTCCTCCGCACAAGCACGCCCGGCAGCCGCCATCACGACGGATACCCGTAGGCGATCGTGTCGAAGTCACTCCCGTACGTCCACCCCGGTACCTCCGCGCCGCGCCCCCGCACGCGCCCGCACGCACCCGCGCGCGGTGCCCCGCACCTCCGCCGGCATGTCCGCCCGTACATCCGTCCGTACATCCAGTACGAAACATCCGGTACGAAGAAGGCGCGGCGGCGCCCCGTGGCCCGGGGGCGCGGGCGGAGCGCCTCCCAGGGGCTAACGTGGAACGGATGGGGACCCGCGAAGCCTGACCAGGAGGCGCACGTGCCAGAAGGAACCGGCGGTACGCCACCGCGTACGCTCGCGGAGGCCCTGCGCACCCAGGGTGACGGCTCGCTCGTCGCGCTCCTGCGTGCCCGCCCCGATCTGCTCAATCCCGTACCGAGCGACCTCTCGCAGCTCGCGACGCGCGCGGGCACCCGCGCCTCCGTCGTACGGGCGCTGGAACGGCTCGACCGGTTCACGCTCCAGACCGCGGAGGCCCTGGCCGTCGCCACGGAGCCCGCGTCGTACGACACGCTGCGCGCGCTGCTGACCGGCGACGAGGGCGACCCGGATATCGAGGCGGTCCTGCCCCGCGCGGTGGAGACGCTGCGCGACCGGGCGCTGATCTGGGGCGCGGACGACCGGCTGCGGCTGGTACGCACCGCCCGCGAGCTGCTCGCGCCCTCCCCCACCCATCCCTCGCCGACCGGGCTCGGCCCGACGGTCGCCGAGGCCACCGCGGGCATGTCGCCGGGCCGGCTCCAGGAGATCCTGACCGCCGCCGGGCTGCCGTCCACCCACGATCCGGTCTCCGCCGTGGCCTCGCTCACCGCGCTCTTCACGGACCGTACGCGGATGGCGGCGCTGCTCGACACGGCCCCCGTGGAGGCCCTGTCGGTGCTGGACCGGCTGGTGTGGGGGCCGCCGTACGGCGAGGTCACCTCCAGCCCCACCCCGCCCGTGCAGTGGCTGCGCGACCGCGGGCTGCTGCTGCCCGCGACCACCCGCACGGTCGTCCTGCCGCGCGAGGCGGCGCTGCATCTGCGCGCCGGGCGCGCGCACCGTACGCCGGAGCCCGTGGCGCCCGCCATCGCGCCCCGTGCCTCGGATGCGAGCGCGGGCGCCCGTCCACAGGTTGTGGACAACACGGCGGCCGGGCAGGCGTACACGGCGCTCGCCACCATCGAGGAGCTGGCCAAGGACTGGAACGAGGGCGGCCCGAACGTCCTGCGGGCAGGCGGTCTGTCCGTACGCGACCTCAAGCGCACCGCCACCGCTCTCGACGTGACCGAGTCCGTGGCCGCGTTCTGGGTCGAACTCGCCTACGCGGCGGGGCTGCTGGCGGCCGACGGCGAGACCGACGAACGGTACGCCCCGACGCCCGCCTACGACGACTGGCAGGAACTGCCCGCCCCGGAGCGGTGGGCCCGGCTCGCCACGGCCTGGCTGACGGCGACCCGCACGGCCGGTCTGGTCGGCAGCCAGGACTCCAAGGGCCGTACGCTCGCCGCGCTCGGCCCCGACCTGGACCGCGGCGCGGCGCCCGAGGTACGGCGCCGGATCCTCGACCTCCTCGCCACCCTCCCCGAAGGCACGGCCCCCGACCCCGAATCGCTGCTCGCCAGACTGCGCTGGGAACGCCCCCTGCGCGGCGCGTCCGGCACCGGCCGGCATGACGATCTGCGGGCGCGGCTGGCGGCCTGGACGCTGAACGAGGCGGAGATGCTGGGCATCACGGGCCGGGGAGCGCTCGCGTCGCACACGCGCGCGCTGCTGGCGCCGGACGCCGCAGGTACCCCCGTTGCCACGGACGTCACACGCGCCTCGGTCGCCCCGGCGGCCACCGACGCCGCACACGCCTCGGGCGACCCGGCGGCGACGGCGGACGGTGTGCGCACCCCCGCTGATCTGGCCGCGGCGGGCGTGCGAGCAGCGCACGCCCTGGCGCCGCTGCTCCCCGAACCGCTCGACCACGTCCTCCTCCAGGCGGACCTGACCGCCGTGGCTCCGGGCCCGCTCCTGCGTCCGCTGGCCGAACTGCTCGCCATCGCGGCCGATGTCGAGTCGAAGGGCGGGGCGACGGTCTACCGCTTCACCCCCGGCTCCGTACGCCGCGCGCTCGACGCCGGACAGTCGGCGTCCGACCTGCACGACTTCCTCAGGAACCACAGCCGTACGCCCGTCCCCCAGCCGCTCGCCTACCTCATCGACGACGTGGCCCGCAAACACGGCCACCTCCGGGTCGGCGCGGCCTCCGCGTACGTCCGCTGCGACGACGAGGCCGTACTCGACGAGATCCTGGCCGACAAGCGCTCCCAGGGCCTGCGGCTGCGCCGCCTCGCCCCGACCGTACTGGCCGCCCACGCCGACGCGGTGACCCTGCTCGACGGGCTGCGCGTCATGGGCTTCGCACCGGCCGCGGAGTCGGCCGAGGGCGACGTGATGATCACCCGCGCCCACGCCCACCGCACCCCGCCCAGAACGCCCCCCGCCCCGGTCCCGGACGGACCCCCCACCCCGGACACGGCGCTGCTCAGCGCGGCGGTGAAGGCCATCCGCGCGGGCGACCTGGCCGCCACGGTCGTCCACAAACCGGTCCCCGAACCCTCCGGCTCCGGCTCGGCGGCCCTGGCCTCCGCGGCGGCGGCCTCCAGAAACGGCGCCCTCCCCCGCACCACCTCCGCCGAAACCCTCGCCACGGTCCAGGCCGCCGCCATGACGGGCTCAGCGGTCTGGATCGGCTACGTCAACGCGGACGGCGCGGCCAGCCAACGCGTCATCGCCCCGGTCCGGGTCGAGGGAGGCTACGTCACGGGCTACGACCACACGGCGGACGAGGTCCGCACGTACCCGCTGCACCGCATCACGGGAGTGGCGGAACTGGCGGACGACCCGGCGTGACTCCGGCGTGGCCGATACACATGGGTGTAGCGGTCCTGTCCGAGTAGAAGACGGCCAACGGTGCGGGATCAGGAAGAATCGGTCTCGCGCCGCTGCCCGCCGACCGGAAATTCGGGGCGACTCCGCTCACCGATCGGGTTCCGGTGGCTACGGTGGGTACGTGGAGGGGAATGAGAGCCTCAACGGCGCCATGCGTGAATGCGGCTACACCCAGGCCTAGTTGGCCGACGCGGTCAACGCCCGTCTGATGTCCCTCGGGTACGAGGGCACGGTGAGCGACCGCACGGTTCGCAACTGGCTCACGGGAAAAACGCGATGGCCGCACACCCGCCAGCGTGAGGCGTTAAAGGCAGTATTCGGCAGTACCGCCGAGGAGCTGGGGTTCAGCCCACCGGCGCCAAGACGATGCCCCTTCACCACTCCGGAGCAGCCCGTGAGGCGCAGGAACTTCCTCACCGCGACCACCGGCACGACAGCGGCCGTCGTCGCCCCGCTCATTCCCCGCATTCTGTGGGCACCTCCGACGTGATCCGGCTCCGCTCCGGCCTGGACGCACTCATGGCCCTGGACGCCACGCGAGGCGGTGGACTCCGGGTACGCGGCCCAGGCGACGGCCATCGCCCGGCGAAACCCTTTGTACGGCTCCCTGGCTCACGCCCGTACGGCCGTCGCCCATTCCAAGCCGGGTGACCGTCAGGCCGCCCTGCGGTCCCTGGGATATGCCCAGGAGGCCCTGGGCAAAGCGGCCTTGGACGAGCCCCGTCCGAGCTGGCTGGCCTTCTACGGCCCTTCCGAGCTGACAGCCATGACGGCCATCATCCGGGATCAGATCGGTGACCCCGTGGAAGCCGAGGCCGCCTCCCACCAGGCCCTGGCCGCGATCCCCGCTCAGTTCCGGCGGAACCGGGCTCTGGCGACCACCCGGCTCGCCCTGGCCCAACTCCACCAGCGCGACATCGACCAGGCATGTGCCACGGCCTCGACCGTATTCGAGTTGATGAGCGGCAATCCGATGCCCGGCCGGATGCGGTCTCTGCTCGGGGACTACTACCGGGACCTGATCACCCTTGCGCCGGACGCGAGCGTCGCCAGAGAGTGGGGAGACCGCTACCGATCCGAATGGAGCCGAGCTTGAGCGCCGCCGAGCTGGATGTCCGACACTTCACGCACGAAGACCTGTCGCGGATCAGGCAGACGATCATCGACGTGCACGCCGAAGCCCAAGACGCCGACAGGGATGACGAGTTCAAGAAGAAGTTCCCCTGGTTCGTGGACCACTGGGGCGGCAACCCGGCCTTCGCCTGCGTGATCGCATACGACGGTGACGAGCCAGTGGCCTTCGCGTACGGCGCTCCGGCCAACCCGGACCGCGAGTGGTGGCGCGAACACCTCGACCCCGCTCCGGAGAAGCCCCGTACGTTCGCCTACTCCGAGCTGGCCGTGCGCCCGAACTGGCGCAAGAAGGGCGTCGCCGAGCTGGTCACGCGCGTGCTGCTCGAAACCCGGGACGAGGATCTCGCCGTCCTCCTGGTGGATGTGGAACATCCCAGGGTGCAAGCCCTGTACGAGTCCTGGGGCTTCCGGAAAGTCGGGGAGCGCCGGCCCTTCCCTGACTCGCCGGTGTACGCGGTGATGCTGACGGAACTTCCGCTGGGCTGAGCCCGTACGCCCGGGTACACCCCCGCGTACGCGGGCACCACAGTTCGCCACCTGCGGTCTTCTCGGCGTCTCGGCGTCCGCGTCATAGCTTCCGCCGAGCCGGACCGTAGCGGAGCGGGCCCGGTCGAGCGTGCGAGCCGCCTCCGGGGCCGCCTCCGGGGCCGCCCCCGGGGGCGACGCGCACCCGCACCACGCGCCCCCGCCGGACGGCGTTACGTCGTCGGCGGCGACAGCGCCTCCGGCAGGTCCGTCGCGTGCAGGACGATCAGGCCCGATACCGCCCGCGTCAGGGCCACGTACAGCCGTCGCAGCCCCGTTCGTTCGTCCGGTTCGCCGTCGACCACCGCCGCCGGCTCGTCCAGGACCACGTAGTCGTACTCCAGGCCCTTCGCGAGCGACGCGGGCACCAGCGTCAGGCGGGCCTCGGCCGTTGTCTCCTCGCCGGGGGAGAGGTACGGCAGCCCCGCCGCCGTCAGCGCCTCGCGCAGCGCCGGGATACGGGCGTCCGCCGCGATCAGGCCCGTGGAGCCCTCGTGCGCGAGCGACTCCGCGCAGGCCGTGACGACGGCTTCGTCGAGACCACCCGCCGCCACAGGCCGTACGGAGAGCGAGCCCGGCGACTCCCGGACCGACGCCACCTCCGCCAGCCCCGGCGCGATCGACGGCAGCAGCCGCGACGCGTACGCGATCACCTCGCGCGGCACGCGGAAGCCCGCCGTCAGTTCCTCCACCACCGCGTCCGCCTTGCCCAGGTGCCGCAGCGCGTCGGCCCAGCTCGTCGTCGCCCAGGGCGTCGTCCCCTGCGCCAGGTCGCCCAGTACCGTCGCCGAGCCGGTCGAGCAGCGGCGGCCCACCGCGCGGTACTGCATGGGGGACAGATCCTGCGCCTCGTCGAGCACCACGTGTCCCAGCGAGTGGGTGCGGGCGATCAGGTCGCCCGCCTCGTCGATCAGTACCGCGTCCGCCGCCGACCACTTCGCCGACTTCACGCTCCGCGCCGGCTTCGTCCACAGGATCGTCTTCTGCTCGTCGGACGTGAGGACGCCCTCCGCGTGCGCCGCGAGGAACTCCGCGTCGGAGAGCAGCCGCAGCACCAGCTTCGCCGGGTCGACCGGCGGCCAGATCTCCTTCACCGCCGCCTTGACCGCGGGGTTGCGGGCCACCGCGTCCTGCACCCGGTCGTCCGGCGCCTCGCCCGCCTCCTCCATCCGTACGAGCACGGTGTGCGCGATCCGCTGCGGGAGGGCCTCGCGCGCGGCGCCGTAGCGCATGTCCCGGGCGAGGAGCTGGTCGACCATCTCTTCGAGTTCGTACGCCGGTACCCGCCACCGCCGCGAGCCGCGTACGACCACGACCTGCTCGGTCGGCGGGGTGACGTGGGACCGTAGGGCCCGTCTGAGGACCTCCGCCATGCGGGCGTCGCCCTTGACGACGGCGGCCGGCGCGGGGTCCGTGCCGCGTACGTCCACCGAGGCGACCAGATCGTCCACCGTCGCCTGCTGCACCTCCAACTCGCCCAGCGCGGGCAGGACTTGCTCGATGTAGTGGAGGAAGGAGGCGTTCGGGCCGATGACGAGCGTGCCGGTACGGGCCAGCCGCTCGCGGTGCGCGTACAGCAGATACGCGACCCGGTGCAGGCCGACGGCGGTCTTGCCGGTGCCGGGGCCGCCCTGGACGCAGACGGAACCGCCGAGGCCGCTCCGTACGATCTCGTCCTGCTCGGGCTGGATCGTCGCGACGATGTCGCGCATCGGGCCGACGCGCGGCCGTTCGATCTCGGCCTGGAGCAGTTTGCTGGAGCGCGCGGTCTCGGCCGGGTCGGAGAGGTGCTCGTCCTCGTACGCGGTGATGTCACCGGCCGTGTAGCCGAAGCGCCTGCGCAGCCCGACGTCCAGCGGGTCCTTCTTGGAGGCCCGGTAGAACGGCTGGGAGGCGGGGGCGCGCCAGTCGATGACCATGGGATCGCCGTCGGCGTCGTGGACATGGCGCCGGCCGATATGCAGTGTTCGATAAGCCGCCTCCGGCGGCGGGCGCTCGCCCTCGGCGCCCTCGGCCTCGGCCGCGCCCACGGGGTGCAGATAGTCGAGGCGGCCGAAGAAGAGCGGGGTGTGGGCGAGATCGGCGAGCGCCTTGACGCGGTCCTCGATCTGGGCCTCCAGGACGGCGGCGTTGACCCAGTTCGCGGTGACATCGCGGATGTCGAGCGCCTGGACGTCCTCGCGCATGGCGCGGAGGGCGGAGCGGGAAGCGGCGAGATGGGCGCGTTCCCGCGCCAGAAGCGGGTCCTGGGGGGCGTCGGCGGGGGTCGTGGCGGGGTCAGGGGCGTGCGCGGACACGGTGGTGCCTCCGGGGGCTTTACGCAGGCCGACGGGCCGCACCCCGTCGGGCGACGGGCCGCGGTGGCCGTTCGGCGTGGAATCACGTCATGGCGGTCGGCCGTCCGGTTTCCGTCCGGACGACGGCGCTCCGCGAGGGAGGCGGGCAAGGTGGGCGATTGTAGCCAGCGGGTGACGAGGAGACGAATGGTTTTCCGCGGGGCCGGGTGCCAGGGGCCTCCGGCGGGAGTCCTGGGCGGCGGGAGCGCGTCCGTCCCGCGGGCCATCCGCGGCCTCCGTCCCGTAGGGGATGCCACGGGACCGTAGTCGTACACGGCCTCGCGCGAGGCTCACACCGCAGGGCGATGCCTCACCCGGCGCGTGTGCCCATCATGGATGTATGAGTACCGCAACCTTTACCCCGGCCCATGCCCCGCACGGTTCGCAGCCCCCCGGCGCGACCGCCACGGGCTCCGTCCCCCACCACGCCCACCACCTCGGCAACGCGCTGCGCGCCGTCAAGGTCTTCGTGAGCGCCGCGTTCAACGTGGCCGTCCTCGGGGAGTACGCGGAGGAGGCGGGTATCAAGCGCCGCTGACCCGTACCGAGGCCCGCCGGCGCCCCGCGACCCGTATCGCGCCACTCGCGCGCCGCCCCGTCCCGCCGCGCTGCTGAGTAACGCCTCTGATCCACTAGGGTCGCGGCCGTGACCTACCGGACCGTGACGCCCCGTTCACTCGCCGCAGTGGGCGCGCTCGCCCTGTCGCTGGCCGCACTCGCCACTCTCTGCGTCGCCCGGCGCATCCCCATGGCCGACACACTCGTCTACCGTGCGGAAGGCGCTGCCGTCGTGGACGGCACCGATCTCTACGGTTTCACGGTCACCCAGTGGCAACTTCCCGCCACCTACCCGCCGTTCGCCGCGATCCTCTTCGTCCCCACCACCTGGCTGCCCCTCGACGCCCTCAAGGTCGTCTTCGTCATCGGGAACGCCGCGCTGCTGGCGCTGCTCGTACGGCTGTCCTGGCGGTTCGCGGGGATGCCCGCGGGGCCCGTGCCGCTGCTGGCCGCCGTCGCCGTCGGGCTCTGGCTCGAACCCGTCTTCCAGACCGTCCTCTTCGGACAGATCAACCTCGCACTCGTCTGCCTCGTCCTGTGGGATCTGTCGCGGCCCGAGCAGGCGCTCGGCAAGGGGTTCGCGCTCGGTGTCGCGGCGGGCATCAAGCTGACTCCGGCCGTCTTCATCGTGTATCTGCTGGTGACCGGGCGCGTACGGTCAGGACTGATCGGCCTGGCCTCCTTCACCGGCACCGTGCTGCTCGGGGCGCTCGTACTGCCCGAGGCGAGTGGCGAGTTCTGGACGACGCGCCTGTTCGAGACGGGCCGGGTCGGCAAGGCGTGGATCGTCGACAACCAGTCGCTGCAAGGGATGCTGGGGCGCTTCCTGCACACCGCGGAGCCGGGCCTGGTGTGGGCGGTGGCCGCCGGGGCCACGGCGGTCGCCGGGCTGTGGATCGCCCGGCGGGCCGTCGTACGGGCCGGGCTGGAGACCTGGGGCGTGCTGGTCATGGCCCTGACCGCGCTGCTCGTGTCGCCGATCAGCTGGTCGCACCACTGGGTGTGGTGCGTGCCGCTGCTGGCGGTGCTGATCGCGGAGCGCCGGTTCCGTACGGCGGCGGCGGTCGGGGTGGTGTGGACGGCGCGCACGTTCTGGATCGTGCCGCACGACGGCGATCTGGATCTCCGGCTGCCGTGGTGGCAGCAGCTGCCGGCCTCGCCGTACCCCCTGTTCACTCTGGGGCTGCTGGTGTTCGCGGCGTGGCGCACGGGCGCGGGGGCGGACAAGGGGGACTCCGCCCTCGTCCTTCCGGTGCAGCGTGCGGAGGCCGGCTCGGGGGTGAGTACGACGGCGGGTACGGGGTGAGTACGGGCGCCGAAGCGCGGCGCCACGCCCCGGTGATGTCATCGGGGCATGGAAACAACGACGACGGCCCCCGCCCGCACGCCTGAGCAGACCGCCGACCGCGGCGCCCTCCTCGCCCTCCGGCTCTGGGCGCTGGGCGGTCTCGGGCTGCTGCTGGGCGGCTACGTCCTGATGGCCGTCATCGCGCTGACCGACGCGGTCGATCCGGGCGACGGCGTCGCGGGGTCGTACATCGGCGCGGGCTTCTGGTCCCTCCACCTGTCCGGGCTCATCGGCCTGGCCGCGGCGGCGCTGCCGGGTGGCTCGATGCTGCGGGGCGTGCGGGGTGGCGCGGTGGGGGCGCAGTACGTACTGCTGGCGGCGGGCCCGGTGCTGGCGCTGATGGACTGAGGCGGCGGCCGAGGCGGCGAGCTGTGGCACGGAAGCCCG